>CAIYHG010000185.1 GCA_903925975.1 uncultured Acidobacteriia bacterium | reverse complement strand
GTCATCACCCGAACAATCTCACGAAAACGTAGAAACTCAGAACGCCGAGTTGAGTCCGGCTCGGCACGCTGAAACCCGCGCCACTTACGCCGGTGGTTCCGGCGCACTGGATCACGATATCACGGCTCCATTTGGGCTACACTCTCTCATATGCAAATCCGGCGCTTGGCGCCTTGGATCGGCGCCGCGCTCTACGTATCGTCTCTGGCTGCGCAGGCGCCGCCGAAGGTGACGCCGCCGCTGATGGCGCTCGGATTTCGCATAGGCGACGATTACCGCATCGCCGGCCACCGCCAGTTGGATGCGTATTGGAAACGCCTTGCGGCGGAATCCGCCCGCTTCAAGCTTGAGAGCCTGGGCCGCACTTCCGAAGGCCGTGAGCAATACATGGCCATCATTACCTCGCCCGCGAACCAGAGGAACCTGGCGCGGTATCGCGAGATCGCGCGCAAGCTGGCGCTCGCCCAGGACCTCACTCCCCAACAGGCTCGCGCCTTGGCCCGAGAGGGCAAAGCCGTGGTCTGGATTGATGGCGGCATCCACGCCAACGAGACCTCCGGCTATCAACAACTGATCGAGATGGCCTACCAGATGGCCAGCCGCTCCGATGAGGAGACCCTGCGCTTCCTGAACGACACAATCCTTCTGTGCGTGGAAGCCAATCCCGACGGCGCCGACCTGGTGGCCGATTGGTACATGCGCGCCGCCGAGCCCGCGAAGCGCTCTCTCAACAACCTGCCGCGGCTCTATCAGAAATACGCGGGCCACGATAACAATCGCGATTTCTACATGGCGAATCTGCCCGAAACCACCAACATGGCCCGCGTCCTGTTTCAAGAGTGGTTTCCGCAGATTGTGTATGACCACCACCAGTCCGCCCCGAGCGGGGCCGTGGTTTTCATGCCGCCTTTTCGCGATCCGTTCAGTTATCACGTGGACGCGCTGGCGCTGCTGGGAGTGCAGATGGTGGGAACGGCCATGCACAGCCGCCTTGTCGCGGAGGGCAAGGGCGGCGGCGTGATGCGCGGCGCCGGGACATTTTCGTCCTGGTGGAACGGCGGGGTGCGTACGGCAGCCACGTTCCACAACATGCTCGGCATTCTTACGGAGATCGCCGGCAGCCCGAATCCTTCCGAACTGCCGCTTGTGCCCGAAAGTCTGCTGCGCTCCGGTGACTCGCCGATGCCCGTGGGTCCGCGTGTTTGGCGTTTCAGAGAAACCATCGATTACGAAATTGCCATCAATCGCGCCGTGCTCGATTTCGCATCGCGCTACCGCGAGACGCTGTTGTTCGACATTTACCAGATGGGCCGCAACTCGATCGAGAAGGGCAGCCGCGACAATTGGACGGTCACTCCGAAGCGGGTAGCCGCCCTGGAGGCCGCCGCCGCGGGCGCGGCGCCTACGAGGGGCCTCTACGAAAAGGCGATTCACGACCCAGCCCTGCGCGACCCCAGGGGTTACGTCCTCCCTTCCGACCAGCCCGATTTCCCAACGGCCATTCAATTCGCGAATGCGCTGATCAAGAACGGCGTCGCGGTTCTCAAGGCGCGATCCGCGTTTCGGGCAGGGGAGAAGGAGTACCCGGCGGGCTCGCTCGTGGTGAAGACGGCCCAGGCGTTCCGGCCGCACATCATGGACATGTTCGAGCCCCAGGACTATCCGAACGACGTGCAATTCCCCGGCGGCCCTCCGACCCCGCCCTACGACATCGCCGGCTGGACGCTGGCGTATCAGATGGGCGTGGCGTTCGACCGCATTCTGGAGGGGTTCGAAGGGCCATTCGAAAAGGTCTCGGGGCTGCTTCCGGCTCCCGCCGCCCCATTCGAGAAGCCCCCCAGCGCCGGATTTCTGCTCGATCACCGCGTTCTCAATTCGTTCATCGCCACCAACCGTCTTCTCAAAGCCGGCTGCCCGGTGTATTGGTTGGCGGAGGACGGCCCGGCGGGCCGCGGCGCGATTTGGGTTCCAGATTCCGCGGCCGCGCGCGGCATTGTGGAGCAATCCGCCCGGGAGTTGGGCGTGCCCGCGCGCGCATTGGCCGAGCGGCCCAGAGGCCAGGCGTGGCAGCTCAGGCCCGTGCGCATCGGCCTCTTCGATCAATACGGCGGCCTTTCGTCGGCGGGCTGGACGCGCTTTGTGTTGGAGCGTTACGAGTTTCCTTTTGAGGTTGTCTACCCCAGGGAACTGGACGCCGGCAACCTCAAATCGCGTTTCGACGTGATCGTGCTCAGCGACGGCGCCGGCTCCCGGCAGGATGCCGCCCAGCCCGCGCCTAACGATATCCCCGAGCAGTACCGGGGCCGGCTCGGACGCATCTCCAATGACAGGACCATCCCGCAGCTCAAGAGCTTCCTCGCGGGAGGCGGAGCCGCAATCGCCATCGGAGATTCGATTTCCCTGGCTGCGGCGCTCGGGGCGCAGATCGAAACCGGCCTCGGCGAGATCGGCGCGGATGGAAAGAGAGCGCCGCTGCCGGCGGATCGGTTCTACGTTCCCGGTTCGCTGCTCCGCGCGTCCGTCGATAATGCCCACCCGCTCGCGTATGGCATGCCTGCGGCGGCGCACGTGTTCTTCAACAACAGCCCCGCCTTCCAGGTGTTGTCCAAGGGCGCCTCGGTGGCCGCTTCGTACCCCAACGAGGGACCGCTCCTCGATAGCGGGTGGGCCGTGGGGGCGGAACGCCTGAAGGGCCGGGCCGTGGCGGCCGAAGTCCCTCTCGGCGATGGGAAGCTCATTCTGATCGGGCCGGACCCCGCGTTCCGCGGCCAGTCTTACGGCATGTTCCAGTTGCTATTGAACGCCGCGCTCTTTGGCGGCGCATCAAGGGTGGATCTCAACTGACGGCGCCGGCTTCGGCGCACGCATCGTCTATGGCCGAGACGAGGTCCGCGGCACGGAACGGCTTGGTGACCATGTGACAGCAATGGAACTTGTGCGCAAGGTCGGGGTCTGGCGCCGACGAGAGGTACACCACCGGAACGCGATCCGCAAATTCCAGAAACTCGCCGGGCGCGTTCGTCACGATCACGGACGCTTGGCCGGACCGGATAAACTCGTTTCCCCGCACCACTCCCGCGGTCTTGATTGTGTAGCCTTTGGGCGCCAGCAGCGAACAAAGATATTTGGAGACAAACGGGTCCTCAACTATTAACACCGTCCCCGGCACACCCCCGATTCTCGTATTCCGTTCGCCGGTAGGCAACCCCCCCAATGCGGGTATTGGGCGGCTCCGTGGGGGGCAGCGGCGGCGCAATTCGGATGGTTACCACGGAATGTTTGAATTGGGACGAGCGGAATCGGGAAGCCGTGCCGCGGCTTAGCGGGTTGTATTCCGCGCGGCAGGCGCCGCGGCTTTGGCCTCGGGTTTCACGGCGGGAGTTTGCGCCACTTCGAAGTGGCTCAGGCTGTCCGCATATCGCGAAATTCCCTTGTACAGCGCCTCCGCCACTTTCTGCCTGTAATCGGTCTTCTTGAGCAGCGTCTCTTCGCGCGTATTGCTGACGAACCCGATCTCCGCCAGCACGGAGGGCATGTTCGCGCCGATCAGGACAACGAACGGAGCGGTCTTCACGCCCCGGTTCTTCGCGCCCGGTACGCCTGCTTTCGAGACTGCGAAGAGCGGCGTCTGAATGGCCCACGCAAACTGCCTAGATTCCTCGGCTTTGTCGCGGCGCGCAATCTTCTGAATCAGGTCCGCCAGTTCGAAGACCGATTTATCGGAACTGGCGTTCTCTCTTGCGGCCACGTCCAGGGCGTCCTTGCTGCTGCCGGTAATGTTCAGGTAGAAGGTTTCGACTCCCGCCACGCGCGGCACCGGGGAGGAGTTGGCGTGAATCGATAGGAACAGGTCGGCCTTCTTCTCGTTCGCCAATTGCGTGCGCGCCTCAAGCGGGATGAAGGTATCGTCCGAGCGCGTGTAGACCACTTCCGCGCCCATCTTCTGCTCAATCAGCGCGCCCACTCGCTTGGCGACGTCGAGCACCAGGTCTTTTTCCAGAATCCCGTGCGGTCCGTCGGTGCCTTGATCGTGCCCGCCGTGGCCCGGGTCTATCACCACCCGCTCAATCTTCAAACCCAGCGTGCGAATCAGCGAGGGATCGCCCGCTCCCGACGATCGCGCCGGCTTGGGGATGTCCGCGGCGCGCGGGGCCGGCGCCGGATTCGCGGTCTGCGACTTGGATGGCTCCGCCGTCATCTGCGATACCGCTCCCGGCGCGGGCTTCGGCACAGCCGTGGGCATGCGAGGGGCCGCCGGGGCGGCAGGCGGGAGAACCGGCGGAACAACCGCCGCGGCCTCACCCGCGGCGGGCGCGGCGGTTGCCGCCGGCGAAGGCGGGCTCGCGGCCGGCGCTTCCGCCGGGGCGGGCTTCAATTCGATCATCAGACGGTAGGGGTTCGTGAGTTTCGATGCGGAGATTTCCACCGCGGCTCCGAGTTCCAGCACCACGCGCGTGATGCCGGGCGCCGTCTCGGCCACGCGCACTCGCTGCACCAGACCAACCGTGAAGGCGGCGGTGTAGGCGCGGCGGGTTTCAATCAGCGGCCGTGCGTTCAGAACGTCGAAGTAGACCCGCTCCGGATTGTGCGCGCGGTCCGAACGATATTGGAAGTCGCCCGAAACCTGCACGGCGATGCGTGTCGCCTCCGGCAGCGCCCACTGCCGCACGGCAGTCACCGTTAGTTGGCGTGGGGTATCGGTTTGCGCCAGAAGCAGCGGAGCGAAAAACAACATGGCGGCAAACCGCTTCATAGTTAAGTTCTCATCGCGCCACGTAGCGCACCGTGCCGTCCGGCTGCACGACTTCCTCGATATGGCCGACCCCCGCGTCCGCGGCCCCGCCGGCCCGGGCGCCGTTTTCGGCCACGGGTTCGGCCGGCCGCGGCAACCGCTTTCCGATCAGGTCCACATACCTTCGGGTTTCGGGGAACGGAGGCACGTCGCCGTACCGCGCCACTGCGCCCTCGCCGGCGTTATATGCCGCCAGCGCCAGCTTGGAATCGCCGCTGTATAGATCCAGCAGATAGCGTAAGTACTTCGCGCCGGCGCGGATGTTCTCCGCCGGATCGAATGCGTCCTTCACTCCGAAACGCCGCGCCGTGGTTGGAATGAGCTGCATCAACCCCAGTGCGCCCTTGGGGGAAACGGCGTAAGGATCGTAGTCGCTTTCCACTTTGATCACCGAACGCAGCAGTTCCGGCGCCACCGATTCCTCGGCCGCGATCCGCTCCACCGTGCGGTCATACGAGGGCGCGGGCTGGCCGGCCGCCCGGTCCACGAATCTGCGCAACTTCCCGGTTCGCCGGTCCGCATGGATCGCGCTGGTTACGGGCTTGGAGCCTGACGCGCCTTCCGCGTGCAGCCCCGTCACAGCCCAGCCCAGAACCCCAATCCAGATAAAACGCAAACGCATTAAAATGTTTGCCCCTAGTATAGACTAACCGGCGGGTATTTGAAACCCGATGTTATCATTTCCATGTGAACCGGGCCGGGTACGTGCTTGTGGGGGGCCGCAGTTCCCGCATGGGACGGGATAAAGCGCTTCTCCCCTATCGCGGCATCGCACTGGCCGAATGGATTGCTCGCGCCGTGGAAGCGGCGGCCGGCAGCGCCACTCTGGTCGGCAGCCCTCTTGTGAGCCAACAATTGCAGAGGCCGGGAATCTCCGACGATCATCCCGAGCAGGGCCCCCTGGGCGGCATCGTGGCAGCCTTGCGGCACAGCACGGCTGAATGGAACCTCATCACCGCTTGCGACATGCCCGGGCTTTCGGCGGACTTCCTCACCCGGTTGCTCGAACTGGCCGAAACCTCCGGGGCCAACGCCTTGATTCCAATAGGGCCTTCCGGCTGGCCCGAGCCGCTTTGCGCGGTTTACCACCGCGGTGCGGGTCCCTTGCTTGCCGCCGCGTTCGAGCGCGGAGTGCGCAAGGTGATGGCCGCCGCGGAGGAAACAAGCCCCCTCCTGATTCCGGTTCCCGAAATTGCCGTCTTTGAGAATGTCAACACCCCTGAGGAGTGGGCCGCCCATGGCGGGTAGCGACCCGAATCCGCATTACATTGAGTTCCGCCATGTTGATAAGACGTTCGACCGCCCTGTTTTAGTCGATGTGAACTTCCATGTTTCCGCCGGGGAGACGGTGGCGATCATCGGACGCAGCGGTGTAGGAAAATCCGTCACTTTGTCTCATCTGATGGGCTTTCTGAAGCCGGATAGTGGCCGCGTGATCGTGGCGCACGAGGATATCACCGGCATGCGCGAATCCGAACTGCGCCGCATCCGCCGCAAAGTGACCATGGTCTTCCAGTCCGGGGCGCTCTTCGATTCGCTTACCGTGGCCGAAAACGTCCTGTTCTCGCTCGAATTGCGCGAAGACTATGACGAGCAAAACAAGGAGGACGTGGTCAACGGGCTGCTCCAAATGGTGGATATCGCCGAAGCCCGCGACGTCTACCCGGCCGACCTTTCCACAGGTTTCAAGCGCTCCGTGGCAATCGCGCGGGCTCTGGCCGCGCAACCCCAGTGCATCCTCTACGACGAGCCCACCACCATGGTGGACCCGATCATGTCCGGCCACCTGGGCGATCTCATGCTCCGCCTCAAACGCCAGCTCAAGCTGACTTCCGTGGTGGTGACGCACGATCTGGACCTGATGTACAAAGTCGCGGACCGGGTTGTGTTCCTCTACGAAGGGCGCGTTATCTACTTCGGCCCCGTCGCGGATCTGGCCCAATCCTATCATCCCCACATCCGCGAATTCCTCGAACTGGACCGGGTCGCTTAGCCGCGCGGCGGGTCAACGGGGCCGGGCAACTCGCGTTACCATGGAGCGCAAATGGGATTTCAGTGGCTTTCGATGCGCATCTCGGAGGAGAAGGACCGGAGGGAGCGGCAGCGGGCGGTACTTGAGCGGCTGCCGGGGGCTCTCGACGAACTGCATGCCGAACTGGCCGCCTGCCTGGCCGACTACGCGGCGGCATTCGGCGCCGGGTCCGCATCCATTACTCTTAGCGACGGCAAGATTACCATCGACATCCGCGATCGGGTAGACGGCGAGTGGGTGTCGCGCGGCGCGATCGAGATCTCTACCGTTACCCGGCTACCGGGTTTCGAAGTGTCCCAAGGCGGCAAGAGATTTGAAATCGTAATCGGCATGCTGCCCGGCTCCAAACTGTTCCACAAGGCCGGCGAAGAGTTCTTGAATCCCGAAGATCTGACCCGCCGCATATTGGACCGCGTGCTGTTCCCGAAGCTGACCGCATAGCCGGGCCCGCCGCCCGGGAAGATTGCGGCTACCAGCAGTGGACGGCCGCGGCGCCTTCGGGGGCGTTGTCTTCCAGTGCCACGGTGGCGGCGTCGGCTGGAAGGGACTTGCTTCACCGGCACGCATTAATGTTGCTGCATCTTGCCGGGGCCTATGTGGCCTCACCGCATGGCGGCGTAGGCGGCGTAACCCAGGAGCGTTCCGATCAGCGAGCCGGCCAGGACGTCGCTAAGGTAGTGCATACCCAGCAGAATCCGGGACGCCGCGATGCTCGCCGCGCAGAAAATCAAGCCCAGCGCCATGTCGGGGTAGAACTCGCCCAACGGAACGGCGACGGCGAACGCCGTGATCGAGTGGCCCGACGGAAAAGAGAACTGATCGGGCGGCAGAAGCCGGGCCCAGCAGTGAGCTTCCAAAGAACAGGGCCGGGGGCGCCGGATCGAGCGCTTCAAGCGGCGGAATATGGCGATGCCCGAGCCCGCGGCGAGCGCGCCGGCTCCGAGCGCCGCCCAGCGCGCGGGCCCGCCGAAGAACAGCAACGTCAGGGCGATAGCGTACCACAGCCAGCCATCGCCGCCGCGCGTGGCGCAGATCATCCAGACGCGAATCCAGCGCGGGGCGTGCCACCAGTTCGCCCGTCGCATCACGGAGCCGTCCACGGTCGAAATATATCCGAGCAAACCCGTCCGTGCCGCCATCGTGGCCTGTGCTCGCGCCTCAGTACCGCCTGACATTGCCTGTCGATTCCCTCTTTGACGTCACGGGTGGCCCGGTGAAGCCGCCCAGCGGCTGAGAGCGCCCACACGCTGAACGGCGGCGATCAGCCCCTGTCAAAGAAGACGTCGCAGTTTCGGAAAACTTAGCGCTTGCGTCCGCGGCCCGACGGCAGTGGTAGAGTTTCTTCGATAGCGCGGCCTATCGTCGCAATCCATTCCCTATTGCGGCACGAACCGCAATTCGCTCTTCGCGTCCACTTTCTGGAACTGCATCGGGAAGCTCTTGCCTTCGTACCAGGGCTTCCACTGGTCCTTGTAGTGGCCCGAGAGGATCTGGCCCGATTGGCCGGTCTGGATATTGAGCAGCGAGCGCTCCCAGTCGCCCAGGTCGGCATTCATCCGCATCGAAGGGGCCAGCGTGCGCGTGGTCTGCTTTACCGTGCGCCCGGAGCCGCTCATCTGAGTGGGACCAAGGTTGAAATATTTCCCCACGAGCGGAACGTGGCTCACTACGGGGTTGGGGACCACGATATTCATCGAGTTCCCATATTTCCAATCCGCGAGGTCCGGTCCCAGGATGCGCTTGCCTTCGTCCACAGCGTCGGCCAGGGCGCGAAGCAGCATTTCATCGTAGTCGCGGAACCATCCCTCGGGATGCTCGCGCAGCAGCCGCTCGATGGCCACCGGCGACATGGTGAACTCGTACTTCGCTCCGTTGTTCGGAGACGCGCTTTCGGCGGCCGCGGTGCGCACGTATTGGAATGCCAGCGTGATCAGAAACGGCGCCGCAATATCCTTATCCATCTGGCCGTTCCAATTGCGCAGCATGGCGACTGCCGGATCCAGCCCCGGGTTTGCAACATGGCGGCGGTCGTACGCGGCCGCGATCTGCTTGGCCAGAAATTGGTCGAAGCCGGAGTAGATATCGGTCTGCACGGGCAGCATATCGTCCGGGCGCCACTTGCCCCGCGCGTCGAGCAGTTGGCCGATGCGCAGCGCGCGCTGAGGCGCCGCGAAATTCCCATTCACCGGGTAAGGGTAGCCTGCCGGGAACACGTCCTGATTGGCGCTCACAATCGCGCCGCTCGGCGGGTCATAAACCGAGGGCAACTGCTCGAAGGGAATGAACCCGTCCCACTCGAATTGCCCCGAGGAGCCATCCACCGGGGCATCGCCGCGGTAACCGGACCTCTTGGGAAGCTTGCCTGCGGCGTGGTAACCGATGTGGCCGTCGCGGTCGGCGTAGACGAAATTCGATCCCGGCCCCGGAAAGCGCGAGAGCGCCGCCGTGAACTCCTGCCAATTGCCCGCGCGGTTGATATCGAGGAACGGATACTGCAACACCCCTGGTTCCGCGGCCGCCCACCGCAGCGTCAGGCGGTTCGTTCCCTCGCTCAACAACAGCGGCCCGTGCCGCGTCACCCATACCAGCATCTCCGTGGGGGCCTGGCCTTTGACGCGTATGATTTCCCGCTCGGCCCGCGCCTGTTCCACTTGGCCCTTGTAGAGGTATCGGCCGGTGCGGTCGTCGAACTTTTCGATGTAGAGGTCCTGCACGTCGAAATGCAGGTTGGTGATGCCCCACGCGATCCGCTGATTGTGCCCCACGATAATGCCCGGCGTCCCGGGCAGCGCCACGCCGGCCACGTCCAGCCCCGGAGCCTGAAGCGCCGTCATGTACCAGATTCCGGGCATCGAATACTCCAGGTGCATGTCGTTTGAGAGCAGGGGCTTTCCGGAAGCGGTGCGGCTGCCGGCCAGAGCCCACGCGTTCGAGCCGGGTTGCGGCCCTCTGCCCGTGCCGGCCGGGAAGAGAAAGTCCACCTTCGCGCGGTCGCCGCCCGCCAGCATATCGCGCTTGGCGATTTCATCGCGCCACGTCGTGGTCAGGTCGCGATACATGTGCAGGGTCACGATGATCGAATCCACCACGCTCCAGGGGCGGGGCTTATAGCCGAGCAGGGTAAACTCCAGCGGCAGGCTGTCCGTATGCGTGCGGATGAACTGGTTCACGCCCCGCGCGTAGGCGGCTAACGCGGCGCGGTCCGCCGCGGGTATGGCGCCGTAAGCCTCTTCGGCGACGCGCCGGATGCGCATGCCGCGCGCTTCACGGTCCGATTCCAGCGCGCCCGGGCCTACAATCTCCGCCAGATCTCCCGCCGCGAGCCGCCGCAGCCCGTCCATCTGGAACAGGCGATCCTGCGCGGTGACGTAGCCCTGAGCGAAGAGCGCATCCTCCAGGTTCGCTGCGCGGATGTGCGGTTCGCCGAGGGAGTCGTAGGCAACCGAAACGGGGGCGCCGGTGGGCGCGCCGATGGTTCCCGAGTCACCCGGCAGCGGCCTCCATACGTACCAATAAGCCACTCCGGCCGCCGCAATCAGAAGCAGCGCAATCGCGATGTTGACGTATTTCAGGACGCGCGAAAAATGCGAATGGGTCATGGAGAGGGACAACTTCAATCATAAACGGTGAACGCCCCGGCGAAGATGGCAGAAGATTCCGGCGGTCCGAAGGCGCCTTTGGGAAGTTGCCGCTCGGGGAAAAAAAAGGGCGCCGATCGGGATAAGGATCGGCGCCCTATGCAGGTAACGGAGTTCAATATCTGCCTATGATGACGAGAGAACCAAGCGAAAGGTTATCCTGCCCGCTAAAATATGATTGCCGTGAGTGACTCGCCATTTCGGATAGCTTTCGTGCTGCTCATCCTCGCGGTGAACGGCTTCTTCGCCGCGGCGGAAGTTTCGCTGGTTTCGGTACGCCCGTCCCGTCTGCGGCAAATGGCCGAAAGCGGCAACGCGGGCGCGCAGGCCGCGCTCAGCCTGCTGGCAAACTCCGGCCGCCTGCTCTCCATGACGCAAGTGGGGGTCACACTGGCCAGCCTGGGGCTCGGCTGGGCGGGGGAAGATACCCTATTCCAATTGCTGTTCGCCTCCGTCCGGCCGCTGCTGGGCCCAACGGCCGAGCACTGGCTCCGCGCCGGCGCTTTTGTGGTTTCGTTCCTCATCATCAGTTACTTACACGTGGTGCTCGGCGAAGTGGTGCCGAAGAACCTGGCCATCGCGAAGGCCGACCGCCTGGCCGCGCTGGTAGCCCCCGCGCTGCTGGTCTTCTATAAGGTATCCCTGCCTTTCGTGGTGGTGGTGGAGCGCTCCTCGGCGGCAATCACGCGGGCGTTGCACCTCACGCCCAGCGCCGGCGGCCACTCCGCCGAGGAGCTTAAGTTCATCGTCAGCTCCACCAGTGGCGTAGGCCAACTCCCGGAAATACAAGAGGATATGATCCACCGGGTCCTCGATCTGGGCGCCATTCTAGTGCGCGAGATCATGACCCCTCGCAACGAAATCGTTTCCGTCTCCGCCGACGCCAATCTCGACGACATCGTGCACACCGTCATCGAGCGGCGTCATTCCCGGCTGCCGGTCTATGAGGGGGAGCCCGAAAAGATCATCGGCATCCTGCACTATAAGGACCTGCTCCCGGTTTGGGAGGAACGCCGCCAGGCGACGCGGGCCGGCCGTCCCAATCGAGCGTTCCGGGTGGCTGGCCTCACGCGCCCCCACATTGTGGCCCCTGAGACCAAGCCCGCCGCCCAAATGCTGGACGAATTTCTGCGTGGACCCACCCACATGGCGATGGTGGTGGATGAGTTCGGCACCATAGTCGGCCTGGTCACGGTGAACGACATCCTCGAACAACTGGTCGGCCCCATCAAGGACGAGCACGAAGCCAAGGCGCCGCGCGGCGAAGCCGCCGGCAAGTTGGAAGTGGATGGCGCCATCCGCGTTCTGGAGCTCGAAAGCGAGTACGGCATTGAGATTCCCTCCGACGAAGGTTTTGAAACGCTAGCCGGTTTCCTGATGTACCGCTTGGCCGCGATTCCCCAAGCCGGCCAATCCGTGGAGCACGCCGGCAGGCGCTTCACCGTCCTCGAAATGGACCGTAACCGCGTAGTCCGCGTCCGAATCGAACCGCTAACCGACCCCAACCCGCAGGCCCAGGCTTAGCCCCTGGCCGCTGTGGGGCAGACACTCTTGGCTGCGAACCCGCTCTCCAGCGGGTTCCCCGGCCGTCAGGCCGGCGCCCTTGTGAACCGAACAGCATCTTGGGTTAGCCTAGTGTAGTGCGGCGTAGATCCTGTCGCTTATGAATACAAGCTGCAAAATGGGGACTGGAAGCCGTGAAACAATCGCGTTTGCGTCCGAAGATTTGATCTCACGGTTCACCTTCTTCATGTGCTTTGATCGTTTGAGCTTTGGGCATCATCGGAACGGGTGATGCCGGCTGGCC
>CAIYHG010000184.1 GCA_903925975.1 uncultured Acidobacteriia bacterium | reverse complement strand
GGGCGCGGTATGGGCTAGGCCAGCCGGCATCACCCGTTCCGATGATGCCCAAAGCTCAAACGATCAAAGCACATGAAGAAGGTGAACCGTGAGATCAAATCTTCGGACGCAAACGCGATTGTTTCACGGCTTCCAGGCTACTCAATCACATTTCTGCCCGGGCCGCCGCTCCCGCTCAGGCAGCTTCCAGGTCGACCCGCACGCGGCAGCCCAACGCGGTTGAGATGTTCACCAACGCGTCCAGCGAGAAGCGTGACACCCGGCCGCGAAGCAGATCGTTGATCCGCGGCTGGGTCACGCCGGAATGCTGCGCCGCCTCAACCTGTGTCCAACCCTTCGTTTTCACCAGCGCCGCGATCTGCCGCATCAGTTCAGCCCGCGCCCGCAGGTTGGCGGCCTGCCCGGGCGTGTCCGCAATCGCATCCCAAACGCTGGCGTAGCTCTCGGGTTTCTTCATTTTCCACCTCTTGGCAGTTGCGCGAATTGCCTCTTGGCTGTGTCCATATCACGGCGCGAAGTTGCCTGCGTCTTCTTCTGAAACGCGTGCAGTACGTACACGGCGTCCCGGCGCCGGGCGACGTAGATCACCCTGTAAGCGCCGCTCTCATCCCTCACGCGAATCTCCTCCGCGCCCTTGCCGATTGCGGGCATCGGCTTGAAGTCGTCCGGTTGCTCCCCGCGCTACACTTTGTCGAGCTGGTACCCCGCGTCGTGTCGCGCATCCTCGGGGAAATCACGCAAGCTCTTGAGTGAGTCCCCAAGAAAACGCACCGGTTTCATAGTTTGATTATATCCGAATGGATATACCGCTGGCCAGCACCCCCTACCGCGAAAGATGCCGCAGTTGGCATCGCGGTCAGCACGGCGGCCTGACGCGCGCCAACGGCGACCGTTTCCGGAGCATGATCCTATCGCGCGGCAACTCAGCCGACCTCGCCACCACCTACGAAGCCTGGCGCGGCGCTCCGCCCACAATCGACGCCATGCTGGAGGAACGGGGGCTCAAACCGGCGAGGTAGAGGCCCAGATCACTTGTCTTAGCGTCAGCGTCTGAAACGGAAGCGGGCGAGGCCGATGCCCAGTAACAGGCCGGAACCTAATAGGGCAATCGTGCCGGGTTCCGGGACCGAGGTCTGCAGGCTGAGTCCGTCGATCGCGAACCCGTCCGCTCCAAGTGGATTCGCGTGGCTCAGCACCACCCGCGCAATATTCGCGGAACTACTCATAAGCCCGAGAAATGGGGCATTGTCGCAGACAACTCCCTCCACGCGGCAATCGCCTCCGATTCCGGGGGCGGAATAGGAACCAACCAGATTGCCATCCGCGTCGAACGCATCCAGGGTGGCTACAAAGCCGCCCATATTCGCTTGTGTCCGCAACCCTATGCCGAATATCAACGAGCCGAATGTCAGCGTAATCGGTCCGGGAGTGACATTGGTGAACATCAGGTGCGCGCCCTCGCTGAAGTGCCCTGATCGCCACGTGTTTCCGCCTTCGTCGAACCGGGCAAAGCTCTGGGTGCCCGGCATGCTGATCGTGACGCCCAGCCCACCGAAGCTCAGCGTCGAACTCGGATTGGGCGGCAGGTTATTGTCACCATAGGGAGCTTCCGGGCCAAGCACAAGCCAATCCAAAAAATCGTTACCGCCAAAAGCGGGGCGGCTGGAATAGGCGACGGTATCTGCGAAAGCGCCGCCGGCAAGTAAAGTAAGGCCGATAATCAGTCGGGTGAAATGATGCAGCCGTAGAGTTTTCATAACGCTACGAAGATCATAAACCCGGTAATTAATAGAATGGAATCTTTATGTACTGCCTCCCGGCAGCCCAGCCATTTCGTGGGCAGGTTGAGGAATGCCGGCGTCCTCACGGGCTTTCATCATGGCGGACTTGCGCGCAGTTTAGGCTCCCGCGCGGACGTTATCCGCTCCCGTCCGCCCAACCCCGGTCCGTGTCCAGCGTTGCCGTATTGCCGTAAAATCCCCCATAGTTCTCGTCTTTTTATCCACAAACCGCAGAGGTTCTCGACAAACCGCACTCATTTGATGTATTATTCGACCTTCGGGCCTTCTACTCCGGGTATCGCTTGGCGGAGTTTTCGCGGGCAGCCGACGCTGCCTGCTAACCGCGGCTTTGGGGTCTTTCTATAGGAGGGGTCGCAGTACATGCGCGACATCTTTCGGAACGCCGGGCATCTGATTCGTCCCGCGGTCGTTCTTCTGGCTGCGCTCGGCCTCTTTATTCTTGGGCGGGGCATCTTCATTCCAAAGACATTCGGCCAATACGGCCACTACGATGCGGCCTCGCTTGATCGCATCCGGCAACGGCCCATCTCCTACGCCGGCCAGGATGCCTGCGTCATGTGCCACGACGATCAGGCCAAGGTGCGCGCCTCCGGGCCCCACGCCCACGTCGCCTGCGAGGCCTGCCACGGTCCGCAACAGGCGCATGCGGGCGCAGACGACCCTTCGGCCCATAAGCCGGTTCTGCCGGATACGGCCGTCTTGTGCAAGCGCTGCCATGAGAAGGATGCGGCCAAACCGAAAAGCTTCCCGCAGGTTGTGAGCGCGGAACATTCGGGCGGCGCGGCCTGCAACGTCTGCCACACGCCGCACAACCCCTTGAGGATGAAGCCATGACCATGACCCGCCGAGATTTGATTTCGGGCGGCGGCAAACTGCTTCTGCTCGCCTCCGCCGCCGCCACCTGGGCGGAACTCACCGGCGCCGAGCCAGCGGGCGACGCCTACCGCGTGGCCGACCACTGGTGGGGCATGCTGGTGGATATCGATAAATGCATCGGGTGCGGCAATTGCGTCCGCGGATGCTCCAACGAAAACCACGTCCCCGCAGGCTTCTTCCGCACCTGGGTGGAGCGTTACGAAATCTCCGTGGATAGCCCCACCACGGCGCAGCCGCACGTGGAATCGCCCGAGGGCGCCATCAACGGCTTCCCTCCCTCCACCAACGAAAACGTGAAGAGCTTCTTCGTTCCGAAGCTGTGCAACCACTGCGCCGATTCCCCCTGCGTGCAGGTTTGCCCCGTTGGCGCCACCTTCGTCAGCCCCGATGGCGTTGTGCTGGTGGATCAGAATTATTGCCTGGGCTGCCGCTACTGCATTCAGGCGTGCCCCTATGGCACGCGTTTCATCAATCCCGAAACGCAGACGGCGGATAAGTGCACCCTCTGCTATCACCGCATCACCAAGGGCCTCACCACCGCCTGCTGCGAGAACTGCCCCACTGGCGCGCGGCAGCTGGTGGATTTCAAGAATCCGAAGGACCCGATCCACGCCATCCTGCGCGAAAGCAAGGTGCAGGTGCTGAAGCCTTACATGGCCACCGGCGCGAAAGTCTATTACAAGAGCCTGGACGGAGCGGTGAGATAGGAGCGAATGATGATTCCCGGCGTTGATGGTTTCATGTATCCGAACGAGGTGGAGTTGCAATGGAGCCTGCTCATCGTTCTCTACCCCTACATCACCGGCCTGGTGGCCGGCGCGTTCATCCTGGCTTCGCTCGAACGCGTCTTCAAAGTGGATGCCGTGCGCCCCACTTACCGCCTCGCGCTTCTCACCGCTCTCGCGTTTCTGCTGGTGGCGCCGCTGCCCCTGCAACTGCACCTCGGCCACCCCGAGCGATCCTTCGAAATGTACCTCACGCCGCACCGCTCATCGGCGATGGCGATGTTCGGCTTCGTCTACCTGTGGTATCTCACCGTCGTGCTGCTGGTGGAAGTGTGGCTCGAATACCGCGCCGATATCGTGCGCCTCTCGAAAACTACTTCCGGCTTCAAGCGCTTGGTCTACAAGATCCTCACCCTCGGTTCGGACAATGTCAGCCCCGCCGCGCTGCGCATCGACGACAAAGTGGGCTACGCCGTCACCGTCATCGGCATCCCCTCGGCGTTCCTGCTGCACGGCTACGTGGGTTTCATCTTCGGATCGATCAAAGCCAATCCGTGGTGGTCCACGCCGCTCATGCCCGTGGTGTTTCTGTTCTCGGCGATGGTGTCGGGCATTGCCGCCGTCATGGTGCTCTATATGGCGTCCATGAAGCTCCGCAAAACGCCCATCGACATGAGCTGCGTCGATACCATCGGCAAGTATCTCTTCTATACCTTCATCATCGACTTCACGCTCGAAATGCTCGACCTGATCCATCGCACTTATGAATCGGACGAGTCCTTCCGCAGCCTCGACTTCATGGTTCATACGCGGCTGTGGTTCTCCCAGGTGATACTGCAGATCATCCTGGGCACGCTGGTTCCGCTGTTGCTGCTGGCGGCCGCGCAGTTTCTGAAACTCGCAGCCGGCGTCCGCCGCAGCATTTACGCCGTAGCTTGCCTGCTGACCCTGGTGGGTATATTCGCCATGCGCTGGAACGTGGTGATCGGTGGACAGCTCTTCTCGAAGAGCTTCCTGGGTTACACAACCTATAAAGTGCAATTTGCGGCGCGGGAGGGGTTGCTGCCCGCGCTGGGGTTGATGATCCTGCCCTTCGTGATCTTCGTGGTGCTGGTGAAGCTGTTGCCTCCCTGGGGAGAACAACCCGGCCACGCGAGCGCGAGCGGCGACTAACCGGAGCGCCTGTTCCCGTGGTGGGGCATGCTTTAGCTTGCCCGTCATGCTGAATTGACGGGCAACTGGCCGCCGCACAACGGCCACAGCGCCTCCAAGGAGGTTGCCATGACGCAACCTGACGCCGGCGCCTTCCCTGATTGGAGCGCCCTGCAGCACGACGTCCGAGACATAGAACAGCGCCTTGCCCGAATCGAGGCCGCGCTGCATCTCGCTCCGGAACGCGCGGCAGAGCCGCAGCCCTCTATGGCCGCTCAGATTGAGCCGTCCGCCGCCGTGCCCCAAGCCGCTGCGCTGCTCCCTCTGGCGGGCCGCGGATTGCTCGGCCTCGCGGGAGCTTTCCTGCTGCGCGCTCTCACCGAATCTTCCGTACTCGCGCCCGGCGTGGGCGTGGCGCTGGGCATGCTCTACGCTGCCCTGTGGCTGATCTACGCCGCCCGCATTCCGGCGGAGAAGCGCCTCGATACCGCCATCTATAGCATGACCTCCGCGCTGGTGATGGCCCCGCTGCTGTGGGAAGCCACGCTGCGTTTTCACGTCCTCTCCACATGGAGCGCAGCCGGCATTCTGTTCCTGTTCACGGTTTTCGGACTGACTGTCTCCTGGCGCAAGAACCTGCTTGTGGCGGCCACCATCGCCATGCTGGCGGGAATCGGCACGGCGTCGGGGCTGCTCTTCGTCACGCACGACGTGCTGCCCTTTACGTTCTTCTTCCTGGCGACGGCGGCCGCGGTCGAAATCTCCGCGTGCCTCGACCATTGGCTGAGTGAGCGCTGGCTCGCCGCCGCCGCGGCGGACCTCTCCGTTCTGCTGGCCACGTGGCTAGTCACCAAAGAGTACGGCCTGCCGGCCTCCTACGCGCCCATCCCCTACGCATGGCTGCTCGCGGCGCAAGCCGCCTTGCTGGGCATCTATCTTTCGAGCGTCATCTTCAGAACCCTGCTGCGCGGCCGCACGTTCACGATTTTTGAAACCCTGCAATGCGCCGGGGCCTTCGTGATCGGGGTCGGCGGAGGCCTGCGCGTATCGCACTACTCCACCGCCATCGCCGCTGTGTCGCTCGTGTGCGCGCTGGCCTGCTATCTGGTGGCCTTCGCGCGCCTGGACCATGCCGGGCGCGAGAACCGCAATTTCTTCACGTATTCCACTTTCGGGCTCCTGCTGGCCCTCGCCGGCGCCCGCATCCTGTTTACCGGCTTAGCCGCAGCCGCGGTGTGGTCCGCCCTGGCCCTCGCCTGCCTGTGGGCCGCCGGCCGCTTCGGCAGAGTCACCCTGCAAGCGCACGGCGGCGCCTATCTTTGGATTGCCCTCGCCACCGGAGGGGCGCTCCAATCCGCCGGTTCGAGCCTGCTTGCCACGGATGCCGGCGGCAGCGTCCCCCCGGCGCTCTGCCTCGCGGCTTTGCTTGCCGCCGCGTGCTATGCGCTGGTGTGGCGCCGCGCGCTTCCGGATGAGGGGTCGGCCGGCGAGATCTGGCGCCTGTGCCTGGCGGCGGCCGCCGTCTGGGTGTGCGCCGGGACCTTGGCGTCAGTGCTCACGGCCGCCTACCACGCCGCGTGGGGCCTCGCGGCCACCCACACGCCTACTGCGCCACCTTGCGAACGGGGATGCTGGCCGCCGGAGCGCTGCTGCTAGCCTGGTCGGGCGCGCGCTGGAAGAATCGCGATTTCACGCGCCTCTCTTACGCCCTGATGGCCCTGGGCGCGTACCGCCTGCTCACGGCCGACCTGCACCAGGACCGCACCGTAGCCCTCTTCCTCTCGCTCTTGGCATACGGAACCGCGCTGACCATACTTCCGCGCCTCTCGCGCCGCCCGGTGTAGATGTGTTTTGTGGGGCGGACCCCCGGTCCGCGCGGGTCCCCCTGGACCCGCTCTTCGCTCGAAGAGTCAAGCCTCTGCCAACCCGAAGTGGCCGGCCAGGGGGCCGGCCGCGGACCGGGGGGTCCGCCCCACTTCTTAGGCTAACTTGGGGGACAGCGACGCTACCGCCGGAACTTGAGCTCGTCCTTGAACGCCTCCATCGAGTTATACACGATGGGGCACTAGGTGGCCCGGTCCACGAACTCCCACATCCGGCTCGCGATAGACCCGTTTCCTCTGACTACGTTCGGGAAACGGCGGCAGGAGTCCGGACGGTCCTCGTAAATCGTGCAAGCTTTGCCGTCGAGGAACACGCAGCCCGCCTCTTCGGTGCGCCGCAGCACCAGCCCCTCGTCGTTCTCCATCGCGTACTCGGCAATCACGCGGGCGCGCGGCAGGCGCAACGCGCCCGAGAGCCGTTCGATATCCCGCTCCTGGAGCACGGCCGTGGCTACCTTGCAGCAGTTCGCGCACTCCGTACAATCGATCTGGTCCTCGATCTCTTCCGCGATGCGCCGCAGAATGCGGTCGGAATAGTCGCGCGACTTCATGAACTGACGGAACTTCATGTTCTCGTCGCGCTTCTTTTCCCCCTGAAAACGGATCTGCACGAGGTCCGTGAGCATATACCCTTATGTTCCCACGAAGCTCCGTCCCGCCGCGCGGCTCGGCGGCGAACGGCTCCGGCGGCCGGCGCGCTCAATCTTTCGGCCATCCGCCCGATAAGCTTTGCGAGGCGCAAAATGGTCTTCCTGTTATTTCTGGCGTCGCTGGCCGTTGTGTATAAGATTATTCCCGCCGAGGTTTCGAGCGACGCCCCGCCGCCCTTCGAACCGGCGCATCACGCCGCTATGGAGCACTATGCGATGGCGACGCCCGGGCTCGCCGCGCTGAGTACGGCGCTCGACCAGGCCGGAAAAGGCGCGGGGGTCACATCCGCACCCGCCATTCCCGCCGCCAGCGCCGGCAAGCAGTCCGTCACGGCAGGGCGCTGAGCCAGGCTGGGGCATGCTCTAGCGGGCGCCGAAAGCCTCTTCGCAAGCGCCCTTTGTGCATTCAGCCGCCGGCGTCACGGGACGGCCCCACATGCCTCGACGGCTTCGGCCGCATCGTCAGAGGGACTCTCTCGTACCGTGTTTGGCTGGCCCGCCGATCTACTCGTAGCGCAGCGCTTCCACCGGATCGAGACGGGCGGCCTTTACGGCGGGCCACACCCCGAAGAACACCCCCACAGCCACCGAAACCGTGAAGCCGGCAACCAGTGCCCACGCCGGTACCGAGGCCGGCAGTGCGGGCGCCAGAGCGCCCACCAGCATCGTAATGCCGACCGCTATGAGAATGCCCAGCACCCCGCCCAGCCCCGTGAGGGCCATCGCTTCGGTGAGGAACTGGCCGATGATGTCGCGCCGCCGCGCGCCAATTGCCTTGCGAACCCCAATTTCCCTGGTCCGCTCGGTAACGCTCATGAGCATGATGTTCATCACGCCGATGCCGCCCACCAGAAGCCCCAGCGCGGAAATCGCGATAGCCACAAGCCCGATCAGCCCGGTAATCCGGTCGAACTGCGCGATGATCTGGTCGGGAGTGGAGATCTCGAAATCGTCGACCGCGTTTGTGCCTAGCTTGCGGATGCGGCGCATGGCCCACTGGACTTCGTAGTAGGCCTGCTGGCGCATTCCGGGGTTCGCCTGGGCGATGATCATGTAGTTATCCACTTGCGGATAACGGAGCCGTGCCGTGGCGAAAGGAATCACGATGGCGTTATCCAACCCGTTCTCTCCGAAGAACCCGCCCTTGGCCTTGGCGTACACGCCGATGACGAGGTATTCCGCTCCGTCCACCATCACCGCGCTGCCCACCGGATCGGTCCTGGGGAACAGCGATTCGGCCACGTTCGAGCCAATCACGGCTACGTGCGCGGCGCGCTGGTTCTCTTCGTCCGTAAAGTAGCGGCCGGAAGCGAAATCGCGCGGAGAGAGTTGCGCCACGTTGGTGGTGTACCCGGCCAGGCTGATGTTCTCGGATTCGTAGCCGCGCACTTTGGCCGTAATCGGGGTATCGTTCACCACGGGGGGGATCAACACCTCGATGCCCACATCCCGAACGGTGGTGCACCAGTTCTTGATCGACGCCGCATACGCCGCGTCGAGCGCTCGCCGCTTTCTCTCCTTCAGCGGAGGTTGCATGTTGGGGTCGCCCGAGGTCCTCGTCACAAAGACATTGTCGGGACCCAGTTCCTCGAAGAACACCACCACGCCTTTGCGCAGCCCGGTAAGCAGCGAAGCCACCGTCACCACGGTGGTGATGCCGATGACGATGCCCAGGATGGTGAGCAGCGAGCGGAAGCGATGAGCCCACACCGCCTGAAGCGACATGCGAATGTTTTCGGTCCAGGTGATGGTCACGTTTCCGCCCTCAGCGCCACCACCGGGTCATGTTTCGCCGCGCGGCGCGCCGGATACCAGCCCGAGACGATGCCCACCACACCCGAGACAGTCAGCGACAGCGCCACGTAGCCCGCGCCGATATGAATCGTCAGATCGAGCACGCGGCCAAGCAGGGTCGCGGCGGCGGCTCCCACGGCCACGCCAGCGGCGCCGCCCAACCCGGCCAGCGCCACCGCTTCGATCAGCACCTGAAGCATCACGTCGCCGTGACGCGCGCCCAGCGATTTCCGTACGCCGATTTCCCGCGTCCGCTCGGTCACGCTCACCAGCATGATATTCATGATCACGATGCCGCCCACCACCAGCGAAATGCAGGTCACGGGAACCACTACGGCCGCAATCATTCCCAGAATCTGGTCGATGAACCCGCGGATCGCGTCGGGAGTCAGCGTATCGAAGCGGTCGGCCTCGCCCGGGCGCGTGTGGAACCGGCTTCGCAGAGCGACCCTGGTTTCATCGAGCGCCGCCTCAAGCGTGAGGCCGCTGGTGGGCCGCGGGCGGCCGAACAGCGCGTACCCGCGGCCGGGCCCGTAGAGCCGGTCGAAGGCGGTGTTGGGTATGTATGCCGAATTATCCTGATCGCGGCCGAAGGTAGATCCCAGCCGTTCCTGCACGCCGATCACGGTGAAGTCTAGGCCCTCGATCCGGACCGTGCGCCCCAGCGGCGATACCCCCGGAAAGAGCGCGGTACGCACGGTATCGCCGATCACCGCGACAAACGCCCGCGATTTCTCCTCCTGTTCGGTAAAGAAGCGCCCATCCACCACGCCGATATCGCGGATATCCGCCATGGCCGCCGCCACGCCCAGTACCGACGCGCTCTCGGAAGTCTGGTTTTCGCGTTTGATATCCGACGTATGTTGCCGGTAAGGGCTGTACCAGATGCGCTCGCCGCTCACGGACCTGAGAAGGCGCATCTCGTCATTGCCGATGGGCTTGTTCCGCCGAACCTTATCGATGTATTGGCTCCTGCTCAGAGTCCCCGAGGAAGCGATCTGCGCCACCAGGAAGGAGTTCGAGCCGAACGCCTTGGCCGTACTCTCTTCGGCATACACGCCCAGCCCGTCAATGGCCGCGCCCACCAGGATTACGCTGGCCACGCCGATCATCACGCCGAGCAGGGTCAGAAAGCTCCTGAGCTTGTGGGTGCGCAGCGAATCCAGCCCCAGCCAGAGTGCATTTTGAAACTGTGTTTGGAAACGAGCCGGTTCCAGGCGGTCAAACGCCATCTGATTCCAGAATACCTTAGGACGGAGCGCGGAACCCCGTATGCCGTTACTACGTTGTCGCCTGCCGGCTGGTTCCGCCGGATCTTTTCGAGGCGCGCCCAGCGGCTTAGGGCTTGGGAACCAGGCTTCGATACCGGCCCGCGTAGTGGATGAGCGGCTCGCCGGGATGCGTCTTCGCTGCGACCAGTTTGCCGATCAGAATATCGTGATCCCCGGCCTCGATGCGGCGCTCCACGGCGCACTCCATTTCGGCGAGCACCCCATTCAAAAGCGGCACGCCGGTTTCGCCCCGGCGCCAGGCGATGCCCTCAAAGCGAGCTTCCCCTTTCCTGGCGAAACGGTCCGAAATTTCGCGTTGGTCGTCGCGCAGCAGGCTCAAACCGAAAAAACGGGCCTTCCGAAAGGTATCGATCGACGTTACAGCGTGGCCCAGACAAATGAGCACCAGCGGCGGGTCAAGTGAGACGGAAGTAAACGAGCTTATGGTGAGACCGTGCGGGGTTCCGTTGTCATCTACTACAGATGCAATAGCAATCCCCGTGCCGAATCGCCCGCAGGCGCGCCGGAATTCCTCGGCTGCGACACCTCGTTGAGTCCCCGCCGGAGTCTCGCTTGACATTACACTAAATTCAATCCTATCATGTGGTTGACTGAGGCGGGAACCGAAGCTGCTCCGTGTTCTCTAAGGAGGCGTTTTTGATCAAGCTCGATATCATCAACGAGGTTGTAAATAAAACCGGTATCACTAAGACGAAAGCCGAAATGGCCGTCGAAACCGTGTTTGAATCCATGAAGAAGGCGCTGGAGCAAGGCGACCGTATCGAGTTGCGCGGCTTTGGCGTGTTTAACGTTAAGCCTCGCAAGACCGGAATCGGGCGCAATCCGCGAACGGGCGCGGAAGTCTCCATTCCACCCGGAAAGGCTGTTCGCTTCAAGCCCGGCAAGGAATTGCAGACGCTGCAGTAGGTTCCGCTCCGCGCGGCGGTTATCGTGTCCCCCCAGGATTATTCACCCCCGCCGCCACCGCTTGACTCCCAAAGCGGGGGCGGCGCGGAGTACGTTTACGCAACGCCCCATGCGCGCGACCGTTACTGGCTGCACGCCGCCTTGTTCCTGCTCACCCTGCTCACCACTACCGTGGTGGGCGCGGCGATGCAGATGGATTTCAACCGCTCTCAGCCTCTCGACATAGAGGGCTCGTACCTGATGTATTCCGCCCTCTGGCGCAACCCCTTGGCCCTGGCCGCCGGCCTGCCGTTTTCCCTCACCCTGCTGCTGATTCTGCTGGCCCACGAATTCGGCCATTACCTGGCCGCGAGCTACCACCGGGTGGATGCCAGCCTGCCCTACTTCATGCCATCTCCGTTTTTGGGGACCTTCGGCGCGTTCATCCGCGTGCGTTCCCCCATCTATTCCAAGCGCGTTCTCTTCGATATCGGCATCGCGGGACCGCTGGCCGGTTTCGTATTCCTGCTTCCCGCGCTGGGCGTTGGGTTGGCATTTTCGAAAGTAATCCCCGGCATCGGCCATCAGGGCGTGGCCCAATTCGGGGCGCCGGGACTGCAATGGATTCTGGAGCGCCTGATCTTTCCGGGCGTGCCCGCAGCGGATATTTATCTGCACCCCGTGGGCCGGGCCGCATGGATCGGCATGTTCGCCACCGCCATGAACCTGCTTCCCATAGGGCAGCTCGATGGCGGACACATCATGTATGCTTTCTTTCCGCGGTACCACAAGGCGATCTCCAAGATGCTTTGCGTCCTGATGATCCCGCTGGGATACTTCTGGTTCGGCTGGCTATTTTGGGCGTTGGTGCTGCTTTGGCTCGGCCGGCGGCACCCGGTAGTCTACGACGATACTCCGCTGACCCTGGGGCGCGTGAAACTGGGCTGGATTGCGCTCATCATATTCCTGCTCTGCTTCACCTACGCGCCGATAGCGGCGGGTGGACTGTAGCCTCTGGAACAGCGATGGGGATAACATTTAAGAGTCCGCGGGCATGAAGATCACAGCCACGATCATCACTCTCGACGAAGAGCGCAACATCGCGCGCGCCATAGAAAGCCTCCGTTGCGCCGATGAGATCCTCATCGTAGACAGCGGGTCGGTGGACCGTACCGTCGAATTGGCCCGCAACCTCGGCGCGAGGGTGATCGAGGCCAACTGGCGCGGCTATTCGGGGCAGAAGAACTGGGCCGCCGAGCAGGCGTCGCACGATTGGATTCTCTCGCTTGACGCGGATGAGGCGCTGAGCGAGGCCCTCGAAGCCGAGATCTGGAATCTGAAGAAGAGCGGGCCGCGCCACGACGCCTACACCATGCCCCGCCTGGCGCGCTACCTGGGCCGGTGGATCCTCCACTCGGGATGGCACCCCGACCGTAAGATCCGGCTGTACCACCGCGCGAAAGCCAAGTTCGTCGGCGATTTCGTTCATGAGAGCGTGCACGTGGAGGGCAGCACGGGCAGCCTGGAGAACAACCTCCTTCACTTCACCTGCGAGTCCCTTTCCGAGCACGTCAAGACCATGGAGCGGTACACCACCCTAGCGGCCCAGGAAATAGCCGCGCGTCAAGAGGCCGTTCCGCTGGCGCGGCTCCTGCTCGACCCGCCCTGGACGTTTTTCAAAACCTACGTCCTGCAGCGCGGTTTCCTCGACGGGCCCGAAGGCCTCATCATCGCCCACATGGCTGCGTTCTATACGTTCCTCAAATACGCCAAAGCGAGAAACATGAGCTGATGCGCGTCCTCCACCTCGATACCGGCGCGGAGATGCGCGGCGGCCAATGGCAGGCGCTGCGGCTGGTGGAAGGGCTCCTGACTAGAGGAGTCGATTCCACCCTTCTGGCTCGCCCCGACTCGCCTTTGTTCAAGGCCGCGCGCGCTGCCGGGTGCCACGTGAAGCCCGTGGGGTTCGCAGCCGTCGCCCGCCTCGCCCGGCGGAGCAGCCTGGTACACGCGCACGATGCCCGCGGCCACACGCTGGCGGCTCTGGCTGGAGGGGCGCCGCTGATCGTGTCGCGCCGGGTCGCCTTCGGGCCTCCCGAGGGCCGCGATTCGCTGATTTCCAAATGGAAGTATGGCCGCCCGGCGATGTACCTTGCCGTTTCGGAATTCGTGAAAGCCATGCTGATGGCGCGCGGCGTGCCGGCGGCGAAGATCGCCGTGGTCTACGACGGAGTCCCGTTGCTTCCTGCGGGACCGCGGCTGACGCCGCTTCGCGTGATCGCCCCGGCCACGGACGATCCGGAAAAAGGCGCCGCGCTAGCCCTCGAAGGCGCGCGGCTTGCCGGGGTGGAACTGATTGTTTCCCGTGATCTGGCGCGCGACCTTCCCGGCGCTTCCATTTTCGT
The DNA here is from genome assembly GCA_903925975.1 of uncultured Acidobacteriia bacterium. Taxonomy (GTDB): domain Bacteria; phylum Acidobacteriota; class Terriglobia; order Bryobacterales; family Bryobacteraceae; genus BOG-224. The sequence goes on along the minus strand of CAIYHG010000184.1, from coordinate 14,056 downwards.
TTACATTACGCGAAACGAAGGCCTGGGGTCCGCCGTGCTCTTGGCCATGTCCGCCGGAGCAGCCGTGGTGGCGAGCAAGGTGGGCGGACTGCCCGAAATCGTGCGGCATGGCAAGACCGGCCTGCTGGTGGAGCACACACCCGCGGCCATCGCCGCCGCCATTCGCGGGCTCGCCAGCGACCCCGCTTTGGCCGCCGGTTGGGGAGAGGCCGGCCGCCGCGCCGTCGCGGAACGCTTCACCGTGGAGAAGATGGTTGGCCGTACCATGGAACTTTACCGGCAGGTTCTCTCGTGACAGAAGCACTCATCGCGCTCGTGTTCGGACTGCTGATCGGCAGTTTCCTGAACGTATGCATCTATCGCTGGCCGCGTGACCTCTCCGTGGTCCGGCCGCGTTCGCACTGCCCGGCCTGCGATAAGACGATCGCATGGTACGACAACGTTCCCCTGCTGAGCTACGTTCTGCTGCGCGGCAAGTGCCGCCACTGCGGCACGGGCATATCCGTTCGCTACCCGGTGGTGGAACTCGTCACCGGTCTGCTGTTCTTTCACTTCATCCGCACCTTGGGGCTCACCCCCGCCGGGGCCAAGATGTGCGTCTTCTCGGCAATGCTACTGGCCCTGGCAATCTCAGACCTCGAAGAGAGAATCCTTCCCGACGAGTTCACCCTGGGCGGCGCGGTAGTTGGGCTGGCGTTCTCATTCTTCGTGGCCACGCCTGATATCTCCGCTCAGCTTTTGCTGTGGGTGCTCGGCCAGGAGCCGCCAGCCCGGGCGCTATCGTTCATCGAATCGGCCGCCGGCGCCGCGCTGCCCGCAGGCTTGCTATGGGCCGCCGGGTGGATCTACGAGCGCGTCCGCCACCGCGACGGCCTCGGCCTGGGCGACGTGAAGCTGATAGCGATGATCGGCAGCTTTATGGGCCTGCGCGGGGCGTTGTTCGCCCTCTTCCTGGGGTCGATCTCCGGCTCGGTGATCGGCTACAGCTACATCCGCCTGGCTAAGAAAGACCCTGCCACCTACGAACTGCCGTTCGGAACGTTCATAGGAATCGCCGGGCTGGTCTTGGCGCTCGCCGGGCCTGCTCTTCTGCCGTAGCCGCTTCGCCCTGCGGGGGCTTCCGGCGAAGCCCGATCGACGCGCCGCACTACCGCGAGCTTCAAAGCAACGCGTGTGGCGGAAATTGTACGCGGGAGCTGATTACCGCCGGCGGCTGAAGGTACCGCTAAGTGCTCGCTCAAGAGTGGGGCGGGGATTCGTGTTTGATTCCTGGGGCGCAGTCGAACCGACCGGCATGGCCTTGTCCCGGGCATGCGGCCAAGCGGCAGCATGCCCGGGGGGGCACATCATACGGGGTTAGAAGTTAATACGCGCCGAGAGCTGAATCTGCCGCGGTGTGTTGCCCGCCGCGGTGATCAACCCATAAGTCGGCGTTCCGACCGAGGCCTGAACGCTTCCCAGACCACGCACGTTCCAGGCATTCTGCCCTTCCGCGCGGATCTGGAGATAACGCCCTTCCTTGAATCGGAAGTTCTTCATCAGCGACATATCCATCGTGTAGTTGCCGGGGTTCCGGATATCGTCGCGGTTGGGAGGAAGCGTTCCGGACACGAATGCCGCCGCCGGCACAACCTTGCAGGGGTTCAGATAACGCTGGGTTGTGCTCATCTTTGTGCAATCGCCGAACGTGGGGGTGTCATAGGTCTGCAAGGAGCCAGTCAAGATCTGATTGAAATCCGTGAAACCGGGCATAACCAGGTTCTTGTCGGTGCTGGCATAGCTCGCCCATGTCTGGTTTACCTTGATGATCCCGTTGTTGATGTTGCTGTTGGTGCTCCCGGTCAGGCCGATCGGGGCGCCGCTGCGATAGGAGAAGTTGCCGGCCAGTTGCCAGCCGCCAACCACCGCGTCGATAAACTTCGTGGCAAAGTTGGTGGGCTTGCCCAACAGCGCCTTGCCCTTGCCGATCGGAAACTCGAGGGTGTAGGCGATGTTTACGTTGTGCTTGCGGTCGGCTGAGCTGAGTCCCCAAACCTTGTGATAGTTGTCAACCGACTGTACGCCCTTGGAGTTCTGTCCGTCCGCGCCGCCCACGTCGTCCACCGAATGGCCGCGGGTGTAGTTCAACAGGGCCGAGAAGCCCTGCGCGAAACGCCGCTCAATGCGGAAGTTCCCCGAGTCATAACGGGCACGGCCCAGGTTCAGACCGGAGATATTCAGGCGCCCGTAGTACGGGAACTCATACTCCAACAAACCGAGCGGCTGGGTGCTGCCCGTGATCGTGCTTTCGAGCGTCTGCCCCGCGTTCGGGGAGACCATGTACTTCGCCATCATGGCCGCGTATTGCGGCGTCAGCAGTTCAGCCGGATAGTGGCTTCCCAAGTTGGTCGCCAGCAGGCCGTAGCCGCGAAGCGCCGAGTAGCCTACCTGCACGACGATGTTCAACGGCAACTGCCGCTGCATATCGATCGAGTAGCTGTACTCGGTTGGCATTTGGCACTTCATGTTGATAGCGGTCGGGCCGGGGTCCAGAGAACTCTGGAGGTTGATGGCCATGAGGTCCCGCGTATAGCCGCTGTAAAAAGCCGGCAGCGGGAACGGATTGGCCCAAGTGGAGATATAGTGCCGCCCGCCATCCGTCGACGTGTGCCAACCGGCAAACGCCTGGTCCGAAAGAGCCACGTTGCTGTTGCTGGTGGCGTAGCTGTTCGCGTTGCCGGTGGTCGGCAGGTACATCTTGCCGCCGTAGGCGCGGATTACCGTCTTCTGATTCGCCTGGTACGCGAACCCGATGCGCGGCGCAAATTCTTTGTTGTTCACGATCTGCGGCGAGCGCTTCGGGAAGTCCGGCGAATTGGTGACCTCGATTACGCCGTTTCCGAACTTCTTGTTGGTCCACCAAGCTGGAACGGGCACGGTCGCCGGGTCCAGACCCACCTTCTTCAACTCGGTGTTGAAATCCCATCCCGAATTGATGGTGAACAGCGTGGGGTGGTCGGGTTGCCAGAAGTAAAGCTTATCGCTTCGCTCGGTGGTGGGGCGTTCGTTGTCATACCGCATGCCCAGGTTCACGGTCAACTTCGGGGTGATCTTCCAGTCGTCCTGGACGTACAACCCGTAGTAGGTGGTTTGCATGGCGCGGGTGGTGGGCTTGGCGATGTTGAGCCGGTCGTTGATGCCCAGCAGGAAGCCCATCATGCCGTTCGTGCGGCCTTCCGCCGCGCCGACTCCCCAGTCACCTTGCCATACGGCTACTTGGTTGCCGTTGAAATTCATGACGTCGGAGCCGCCCGCATTGAGGAAGTTATCGTAGTAACGCCGCGTCTCGCCGCCGATCTTCAGCGTGTGCGCCGTGCGGACTTTCGTAACCGAAGCTGACACGTTATACGTGGTCGAGTTCGTCACGGCCGCGGTCCCGGCTGTGGACCATGCGGTGGCGCTCATCATCGAATTCTGCATGTTCGGAACGGTGTTCGTGCCCTGGTACTGCGCGAACACGGCCGGCATGAACGAATTGTTGAAGCTGGAAGGATGCGTGGCGCCGGTGAAACTTGGGGCGTGCGTCACGGAACCCTTTACGTCCAAAATCGTGGTCGCCGTGATGCTCCACGTGTAGTTCAGATTCCCGTTGAGACCGCCATCGGCGTTGTTCACGCTGCTGGTGTAGAGCGGCGTGTCCATCGTCGGCGAGGTGGCCTGGTCGCTGGTATACGCCGTGTACCGCAGATTGAGGCGCTGCGTCTCACTCACGTTCTGGTCCATGCGGATGCCGAAGCGGAAGTTATCCGTCTCGCCCGAGGACGGGAACCCATAATTGTTCAAACTGCTGCTGCCCGTTACCGACGGCCGGTTCGCGGCCGGCACGAGGGCCAGGATGGCCTTCGATACAGCGGAAATCCGCGCCGGCGCGACCGTATAGCCCGTGCCGCCGATCAGATCCATGCGCTGCCACAGGCCCTTTGATGCGCTGTAGACTTGCGTTCCGTCCGGCTCGTAGCCGGGGTAGTACTTGCCCTGATAAAGCGTCTTGCTAAAATCGCCAGACCGCTCCAAATCCGTAGGGACGCTGTTGAGGCTGATCGCGCCCGCGTTCGTCCTCTTGTAGTATTCGTTGTCCGCGAAGAAGAACGTCTTGTTCTTGCCGTTGTAGATTTTCGGAATCACGACGGGGCCGCCGAGCGTGAATCCGTAATCGTTCTGCCGGAAATGCGCCTTCTTGGCGCCGATCGAGTTCTGAGCCCACGTGTTGGCATTGAACATGTCGTTGAACATGTACTCATACAAGCTGCCGTGGTACTCGTTGGAACCGGACTTGGTGACGAGCGTGATGTAACCGCCCGAAATGCGGCCGAACTCGGCCGAAATACCCGAGGTGACCACTTTGAACTCCGCCACCGCGTCCATAGACGGAGCCACGTTGGCGCGCCGGTTCGCACGGCCGGTGTTCACCGAGCCGCCATCGATGAAGTAATCGACGCCGCTGGTGCGGCCGCCATTCATCGTCAACGTCGATCCCGACCCCTGCACGTTGCCCGAAAGGGCAACCAGCGCAAATGGATCGCGGTTCAACTGGGGCATGTTCTTGATGAAGTTGTTATCGATAACTTCACCGGTCTGCACGTCGGCGACGCGCAGCATCGGCGCTTCCGCCGTTACCGTGACGGATTCGGCTCCCCCGCCGACTTCCAGGGGAACGTCGATCATCACGCTGTCAGACACGTGAACATCGAAACCGGATGTCAGGTACTTCTTGAATCCTGTCGCCTCCACGGCCAAACTATACGTGCCGGGCTGCAACGCGTTCACTAAGAATTTGCCGTCGGCCAAACTGCTGACCCGACTGACTGTGCCCGTCGCCGTATTTGTCACGACGATCGCAGCGCCCGGTACCACGGCTCCGGATTGATCTTTCACCGTGCCGCCGACTGTTCCGTAGTTCTGGGCAATGCCTGACATTGCGCAGACAACCAGAACTACGCACAAGACTAACCACATCCTAATGCGCACTTACATTACTCCTTGATTGAAATTCGCAGACCTGTCCAGTAAGGTAGATCCCCGACTCCCTTAACCAAAACGGTCCTCTCCTGGGTGGGGATTTTAGCACCGTGCGGACTTGGGATCAATCGGATTCAGCTAATAGCCTATTGAGATGAAGTTATCTTAATACCTTAATATGAAAACTCGACCTACGCGTGCTGCCTATTCTGGAGGGACTACGCGCAATCTCTCTTTGTCGCACCACTTACTCCGCATGGGTCCGGTTGTTGTAGGTCTCGTCGCGTTACTGCCACGTAACATTTGGGGAGATCGCCAGGGGGCAGCCGTCGTTCAGCCGGATGTAGACCTAGGCCCGCGGATTAGCTTCCCGATGAGCATGTGGTCTGTAGTCTTCGCGGAGCAAGCCGAGGACGGTTCAAGCCATTAGGCTCTCGGCCAGCGTGCGGCGCAGTTCGTCGATGGTAAGAGCTATCGGGTTCGTCTTCATACTGCTGGCCCGCGACGCCTTTTCCGCGAGTTCTTCGATGTGGGCTTCGCTCACTCCGTAATTTCGCAGCGGCGGGATCTGGAATTCACGGCACGAGCTTTCCACCCAATCGATCCCTTCTTCAGCGGTGGCATGCGGGCTGCCGGTCAACAGTCGCGCCACTTCCTCATACCGGACCAACGCGGAATGCCGGGGGGCACGTTCCTTCAACGCCTGTAGATTGGCCCGCATCACGTGGGGGAGCAGAGCGGCGCAGACAGCGCCGTGCGGCGCCGGGAACATGCCGCCCAGCGGAGCGGCGATGCCATGCACCGCGCCCAGTCCGGCGTTCGCCAGCGACAACCCGCCCAGCAGGCTGGCCCATGCCATGCCCGCCCGGGCTTCGCGGTCGCGGCCGTCGCGCCAAACTCGCGGTAGAGCCCAGGCCGCGGTCCGTATTCCCTCAACGCAGTAAAGATCGGTCATAGCGTTGGCGCGGCTGGAAACATAAGGCTCGATGAGTTGAGTCAAGGCGTCGAGGCCCGTCGAAGCGGACACCGCCGGCGGCAGCGAGAGGGTGATCTCGGGGTCCACCACGGTGAGCGCGGGCAGCATCCACGGGCTGCGAAGGCTGGCTTTTACGCCGCGTTCCGGCGAGGCCACAACGGCGTTGCGCGTCACTTCCGACCCGGTTCCGGCAGTGGTTGGGATCGCGATGAATGGGGCCGAGGGGCGCGCCAACGGCTTCCCCGCCCCGATCACTTCCAGATAGTCGAGCGGATCCCCCTGATTCGTGAGCAGCGCGGCCAAGGCTTGGCCGGCGTCGATGGCGCTGCCGCCGCCGATCGCGATCACCATGTCGCAACGCTCAGCGCGCGCCTGTTCCGCGCCGGAGCGCACGAACTCCAGCGTGGGTTCGCCTTTCGCCGCCAGAGCGACGCATTCCACGCCGCGTCGCCGCAAACCCGTCAGCAGGGATTCCCGCGTTTCGGGCGGTCCGCCGGTGACGATGAGCGCTCGCGATCCGAACGCCGCCGCGGCGGCCGGGACCTCCCGCACCGCTCCTTCGCCGAACCGGATGCGCGCCGCCGTAGCGAAATCGAAAGCGAGCACCTACCAATCCCCATCGGCCGGAAACACGCTCACCCACGTGGCGCGCGAGCGCGGTTCGGCCATCATATCGGCAACTTTGGCTGCCCAGGCTTGGTAGTGCGCGGTTTCTTTGTGCCGGGCGGGGGCTTCGGCGTCGCGGTAGCACTCCACCAGAACGAATTGCGTGGGGTCGTCCTCGCGCTGGCCCACGTCGAAACGCGCGATGCCGGGTTCCTTGACGCTAGCAGAAGCGTTCTCAATGGTGGCTTGCCGGAACGCCTCCACTCTTTCGGGCTTCACATGAACATGGACGTGATACATCAGCATAGGCAAAACCCATCTTACGCCTGAGTACCGTGGGAGTAGGACGGGCGAGGAGGCTGCGGATGCGGGTAGGTACTCTTGCGTTCCCCGAGAAACGCCGACATGAATGCCGGCGCGGCACGATGAATCGTGCGCCACAAAAAGGTCGGCGGACCGCCGGCGCAGCGGTCCGCCCCGAATGTTGGCGCGCCCGGCGCGGCTACTTCTTGGCCGCCGAGCAGTTCAAGTCTTTCCCTGTCGCCGTGCACCACTGCTGGTAACCGGACGAGTAGAAGGAAGCCCCTAGCCAGTTGAACTTCTCGGGCATGGGCGCTTTGGGCGCAGCCCCTTCGAAATTGGCTGCCTCATCCGGATTGCCGGTTCCCTTGTACCGGGCAACCATCGGGTATGGGTACACAGGCCGCGTGCGGTCCACGGGCAGTTGCGCCGCCGGCGCCGCTCCCCTGCCACCGGCCGCTCCCTGCGCACCCGGCGCGCTGCCCGGTCCACCCCTTGCCGGTTGCGGACGGTGCGAACCCAGCAGCGCATTGGGCGCCGCGCCGCGCTCGGTCCAGGCCATGATTGGGCTGAGCCAATCCACGTCCGCCGTTCCGTCGCCGCCGCCGCAATGTTGCACGCCGGGTAGAACGTAAAGGCGCGCGAACTTCGCCGCGGCATCCACGCCCATGGCGTCCTGCATCGCCTTGTAATAGTTGATCGTGTTCAGGGGTGAGATATCCCCATCGCTCCAGCCGTGCCACAGGATCAGCTTGCCACCCGCGCCGGCAAACGGTTTCAGATTGGGATCAGTAGCGTCGTAAACCGCGTGCATGGGGGCAATGATCTTGAACGTGGCTTCATCGAACTTGAAATCGGCAAGCGTCGGCGGATTCTTCGCGAACGCCATGTACTGGATAACTTCCGTTGAATAACCGGTGCTGCCGATTCTCCCACCGGGAGCCTGGGGAACATAGACGCCGCTCCATGCCATCTCAGATCCGGCCACCGGTCCGCTGATCACCAACTGCTGCCCCTTGCCGTCATTCGCGCCCTGGTAGATCTTTCGAGCGATATCCACCTGGGCGGCGGTCAAACAGGCGCCCGGGTCTTGTCCCGCTTTGCACTGCGTGACAGCCGGGTCGAATTTGCAGGCGCGGGGATCGCCGATCACTTTGTCCTTGAGCCCGTCCAGTTCGTCGCATGCCGCCAGAGCGGCCGCATGCAACACGGGTAGCTTATCCGCCGTCAGGACAGTCTCCGCGGAAGTCCCTGAGTTCGTCCTGGCATTCCACGCGTGGTAGAAAGTATTCTGCGTGATGAAGTTCATGGCCGGCGCTCCGGCCACGATGCCGTTGAAATCCCCCGGATAGCGCTGCGCCTCCATGAGCGCTTCGCGCCCGCCGTCGGAACAGCCGTTGAAATAGGAGTACTTGGGCGCCTGGCCGTAGTACTTTGTTATCAGAGCTTTGGCTGCGACCGCCGTGACGTGCTGGCCGCGGTACGCAAAGTCGATCATCAGCCGCGCGTCATCCTCCCAACCCGCGTCGCTCGACTTGTGGCCCATATCCGTGGCCGCCGTCGCGAGCTCGCCGTGATCCGCCGGCGCGCAGCCGGACGCGGCCATGGGCCTGAGATTAAGGTTTCCGCAGAGGCCCCCGCAGCCCGTCTGCAAATAGCGTTGAGTCCACGTGGACAAGGGCAGGTGGATTTCGAAGTTCACCTTCGGTTCCACATAACCGGTGACCTTACAGTAGGGCGCAGGCTGGCCATCCATCACCGGCACGGCCGCGGTCACGTGCATCGGCGCATCCGCTACTTTAGTAAGATCGGCTTGGGCCAGGGCGGCGCAATCCATTACCGGCGCGACGGCCGGCAGATTAGCTGGACCGGCCGCCGGTTGCGCCCACGAAGGGCACGCCGCCAGAATCGCAAAAAAGGCCGCGAACGCCACGATGGGCGGCGCGGGAAACGGGTTATTGGAATTAGAACGCATCGAATCGCTCCTTTCGGGAGTGTAACTGAACAACGCTCGTGCCCCCGCCGGGGTTACGATAGTTAGGTTTGAATGTTTCCAGGAGAATGACATGAGACGCATAGCGCTACTCTTCCTCGGCACGCTGCTCGCAGCGTCCTTACTGACCGCCCAAATGCCGCAGGGCGGCAATCCGCTGGTTTCGGAATCCAGAACCGCGTATACCCAGATCAAGAACAACTTCACCAAGCTGGCGGAAAAGGCCACTCCCGAAGTCTACGCCTTCCGTCCCGTGGCCGAAATCCGAACCTTCGGCGAAACGATCGCGCACGTCGCCGATTACCAGTTGGGGCAGTGTTCCGGCCTCACGGGCGAGCGCAAGCAGGGCCAGGCCGCTTCCCTGAAGACCAGGGACGAACTCGTGACCGCCATCAAGGCGTCTTTCGCGGAATGTGACGCGGCTTGGGAGAAAGTGAGCGATGCGAATGCCTTGGAGATGCTGGCCGCCGGAAGGGGACAGCGTTCCCGCCTCGGCATCCTGATCGCAGTTACCACCCATGCGAACGAGGAATACGGATACCTGGCAGTCTATTTGCGATTGAAGGGAATCGTTCCGCCTTCGAGCGAAACCACGGCCGCTCCCGGACGGGGAGCTGCGCCGCCGGCTCCAGGGCGGTAACCAGGCTATTTGAGGAAGAAAACGGGGCAGACCGGACGGCCTGCCCCGTGCTTGCTTAGGCGTTTACCGTTTGCGTCTTGCCGCGCTGCCACATGGGGACAAAGTCGCGGGAATCCGGACCGATGTAGACCTGCCGCGGACGGGCAATCTTCTGTTCCGGGTCTTGCAGCATCTCCTGCCATTGGGCCAGCCAGCCCACGGTGCGCGGAATCCCGAATAGCACCGTGAACTGATCGGGGTTGAAGCCCATCGCTTCGTAGATGATTCCCGAATAGAAGTCCACGTTCGGGTAGAGCTTGCGCTTGATGAAGTACTCGTCGGAAAGAGCGATCTTTTCCAGTTCGAGCGCGATATCGATCTTCGGATTGCGCCCCGTGACTTCGAATACTTCGCTCGCCACCTGCTTGATGATGCGCGCGCGCGGGTCGTAGTTCTTATACACGCGGTGGCCGAAGCCCATCAGCTTGTGCTTCCCGTCTTTCACGCTCTGGATGTAGGCGGGAATGTTCTGCTTTTCGCCGATCAAATGGAGCATGTGCAGCACTTCTTCGTTGGCCCCTCCGTGAAGCGGCCCGGAGAGCGCCGCAATCGCCGCGGCAGCCGTGGCATACGGGTCGGCCGTCGAACTCCCTACCGCGCGCATGGTGCTCGTGCTGCAATTCTGCTCGTGGTCGGCGTGGAGAATGAAGAGAACCTCCAGCGCTCGCGCCAGCACGTCGTTAGCGGCATACTTGGGCTCTGTCCGCTTCCACAGCATGTTCATGTAGTTGCGGGTATAGCCCAGATCCGGATCTGGGTAGATATAGGGCATGCCCAGGCGGTGGCGGTATGCGAACGCCGCGAGGGTAGGCATCTTCCCCACCAGGCGCACGGTCTGCAACCGCCGGCTGGCAGGGTCGTGGATATTCCTGGACTCGGGATAGAAGGTAGCCAGCGCCGCGACGGTACTCATGAGGATTCCCATCGGGTGCGCGTCGTAGTGGAATCCGCCCATGAACGATTTCACGTTCTCGTGAATCAGCGAGTGGTACATGATCTCGCTGTTCCATTTCTCCAACTCGGTTTCGGTGGGCAGTTCGCCGTGCAAAAGCAGGTACGCGACTTCGAGGAAGGTGCAGTTTTCGGCCAGTTGTTCGATAGGGTAGCCGCGGTACCGCAAGATCCCGGCATCGCCGTCCAGGTACGTGATGGCGCTTTTGCAGGACGCCGTGTTCATAAATGCGGGGTCATAGGTCATCAGCCCGAAATCATCGGGCCCGGTCTTGATCTGGCGCAAATCCATCGCGCGGACCGTACCTTTTTCAATCGGAACCGTATACGTCTTCTGCGTCCGATTATCAGTAATTGTCAGGCTCTCATCTGCCATGCTTCCTCCCATTTAACTGCGGCGTCGAGTCGCTAACGCATTGCAAGACAATTTCCACACTAACTTGTAGTCAATATCAACATCTTAGCCATAACTCGTGACAAAAACTACAACACCCCGAGAGATTTCCCCCATATATTTTGGGTGCCTGCAACCAATTGGGTGTTCCACGCCGCCAAAAGGTTGCGCCAATGTACCTATAAGGTGACAAAACTGCCCGCCGCGCGTCCAATTGAGAAGAGAGAAAAGGGACAAGTAGCCGGCAGGCGCTGAAGAGCGGCGGAGTTTACGTGGCCCAGGAAGCAATTGAGGCGGCAGGCCTCCGTTTGAGCCCTCAGATCGATTCGCTGATACGTGCGGCCCAAGGCGGCGACGAGGACGCGTTTGAGCAGTTGGTGCGCGCCCACGATCAAAGTGTGCTCCGGCTCGCCGTGAATCTGCTGGGCTCCCCGGAAGATGCCCGCGACGCCTACCAGGAGGCGTTCCTGCGGGTTTATCGCAACCTGCACACGTTCCGCTTCGATTGTAGCTTCCACACCTGGCTCTATAGAATCGTTACCAACGTCTGCCTGGACCAGTTACGCCGCAGGAAGGTGCGCAAGGAGGAATCGACGGTGGTCGAAACGTCCGATGGCCCGGTGGACCGGATGGATTCGGTGGAGACCGAATCCGCGCATGCCGACCCCGAGCGGAAACTGTGGAACCGCCAACTAAAGGAGCGGATTGAGGGGGCGCTGGCAGGCCTGAGCGCCCGGGAGCGCATGGTTTTCGAGTTACGGCACTACGAGGGGCTGCGTTTGCGGAATATCGGGGAAATCCTGGGGACGAGCGAGGAAGCAGCCAAGAATTGCCTGTTCCGCGCCACGCAGAAGATGCGGACCGTGTTGGGAGATTGCGTATGAGTTGCGATGGCTTCGAAAAGCTGATCCCTCTCTATTACTACGGCGAGTTACCGCCGGAGGATGAGGATGGATTGCTGAAACATCTGTACGGGTGCGCCGGTTGCGCCCGCGAGTTGGAGCGGTATCAGGCGCTGGCGCGGGCGATGGACCGCAGGGTGGCGGAACCGCCCGCCCCGCTGCTGGAGGAATGCCGCGCCGGCCTAATGGACGCCATCCACGGCGGCGCCGCCGCGCGGCGCGAGCCTGTGGCGAGGAGCTTGCGAGCCAGGCTGCTGGAGATCATGCGAACGGCCATCGGCAGCTTCGGGCGTTTGGGCCAGCCGGTGGGCGCCGTAGGCTTGCTGGCAGCGGGATTCTTTGTCGCCCGGGTGATGGGACCGGCGCCTGTTCTGGCCCCTTCCACGACCGCAAGCGATAACCCGACCAGCCAGGTGTACACCACCGTTCGTTCCGTCCAGCCCGACGCTTCCGGCGCCGTGACGATCGGCTACGAAGAGACGCGCCGGCGGGAGCTAACCGGCCGCATGGAAGACCCGGCGGTGCAGAACCTGCTCCTGGCCGGCGTTAACGACGAGAATCCGGCGGTGCGCGTGGAATCGGTGGACCTGCTGAAAGCGCACGCCAACTCCGGCGAGATCCGCGCCGCCCTGATGAACGCCCTCACACACGACGGTAACCCCGGCGTGCGCCTGAAGGCGCTCGAAGGCCTGAAGCCGCAGGCATCCCAGCCCGACGTGCGCCAGGCCCTGTTGCGCGCGCTGATGGCGGACGACAACCCGGCCGTCAGGACGCAGGTGGTGGACCTTCTTGTATCGCACCGCGACAATTCCATGGTGGGCGCGTTCCAGAGCTTGATGCAGAACGAGAACGACGAGTACGTCCGCCGGCAATGCGAGCGGGCGCTGAAGGATATGAATGCGTCGATCGGCGTATTTTAGAATCGGCGCGGCCGCCCGCGGCTGCGATATCGCACCCGCGAGTGGTGACATTACGCCGGCCGTTCCGTCTAACCGGGTGTGACGATCCAAGCCGGAAACAAACGAGCCGATACGCCGAAGCGGATTGGTTTCGGCTTCTCCGAAAATCTGGCGCGCCGCATTGGCGCGAGTGGTGGCGGAGGGCTCGGTGAACGGCGAACAACCGGCGCTTCCAATTTCGGCGGCGGCCGGGACAACATTCATTGAGCGTCAGTATCAGTAGAGGTGTGGTATGCGACTTAGATTAGGTTTGGCGGTTGCAGCTTGCGCTCTCGCGAGCCTGCCGGTTTTCGGTTGGGCGCAGACGGAGCGCCAGCAGGTGGAAGAGAAAAACGCGCCCGGCCCCGCGGCTGCGTATAGCTATAGCTATTTGGGAATCGGCGTTCAGGAAGTCACCCAGGAGCGGGCGAAGGCGCTGAGCCTCAAAGAGGTGCGTGGGGCCGAGGTCACCAGCGTCGCCGAGAACAGCCCCGCGGCTAAAGCAGGCCTCAAGGAAGGCGACGTCGTGCTGGAATACAACGGGCAAGCCGTTCAGGGCGCGGAGCAACTGGCGCGCATGGTGCGCGAAACGCCGGCTGACAGGCAGGTTCGTATCGTGCTCTGGCGCGGCGGTTCCACGCAGACCGTGACGGCGACCGTCGGCGTGCGCGCCGAGCCGCAGAAGTTGACCATCCTACGCAGAGGGTTGCCAGGGGAGATGCCCAACGTGATGCCGAGCATGCCCAACCTGCCGCAGTTCAATATCCCTCAGTTCGATATTCCCCGCTTTCAAATGAACTGGCAGAACCGCATACTGGGCATCGTGGGCGAAGCCTTGGGACCGCAGGAACAACTGGCGGATTTCTTCGGCGTGAAGGATGGCGTGCTCGTGAAATCCGTATTGCGCAACTCCGCCGCCGAGAAAGCGGGCATTCACGCGGGTGACGTAATCACCAAGGTGGGCGACAGCAAAGTGACCACCACCGACGAGATCGGCAAGGCTCTGCGCGATATGCAGAGCAAGAGTACGTTCCCCGTCACCGTCGTTCGCAATAAGAAGGAGACATCCCTCAGCGTGATGATTGAGAACACAACGCGCGGGATGCGTCTTCAACCGGCCGGCTTCTCAGTCTAGACCCAACACGGCCTACGCAACCTTTGCGTGGGGCGGCCACTCTTGGCCAATGCCACTTAAATAAGAGGCAAGCTATTGATTCTGCTGCACACGGCTCGGTTCTCACGAAGAATGCCGCCCCCGATCTGCGCGGAGTTTCCCGAACTCAAATCCAGGCGACGCGAGTCATGTATCAACAAACCAG
>CAIYHG010000183.1 GCA_903925975.1 uncultured Acidobacteriia bacterium | reverse complement strand
GTTCTTTTCGATCAGGATGTCGTAGACCGAGTTGTAGCTCGGCGGAATCTGGGTGGTGAACCCGAGGTTCTGACCGGCATAGGCGCCGTGCACCTCACTGCCCGAGATCGTAACGTCTTTAACCTGCCCCTCCTTCACCTTGTTCACGAAGTCCGTGAAGGTGATGGAGACTTCCTTCCGTGTCTGACCGGTGCGCACCACCATGAAGAGCAGCAACGCCACGCAGATCAGAACAATCCAAAATAGCCAAGCCTTAACGCTGGAATTCACGAAACCTCCGTACCGGTCCCGGTACTACTTCTCTTAGACGCCGCCGCGGTCAATCCAGATTCCCTCATCGGCATATTACGGGAGTAATTCCACCAGAATCTCGAACCTGCAACCCGACTCGGGTTCCGGAATCCGCGGCGAAGCCGGCTGCAGGTCCAAACCGCCGCGCCCAAACTATCTCCGCACCCGCCGTAAGAACGGGCCAGCGCCGGCGCTCCCATAGGGGGACCCGCGCTTTCTGGAACATGGTCTTAATCTTAGCCTCTTCCGTTGAGCCAGCCGGACAGTACTGGTCGCCGGGCCTCCAATTGCGGAGTTCCAGGCCGCTGGACACGCGGGACACACGTATCCAATCGACATAAGCCACGTTTCCATTATACACACCCGGAATACATGTAGAATCCTTCGGGTTTTCAATCAGTTCCAGGCAGATTTCCGCGTCCGAACCGGGCAAATGGAAGCGCCCGGGCGGGGCTGCGGCCACATTGAAATTTCGGGCTTCCAGGGAATCGGCGCCCTGAAGGGCGAAACGAACCCAATCGAACGACCGGATAATATCCAACCCCGGAACCTGGAGCCGCCCGTGCCCTTCGGAAGCGGACATCATGGCCAGGACAGCGGACACATGGCCGAAATCGATGGCGCGCAGGTCCCCCTTGACGCGTTCCATGGCGCGGCGCACCAGACGGCGGGCGGCTGCCAGCGGCAACTGATTGAAATCTTGAGTGTTAACGATGATTGCCCGGGCACATTCCCGAAAGGCGGAGGCCGCCAGTCTATCGATTTCCGCCTCCCAGTAGGCCTCTTCGGCCTGAGCCCATTCGGCCATTGTGGCCAGCGTCCCGGTGATGCTGGGGTTCCAATCCCGCGCCAGCAGAGGCAACAATTCGTGCCGGATGCGGTTCCGGGCGAAATGGAGAGTCAGGTTCGTCGAGTCCTCGCGCCAGCCGGCCCCCCGCTCCACCAGATAGGCTTCCACCTCGGCCCGGTCCACCAAAAGCAGCGGGCGGACAAGGCCTGTGGAGGCAACCGGGCGAATGCCGGATAGCCCGGCGGCTCCGGAACCGCGCAGCAGCCGGAAGAGGACGGTTTCGGCCTGGTCGGAGCGCGTGTGACCGAGGGCGACGCGGTCCACCGTTCCGCTCTCAATCACCCGGGCGAAGAAAGCGAGGCGCGCCTGGCGGGCGGCTTCTTCGAGATTGGCCCCTTCCTCAGGTTCCCGCTTCCAGCGCTCGGCGATGATGCTCAGGTTTAGGCCGGCGGCCAATTCCCGCACGAACTCTTCGTCCCAATCGGATTCCGCGCCGCGCAGGCCGTGGTTGAGGTGGAGAACGGAAAGACCGAGGTCCCAACGGGGCGCAAGCTCACACATCGCATATAGAAGGCAGACCGAATCCGCGCCGCCCGAGACGGCCACTCCTACGCGTGCGCCGCGCTCGAACATGTTATAACGGGTGATGATTTCCAGCACTCGCTCGAGCACAGTCCGATTGTAACGTGACGACCATCGAGCACCGGGCGCGCAAATGATTCACTACAAGATCGGCGTTGTCGGTTTAGGGGTAATGGGCCAAAATCTGGCCCTGAACATCGCATCCAAGGGATTCCCCGTAGCGGGTTTCGATACAGACAAGGCGAAATCAGAAGTTTCGGCGGCCCTATTCGCGGGCAATAACGCCGGCGTGCTTCCCTCGCTTCCCGATCTGGTGGCGGCGCTCGAAGCCCCACGGCGGATTCTCATCATGGTGCCGGCGGGCAGCCCGGTGGACGCCGTGATCGATGGCCTGAAGCCGCACCTGCACCCGCAGGACATCCTCATGGACGGCGGGAACTCGTTCTTCCTCGACACCGTCCGGCGGGGGAAGGACCTGGAGCCGGCGGGCATCCGCTTCATCGGCATGGGCGTCAGCGGAGGCGAGGAAGGCGCGCGGCACGGCCCCGCGCTGATGCCGGGCGGCCCGGAGGGCGCCTACGAACTGCTGGCGCCGTCGCTCGAAGCGATTGCGGCCAAGGTGGATGGCGAACCCTGCTGCGCGTATATCGGCGAAGGCGGCGCGGGGCATTACGTCAAGATGGTGCACAACGGCATCGAGTACGCCGTGATGCAGCTTCTGTGCGAAGCCTACGACCTGATGAAACGCGGACTCGGGATGAGCGCGGCGGAAATGCAGGACGTATTCGCCGCGTGGAACCGGACGGAGATGGGTTCGTATCTGCTCGAAATCACCGCCGCCGTTTTGGGCAAGACGGATGCGGAAACAGGGCAGCCGATGCTGGATGTGATTCTGGACCGCGCCGGGCAGAAGGGCACCGGCAAGTGGACCTCGCAGAATGCGCTCGATCTTGGAGTGGCGGTTCCCACAATCAACGCGGCCCTCGAAGGCAGAATACTCTCCGCCGTGAAGGACGAGCGCGTGACCGCCTCCAAACTGATGGCTGGGCCGAACCCGAGCTTCGCGGGCGACCGGAGCCGCGCGGTGGAAACCGTTCGCGGGGCGCTCTGCACGGCAACTCTCACGGCATACGCGCAGGGCTTTTCGCTGATGCGCGAGGCGTCGCGGGAATACCGCTTCAACCTGCGTTTCGCCGAGATCGCCAAGATCTGGCGGGGCGGCTGCATTATCCGCGCCAAGATGCTCGAACGCATCCGCGCCGCTTTCGCACGGGACGCCGAGTTGAGCAACCTGATGGTTGCGGATGAATTGCAGCCCGTAGTGAAAGTAGACGGGGGGAGTTTGCGCGAAGCGGTGGCGATGGCCGCAGGCTTGGGTATCCCCGCGATGGGGATGGCCGCGTCGCTGGGCTACATCGATAGCTACCGAACCGAGCGCCTGCCGCAAAACCTGTTACAGGCCCAACGTGACTTCTTCGGAGCGCACGGTTACGAGCGCACCGACAAACCCCGCGGCAAACAATTTCACGCGGAGTGGATGGAATAAGAGTGGATATCGCGTCTCTCGCTTCAAGGATCAAACTGCTGCTTATGGACGTGGACGGCGTCCTGACCGACGGCAAGATTTACCTCTTGCCCGATTCCGACGGGAAGATTGCCGAAACGAAGGGCTTCGACTCGCAAGACGGCATGGCGCTCCAGTGGATGCACTGGAAGGGCATTCAGACGGGCATCATCAGCGGTCGCGAATCAGCGGCCACAACGGAACGCGCGCGAACAGCCAAGATGACGCACGTCTACACGGGCCACACGGAGAAGATACCGATTCTGGAGAAGATTCTGGCCAACTCAGGGCTGGATCGCGGAGCAGTGGCGTTTATCGGCGATGACTTCACGGACGTAGTGATCATGCGGCGGGTAGGCTTCGCGATTGCGACCGCCAACGCGCGGCCCGAAGTGAAAGCGGCGGCGCACTACGTGACCAGCGCGTCCGGCGGCCAAGGGGCCGTGCGAGAAGTCGTCGAGCTAATCCTGAGGTCTCAGGGCTACTGGGACGAGATTCTGCGGCACTACGAGTTGTGCTGAGGGGGCAATTCGGTTTCTGGCGATAGGCGCTCCGAGGCGCCACGGATCGGCGCCGTCACGGTTTCTGGGTTTGGCGCCGTGGCGACCGTCACCGAGCACAACAGGAGCGCGACCAGGAGAGCCGTATAGATTGACCAGGGCGGGGGGAAGAGGAATGCCAATGGCGCTGCGGGAACCAGCCACAGCGCGGAGGCGCACTTCTGAAACGCCGAGCCGTTAAACAGGAAATAGAACACCGGCAGAAGCAGCATGCAGCAGTCATGCATATAACTCTGGGGACTGACGAATAGCGAGCCGACAATGCCGATGCAAAAGGCGGCCTTGAAGCTTACCGTCCGCGCCCTCCACACGGTAGCCGCAACGGCCAAGACCGTCAAGATCGGCCAGAGCGGCGGCAGACCCAGACTTGCGGCGATGCCCCGCGCGGTCGGCATCTTTTCCGGCGCGAGGGTATATTGCGCGACCATATTGATGTAGTCCCTGATGGCGGGCAGCCCGACAATCCAAAGAGAAACGGTGGCTAGAACGCAGGCGCAAGCGACGTAGCCCCAAAGCATCCGATATCTCTTCTGCACCGCGATTACGAGCGGAAGGAGCAGGAAGAGACTGGGTTTTTCCAGCGTCAGAGCGAGGATGGCGCCGGCAAGAAATGGATACCCGGCGCTTTCCGCAACTAACGAGAGAGACAAAATCAGCAGCGCCAGCGCGCCGTCCTGTTCGATAGAGAAGTTCGCGGCCAGGGGCGAAAACAGAATAATCAATGGAGAAAGGCCGTATCGGTACTTCCCGAGCGAGCGCGGCAACAAGAGAATCACGGCGGCCGCGGCCGCCAGATTCAGCAAGAAAACAACAAAGGCAAAATCGGTTCGCAGGAGCGGCCGCAGCAGCCACGCATAGAACGGAGCGCGAAAAAACGGGGTATTGTGGCTGCCCAGCAGTTTAGACTGCATGTCATAGCGATAGAGGTCCGGGCCGCACAGCGTCGCCCCAACGCGGAACATGGCGCTGTCGTTGGCGCCGATGCCGCGATGAAGATAGACCAGACTGGCCAAGGTGAGGAAGACGGTCAGGCACAGTACGATCCGTACCTGCCCAGGCTTCCACTCGAAGTCCTTCGGTTTCATCGCAGCCTCTATTCGAGCATATTGCTTGGCGGCCAAAACCGCGGGAGAAGACTTACTGCCAATCGAGCACCACTTTTCCCGAGCAGCCGGAAATCATCACCTGGAAGGCTTTCTCGTATTCGGTGTAGTGGAAGCGGTGCGTGATGATCGGCGAGATGTCCAGGCCGGATTGCAGCAGCACGGTCATCTTGTACCAGGTTTCGTACATCTCGCGGCCGTAGATGCCCTTGATGGTGAGCATGTCGAAAATCACCGTCCGCCAGTCGATGGACATCTCTTCGGAGGGGATGCCCAAGACGGCGATCTTGCCGCCGTGGGCCATATTGGCGAGCATGTCGCGGAAGGCGGAGGGGTTGCCGGACATCTCCATGCCGACGTCGAAGCCCTCGGCCATCCCCAGTTCCTTCTGAACGTCGGGCAACGTGGTTTCCTTTACGTTGACGGCGCGCGTCACGCCCATCTTGCGGGCGAGTTCGAGGCGGTAGGGGTTCACGTCGGTGATTACGGTGTAGCGCGCTCCGGCGTGAACGGCGACGGCAGCGGCCATGATCCCGATGGGGCCGGCGCCGGTGACGAGCACGTCTTCGCCGAGGACGGGGAAAGAAAGCGCGGTATGCACGGCGTTGCCGAACGGGTCGAATATGGAGGCGATGTCGGCGGGCACGGAATGATGCACCGGCCAGACGTTGCTCATAGGCAGCGCGACATATTCGGCGAACGCGCCCGGGCGGTTTACGCCGATGCCCTTGCTGTGGGCGCATAGATGGCGGCGTCCGGCGAAGCAGTTGCGGCACTTGCCGCAGACTACGTGCCCTTCGCCGCTGACGACCTCGCCGGGGTGAAAATCGGAAACATTCGAGCCGACTTCCACGATCTCGCCCACGAACTCATGGCCGATGGCCATGGGCACGGGGATGGTGGCCTGCGACCAGGCATCCCAGTTGTAGATATGGACGTCGGTGCCGCAGATGCCCGTCCGCTGCACGCGGATAAGGACGTCATTGATGCCGACGGCGGGCTTTTCAATCTCTTCCAGCCAAAGCCCAGGCTCGCGTTTACTCTTGACCAGCGCTTTCACAATTACAACGATAACGCGGGGAATGGGAAGGGGCCAGGTGAGGGGAAGAAGCGGGAGCCGGGAGCGCGTTGGTGCGAGGGTTGGCGGACAGCCCTCGAACGCCTATTTGTGGCGCACGATTCATCGTGCCGACACGCGATTCATCGCGGCTTTTCCTCGAACCGGGCAAGCGGGTGGCTGGATGATGGCTCGAAGAAAGCCGGCATGAATGCCGGCTCCGCAAGCTGAAGCTTGCGCCACATGGGGGCGCGCGTTTCTTGAATCTTTATGCCTTCGTCTGCGGGACGTACTCGGGCGGCAGGGCGGCGCCTTCACCGAAGAAGAATGCGTCCATCTGCGCCAGAAGGAATTCCTGAGCCTTGGGGTCGCCGAGGTTCAACCGGTATTCGTTCATGATCATCTTCATCCGGTCTACCCACAGCTTCCAGGCGTCCTTGGAAACGTTGTCGTAGATCTTCTGGCCTAGGGGATGACCTTCGAACGGCACCTCGTCGAGGCCTTCCATATCCTTTTGAAACTTTACGCAGAAAACCATGTGCTTCCCGTGCGCATCACCATGCCCGGAACAGCAGCACCCACCTTCATGACCCATGCGGTTGAGATCTCCTCAAACACAGAATAGCAGGGCGGGCAAACCGGGTACAGGCACGAAGTTCCGCAAGATCGGCGAAATTCGAGCCAGTCCCCGCTTTGCAGAGTTTGCCAATGAACGACGAAATTAGCGCCGAACTGAACTAGTTCCCGGGCTTCCAGCGCAGCACGGGCTTGCGCGCGGCGGCAACTTCGTCCACGCGGCTCGTGCGCACGCTGTAGGGTGCGTTCTTCACCAGTTGCGGATCGTCCTCAACCTCTTTGGCGATCGAGGTCATGGCGTCGATGAAGGAATCGAGCTCCATCTTGCCTTCGGTTTCGGTGGGCTCGATCATGAGGGCGCCGTGCACGATCAGCGGGAAGCTGACGGTGTAGGGATGGAAGCCGTAATCGATCAGCCTCTTGGCGATGTCGCCGGTGCGCACGCCGCTCTTCTCCTGCCGCGCATCGCTGAAAACTACTTCGTGCATGTTGGGCGAAGCGTAGGGGAGATCGTAATACGGTTCCAGACTCTTGCGGATGTAGTTGGCGTTGAGCACGGCATCAACGGTGGCGTTGCGCAAACCGGGGCCGCCATGAGCGAGGATATAGGCGAGCGCGCGCACGAGCACGCCGAAGTTGCCGTAGAAGGCGCGCACGCGGCCGATGGACTGCTTGCGGTTGTAATCCCACGCCCACTTCTTGCCGGACCGTTTCAAACGGGGAATAGGCAGGAAAGGTTCCAGTTCCTTCGTGACCGCCACCGGACCTGCCCCGGGGCCGCCTCCGCCGTGAGGCGTGGAGAACGTCTTGTGCAGGTTGAGGTGAAGCACGTCCACGCCGAAATCGCCGGGGCGCGCGATGCCCACCAGCGCGTTCATGTTGGCGCCATCCATGTAGAGCATGGCGCCTTTGGAGTGCAGGATGCGCGCCGCCTCTACGATGTTCTGCTCGAAGACGCCCAGCGTATTGGGGTTGGTGACCATCAGCGCGGCGACGTCGCCATCGACAATGCGCTCCAGGGCGGCGAGATCGAGCAGGCCGGCCTCGTTGGAGGGGATGTTCTCAACGGCATAGCCCGCGATGGCGGCGCTGGCGGGGTTGGTGCCGTGCGCCGAATCGGGGATCAGAACCTTCTTGCGGGGATTGCCGCGCTTCTCCAGCAGGGCGCGAATCAACAGGATTCCGGCCATTTCGCCGTGCGCGCCCGCGGCGGGCTGCAGCGAAACGGCGTGGAGGCCGGTGATTTCGGCCAGGGCGGATTCCAGGCGAGCCATCACCTCCATGGAGCCCTGCGAGAGCGATTCGGGCTGGTACGGGTGCGCCCAGGCCATCCCTTCAATCTTGGCGACCAATTCGTTGACCCGCGGGTTGTACTTCATGGTGCAGGAACCGAGCGGATACATGCCGTAATCGATGGCGTAATTCCAGGTGGAAAGGCGGGTGAAATGCCGGATGGCCTCGACCTCGCTGATTTCGGGAAAGCCGTCGATTTCAGCGCGGACATTCCCGGCGCCCAACTCCACGGCCGGATCGACTGCCGGCACATCGAGTTCCGGGAGCTGGTACGCCCGCTTGCCCGGCGAGCTCCGCTCGAAGAGGAGCGGTTCGTTCTGCGAAATGTGACTTCTGACTTTCTTAATCACTTTAGACCTGTGGCCTTCACTCTATGCCAGCGCTTCGGCGACGGCGTCCATATCGGCGCGCCGCGACATCTCGGTGGCGCACAGCAACAGGGAATCCGCCAGTTCGGGATAGAACCTGCCCAGCGGCAAGCCCCCGACAATTTTCTTTTTCAATAGCTCGCGGTTGACGGCGTCGGGCTTCTTGCCTTCCGTGCGCACGGCGAACTCATTGAAGAACTTCCCGCTGAACCTTGGTTTCAAGCGGCCGGCCAGGTAATGCGCCTTGGCGAGATTCTGTTCGGCGAGTTCGCGCAGACCCTGTTTGCCGTAGACCGATAGGAACACGGTGGCCATGAGCGCTACCAGCGCCTGGTTGGTGCAAATGTTCGACGTGGCGCGCTCGCGGCGAATGTGCTGCTCGCGCGTGGCCAGCGTCAGGCAGAAGGCGCGGTTGCCGCGCGAATCCACCGTCTGCCCCACCAGCCGCCCGGGCATCTGCCGGATGTATTTCTCGCGCGTGGCGATAACGCCGGCGAACGGCCCTCCGTAGCTGGGCGAGATGGCGAACGACTGCACTTCCCCGGCGACGATATCGACTTCAGGCGAGGGCTCCAGCAAGCCCAGCGAAACGGCTTCGGTGAAAACGAGGATCAGCAGCGCTCCGTGGCGATGGGCGATTTCACCGGCGGCTTTCACCTGATCGATCACTCCGAAGAAGTTCGGCGACTGCACCACGACGGCGGCGGTGAGGCCATCGATCTTGCGCTCCAGGTCTTCGAGATCGATAACGCCCGCATCCGGGACGTAGCCGAACTCCTCGACCGGCATGCCCTGGCGCTTGGCATACGTCTGAAGCACCTCACGATATTCCGGGTGCACGGACCGGGCGACAACCACCTTGCCCTTCCCCGTAACGCGCGCCGCCATCATGGCCGCTTCCGGAAGGGCGGTGGACCCGTCATACATCGACGCATTGGCCACGTCCATCCCGGTGAGCTGGCACATCATGGTTTGAAATTCGAAAATCGAGGTTAGGATGCCCTGCGAAATCTCGGCTTGATACGGGGTGTACGACGTGAGAAATTCGCCGCGCGAGACCACCGTATCCACGATTACCGGGCGGAAGTGGTGGTACACCCCCGCGCCGAGAAATGAGGGATAGCCGTTGGCATTTTCGGCCGCGCGAGCCGTGAAGTACTCGATGATCTCGTATTCGGATATTCCCGGCGGCAGGTCGAGCGGACGGTTCAAACGCACTTCGGGAGGAAGATGCGCAAACAGGTCGTCGGCTGAACCGGTGCCGCAGGCATCGAGCATCTGGCGGCGCTCGGAATCGGACTTCGGAAGATAGCGCAAACTACTTTTCCGCTCCTACGTAATCCTGATAATCGGCGGCGGACATCAGGGGCTGGGCCTGCCCTGCTTCGGCAAGCCGCACTTTGACGAGCCAGCCGGCGCCGTGCGGGTCGGTATTGAGAGTCTCCGGCGCGTCGGCAAGAGATTGGTTGATTTCGGTCACCTCTCCGCTCACCGGCGAGTAGATGTCCGAGACCGCCTTGACCGATTCCACGGAACCGAAAACCTTACCCGCTTCGATGGGCGCGCCCACTTTCGGCAGGTCGACATAAACTATGTCGCCGAGCTCTTCCTGCGCGTGATCGGTGATCCCGATCGTGCCGGCATCCCCTTCGACGAGTACCCACTCGTGTTCCTTCGTGTAACGGAAATTGTCTGGATACATTTTATTATTTCGCTCGCTTGTAGAAAGGAGTTTCGACAACCAGCGCGTCCACGGGTTGGTTGCGGATTACTATCTGAATCGCCTGCCCCGCATTGGCGCGGTCCGCGGGCAGGTAGCACATGCCGATGTTTCGGTTGAGCGTGGGCGAAGGCGACCCGCTGGTCACCCAGCCCGCCGGCGCGCCGTCAATCAGAACGGGATAACCCTCGCGGGCGATACCGCGCCCGGCCATCTCGAAGCCCGCCAGCTTACGCGAAACGCCGCGTTCCTTCTGTTTCAACAGCTCGGCGCGCCCCTCGAAATCGCCCTTGTCGAACTTTACGATCCAATCGAGGCCCGCTTCGAGGGGCGAAATGGAAGCGTCGATTTCGTGGCCGTAAAGCGTCATCGCCGCCTCAAGACGCAGCGTGTTGCGCGCGCCGAGCCCGCAGGGCTTGATGCCGAACTCCGCGCCGGCTTTCATCACCGCTTCCCAAATATCGGCCGCGCTCTCAGGCGGGATGTAGATTTCAAAACCGCTCTCGCCGGTGTAGCCGGTATGCGCGATGCGCGCAGGGGCGCCGCAAACGGCGCCATCGGCGAACCAGTAGTAGCGTATCGAACTGAGATCCACCGGCGTCAGTTTCTGAAGGGTGGCCAGGGCCTTCGGGCCCTGAATGGCAAGCTGGGCGAAGCGTTCGCTCGCAAAGACTACCTCCGCTTGGAAACGGTTCGCCGCGCGGATGTGCTCGTAGTCCTTCTCCTGGTTCCCGGCGTTCACGCACAGGAAGAACTCGTTATCGGCGACTCTATGAACGAGGATGTCGTCCACGAAACCGCCATGGCCGTAGAGCAGGGCGGAATATTGCGCCTGCCCGTGCTTCAGCTTGCCGGCATCGTTGGTGGCGATGAAGTTGACCAAAGCCAACGCCTCGGGGCCGCGGATTTCGATCTCGCCCATGTGGCTGACATCGAACAAACCGACGCCGCCGCGCACGGCCTTGTGCTCCTCGATGATGCCGGTGTACTGGACGGGCATATCCCAGCCGCCGAAATCCACCATTCGGGCTCCCATGGCGCGGTGAACGGAGTTCAGCGGGGTGGATTTCAGGGCCGAAGAAGACATGCGTTTTCAGGCTAACAGCACCCAAAAGGGGTGTCAAACATAGCGCTTAGTCGCGAACCGCTTGAATTGGGATGGGCGCAAAAAAGCCGGGAAGCGCGATTCTCGCCTTCCCGGCTGCTTGGCCTGAAACCGAACGGTATGGGCTAGAACTTCAGCCGCACGGCAAATTGGATTTGCCGCGGGGCCCTGGCCGAGAACACCTTGCCGAAATCGTCCTGCCCGAAATTGTGCTGGGGCATGGAGAAATTCACGCCGTTCAGAAGATTGAAGGCTTGAGCCTCAACCGAAAGCGCCGTGGTTTCGCCGAACGGGAAAGTGCGCGAGATGGCCGTATCCACCGTAAAAAGGCCGTCGCCGCGCAGAATATTGCGCCCGGCGTTACCGAACGTGTAAGCGGACGGCATCGCGAACGCGGAGGTATCGAACCACTTCTCCGGCGTCGGATTGGCCAGAACCGGATTGCGGATCAGGTTGGGCCGGTCGGAGCCGAAACTGCCGCCCGTATTCCCCGTATTGCTGTTGTCTTCCGTCAATACGGGGGTGAAGGGCTGTCCCGATTGCGCCACGATGATGCCGTTAGCCTGCCAGTGCCGCAGCCACGGGCTGCTCCAGGGCGATTGATAAACGTAGGCCAAGGTCAGCCTGTGGGGCGTATCGAAACTGGAGAGCGCCCGCTCCGCGCTGAAATTCCGGCTGTTCTGCGGGAAGTTCGGATCGCTGCGGGTGGCCAGAAACGCACTGGTGTCGTCGATCGACTTCGAGAAAGTGTAGGCGACGATCAGGCTGAGGTTGCGCGCCAAAGGCCGATTCAGCGAAGCCTGCAGCGAGTGGTACGACGACTTTCCCGCGCTTTCCACCAGCATGATGTTGCTGAAATCCGGATAAGGCGCGCGGTCGGCAACGTCTCCGGGCCCTGGAGTGGGCTGATTGATATCGCGCGACCGGATCAGATGCGAGCCCCTGGAGCCGGCATAGGCCAGGGTAGCTACGCCGATGCCCTCCATTTGCTTCTGCACGCTGAAGCTCCAGTGCTGCAGATAGGCATTCGAAAGGGTGGGGCTCAGCGTGGTCAGAGAAGCCGCGGGCGCGAAACCGCCTCCGGTCGGGAACGGGTTACTGAGGCTCAGCATCGAAGTGGCCGTGGGGAAGTAGACGCGCAAGGTGAAGTACGGCGGGTTGAAGTACGGCGACGAGTTCACCACCGTCATACCACCGTCGTAATAGATGCCGTAGCCGGCGCGAACAGCCAGTGTGGGATTGGGACTCCAAGCCAGCCCGACGCGCGGGGCGAAGTTATTCTTGTCGGAGGCAAAACCGGAGCGCGAAACTCCTTTGGTTCCCACGCGGATCAGGCTCATGCTCTTGAGATCGAACACGCTCATGCGGTCCGCCGCGTCGGTCACCGGCGCGAAGAAATCGTACCGTACGCCGAGATTGGCGGTAAGCGACCGGCTCACCTTCCAATCATCCTGGAAGTAAAGCGACATCGAATGCGTGCGCTGCGCCTGTGGGTTCTCCGGCTTGGCTTGTATGCCCAGCGTTGGGATCCCCAGCAACAAATCGCCGACGCCGTTTCCGGTAATCGCACCGGCAAAATTCAGAGTGCCGCGGGCCAACAGGTCGAGAATACTATTGTTGTGGTAATACCTCACTTCGCCGCCGGCCTTGAAGCCGTGCGCGCCCGTCACCCATGAGAAGCCGTCGGAGACCTGGTAGGTTGTGGCCGCGCGATCGATCGGCAACCCCGCCACGTCGCCGACGTGAGAGAAGCCGGCCACGCTAACGCCCGGATAGCCCCAATCCTGCTGGCTCTTGGGCAAATAGCTTACGCCCCAGAGCGCGTTCACGTTGACGTTGGAGTTTTCGGCAAGCAACTGGCGCAAGCCGCGGTTAAAGCCGAGCGTGAGCGCGTTCGCGGCCTCGGAGCCGAAAGTGTGGACATAATTCACCATCCCGTTGTGGCCGCGATCCTTTAGCCTGTCTCCAAATCCGGGGAGGTCGGTGGAAGTTTCCGTGAAGGGCTCGAACAGGCTGTTCACGCCGTAACTGTAGCGCAGCGCCAACTGATCCCTGGCGCTCAGGCGGTGATCGAGCCGCAGGTTCGTCTGCGTCTGAGAATCGGTCTGCACGGGTGACGAGAGATAGTTCCCCGAAATACCGGAAAGGTTCGGCTTGGGGAACAGGTCGAAGTATTTCGACGCATAGGGCGAGATCATCGGAGTGGGCACGATATTGCCGGCGAACGGCGCCTGCGTAAACGGATTGATCACGGGATCGGGGAAGGCCGAAAGGTTGCCGTTTCGCATCGCCAGAGTCGGCACGCTGCCCAGCCTGGTTTGCCCCTCTCTCTCCCGCAGGGCGTCGATGTTCGCAAAAAAGAAGGTGCGCTGCCTGACGAGGGGGCCTCCCACGCCGGCCCCGAACTGGTTCCTGATGTACTTGGCCCGTTCGGAGCCCTCGAAGAAGTTGCGCGCGTCGAGCGCCCGATTCCGCAGATACTCATAGGCGAAGCCGTGCATCGTGTTCGAGCCGCTCCGGGTAATCACGTTCACCTGGGCGCCGGCGTTTCGTCCGTACTCGGCCGTGTAGGAGTTTGTAGAGATCTTGAATTCCTGAATGGCGTCCACGGGCGGCTGAAGAACGTAGCGGTTGGTATTGCTGTCGTTGTTATCGACGCCGTCGAGCAGGTAGTCGTTATACTCCTCGCGCGCGCCATTGGCGTGCATGGCGAAGCCGCCGCGAGAGGAGAGTTCCGATGCCTCGACGGGCGGAGCCACGCCCGGAGTGAGCAGTGCCAGTTGCAGGAAATCCCGCCGATTTAACGGCAGCAGATCGAGCCGGGTCTGTTCCAAGACCATGCCCAGATCGGAAGTTTCCGACTGCACCGGTGGGATGGTGGCGTGTACGGTCACGCTCTCGCGCGCGCCCGGAAGGGAGAGACGAAAATCGAGGCGGTTGACCGAGTTCACGGCAACGGAAAGGCTTTGAGACCCTGGCTCAAACCGCTCCGCGCTGGCCGTGACTGCGTATTCGGCGGGGCCGAGATCGGCAATCTTGTAGTACCCGGCTTCGTCGCATCGCGCCTCCCGCTGCGCCGCCCGAGCCGGGTCGACGGCGCGGACCATCGCATTAGGTATCGGTCTGCGGTTAGGATCGAGAACATATCCCGATATGGAGCCGACGGTGACTTGCCCGGCAGCGGTACCCAGCGTAAACAGCAGGGGTAGATAGAGAGTGAAACGCCTAAAAAACATAGCTGATCCCAAGGAATAAATTGCGGCCCGGGGAATCGATCCCGGAGCCGTGAACCCGGTAGTTACGATCCATCAAGTTATCAATGCCAAACTGGGCGGTGAGCCGCTCTCCGAGCCTGGCGCCGCCACGGAGGTCGAAGCGCCACCAGCCGTCGGTTCTAGTATACAAAGGCACGCGGACCCCGTCCCCCGTGATGAGAACGCCGTTCACGGCCGCGCCCAGCGGCAGCACGCGGTCCTGAATGGCGCGGAGCGTTTCACCGGTGGGCGTGAATACTCCGTTAGTGATATAAGATTTGGCGAATGCGCCGTTGAAGAAGTCGGATATATCGGAACGGCGGCGGGACGCGCCGATGCGGTCGTCATCGATATCCGCGCCGTTCAAGCGGCCTTGCGCTCCCGAAAAACGGGCCTGCGGCTGAAACCAAAGCCGGGACCCAGGCGCTACCCAGCGGAACCCAATCATGCCCTGCTGCGGCGGCAGCCGCCGGGCGGCGCGATTCGGATAGAGGTCGCGCCCGCAGAGAAAGGAATAGCTGCTTTCGACGAAGACCCGGCTCGATACCGCCCACTCGGCGGAGGCTTCAGTCCCGTAGTACTTCGACCGGCCGTCGTTCACCGAAGTCTTCACCGAACGGGTGCTGAAGGGCGTGCTTACGGACACCAGCCCCTGCGCCTTCTGCGCGGCGCTCTGCGCGATGGGTTTCACGGCAACGCCGGCGATTTCAGTGGGAATCGCATCGACCGGGAACAAGATCGTGCGATTGCTGATGGGGTTGGAGAGATCCGCTTCGAAGAATTGAACGCCGGCTGTGAAATCCTTGTGCCGGTACCGGATGCCGAGCTCGTAGTTCATGAGGCTCTCGGACCCAAGGCTGCTGGCGGTCTTGCCGCCTGAAACAGCGGTCTCGCTGCTATCGGTCCCGATCAGGGGATGGTACGCCAGAAGGTCTTCGATCGGAATATCGTACCCGAGGGTCGTTAAACCGGCGCCGCCGAGATCGTTCATGTTCGGCGCGCGGAAACCGCGGCTGGTCAGCGCGGTTACGGCCAGGGCCGCGAACGGGCGCCAGGTCAAGCTGGCGTTGAAACTGACATCGCGGAAGACACGCCCGGTATCGGCTACTCCGAGGCTCTTGCCCTCTGCGCTCACGTTTCGATCGGCCCAGGCGTTGAAGCGAATATCGGTGAAGCGCAATCCGCCCGCGACGCGGAACTTGCCCACCTCGACGGTGTTCTGAACGAAGAGGCCGGTGGTGCGGTATCGGGAATCGTTGGGATACTGCGCGCGGTCCTGCGTTGCCACGCTGGTTACGGGGTTGGTCAGGAAGCGCGTCGAGAACACGTGCTCGTCGTAAACATCCGCGCCAAATATCTGAGTCGCGCGGCGGCCGATGTGCGTCGAGCCCTGGACCGAGTACCCGTAGGCATTCACGCGGGTCCGGTCCGTAGTGATGGTGTCCGTGACTTTGTAAGCCTGGCGCGCGGCGCCATCCAACTGCGAATTCAGAGAGAGCGTGCCGACCAGGGAATCCAGGAAACCGAGCCGCATCTTCTCATACCGGAGGTAGGCGAAATCGAGCCGTTGAGGCGTAACCGCCGAGAAGGCGCGCGCGGACCCGCCCAACTGGTCGCGGTAGGATCGTTCTCCCAGGATTTCGCCGCGCTGGTACCAGAGGGTGAGAATCTGGTCCGCGGCCGGGCGAAAGGCCACTTTGGCGTGAGAGCCCCACTCCCCGAACGCCGTGTAGCGCATGCGCTCGCCCAAAAGGTTCTTCACCTGATTGGCGGAGAGGCCGAAGAAGCGGGTGAAGGCGTTTCTGGAATCCTGTCCGCCGCCCCCGTAGAGATCGTTTTCCCGGTTCCACGAGCCGCCGAGGGTCGCCGCGAACCATTTGTTGCTGGCGGAGAGCTGCATATTGGGCCGGGTTCCCAGGTCCGCGGAAGATCCCATTGCCGAAAACCCGCCGTGCCACTCGATGGGGCCCTTGGAGCCGAAGCGCGACTGGGCCGTGAGCACGTTGATAGCGCCCCCCATCGCGTCGCTGCCAAACGATGCGCTGGCAGGCCCGAGGACGGCTTCAACCCGGTCCACCTGGTCAGGTTGAATGTAGCCAAGATACTGATTGGGGCCCGAGCGGAACGTGGAAAGGTTATACCGGATGCCATCCACCAGCAGAAGGGTCTGATAACCCGTCAGGCCGCGGAGGTGAGGCGAGACTTGGCCGAACGTCGTCTCCTGAAGCATGACTCCCGGGCTGCCTTGGAGAGCGTCTCCTATGTGCGCCATCGGCGACGACTGGAACTCCCTACGGTCGCGGACCGAGACTGTCTGACCCGAGCTGGCTGCTTCCTCCACCATGCCGCGGAAGGCGGTGACGGTGACCTCGGAACGCACCGGAGCCACGGTCAAAGTGACGCGCAGCGGCCCGGAGCCGGGGCTAACAGCCATCTGCTGCGGCTCGAATCCGGCCGCCGTAATGTGCAAAAGATAGGCGCCCTGAGGCGTATCCCCCAGGTTGAACGCTCCAGATACAGTACTAACAGTATTGGATATTGCAGCACCCGAGGCCGTCACCAGTTCAACCCTGGCGTTGGCTACCGGCCCACCCGACGAATCGAGCACCAGGCCGGCAACGGGCTGCTCAGCTTGTCCACAGAGCGCAAAGCTAAGAAAACTCAGCACAAAAGAGCAGAATCGCATCTTCATTCGTCACTTTCAGCAGACAGGATTTAGGTACCTGTTTATACGTTGACGGAGAACAATTACACCATGAGATTGAGGCAAAATCCAGCCCCCGCTACGACTTCCGGTACCTGCCCGCAGGGGCGTGCCTGGATTTCAGCTACCCAGTACCAGCAGTAGGACTTCGGCGCATGGACCGCGGCCCGAGAGCCATGCGCGAGTACTCCCGGCGGGACGGCTGCGGCCCGGAAGCATGATCCTACCTTTACACCACGCGGAAGTGGGCTGTAGAGCATCTCAACGCTTCCAGGCTGACCATTGCATAAGCCATCACGTATTGGTGATATTTCGCACGCTATTTGTCCAATTAGAGACCATTCCTGTGATTCCACATTCGTTACTGCCAATCAAAAGGGGAAGACACTCTGGAGGGACAGTTCCTGCATAGACTTGCGCACTCGATCTCACCTACAAGTTTCGTAGCCTGCATTTCTCCGGCAGCCGGAGCGGGGCCGGTCTAGCCATGTCCCAAATCTTCCATCACAGCGCTAACACGCTCGTACGGATGACGATGGTCGGGGTGGCCGTGATTGTGGGCGGCGTCGGCTGGGTGGCTTACGAGTTCCAGCAGTCGGCCTATCAAACCCGGGCCACGCAACCGCGCGAGCAGCCCATACCGTTCAGCCACGTCCACCACGTGGGCGGACTGGGCCTCGACTGCCGGTATTGCCACACGACCGTCGAAACCTCCAGTTTCGCCAACATTCCACCCACCAAAACCTGCATGAACTGCCACTCGGAAATATGGGCCACCAGCCCCACCCTGGAGCCGGTGCGGGCCAGTTTCCGCACTGGCGCATCGATACAGTGGACGCGGGTGCATGACCTGCCGGATTTCGTGTATTTCAATCACGGCATCCATGTGGCTAAAGGCGTGGGATGCGAGACTTGCCACGGCCGCGTGGACCGGATGCCGCTCACCTGGCAGGAAAACACGCTTCAGATGAACTGGTGCATAGACTGCCACCGCAACCCCGAAAAAGCGGTAAGGCCGCGCGAGTTCATCACCAGCATGGGGTATCAGCCCACCGGGAACCAGGAAGAGATTGGGCGCCGCCTGGTGCAGGAGTACAAGATACAGGACGCTCGCACCTTGACCAGCTGCAGTACTTGCCACCGATGAGCGAAGAGAAAAAGACACTGGATGTGGAGGCCGTTCGCGGCCGCCTGAAGGACGCGCGCGGCCGGGACTACTGGCGAAGCCTCGACGAACTGGCCGAGACTGCGGAGTTCCAGGATCTGCTGGAGCGCGAATTCCCCCGCCAAGCCATCGGCTGGAGCGAAGACGAGAACCCGGTGGAGGGCCGCCGGAACTTCCTCAAACTGATGGCCGCTTCGCTGGCTTTAGGCGGACTGGCGGCCTGCACGCGGCAGCCGACCGAGCACATTGCGCCTTACGTCAGACAGCCGGAAGACCTGACGCCGGGGCGTCCGCTGTTCTATGCCACAGCCTCTACGCTGAACGGCATCGCCAGCGGCATCCTGGCGGAGAGCCACGAAGGGCGCCCCACGAAGATCGAAGGGAACCCGGAACACCCGGCAACTCTCGGCGCGTGCGACGCGTTCTCGCAGGCCGGCGTGCTGCAACTTTACGATCCGGACCGGATGCAGGCCCTCACGTACCGGGGCGAGATCCAATCCTGGGGCTCGTTCATGGCGGCGCTGCGCGAGGTTCTGGGGTCGCAGAAGGCGAATAACGGCTTCGGGCTGCGGATACTCACCGAGACCGTCACCTCGCCGAGCATGGCCGACCAGTTGAGCAGGATTCAGAAGCTCTACCCGGCCATGAAGTGGATTCAGTGGGAGCCGGCGGGGGCGCACTCGGGGCGCGAGGGTTCGATGATGGCCTTCGCTCAGCCGGTGAACACGTATTACGACCTGAGGCCCGCCAAAGTGGTGGTTTCGCTCGACTCCGATTTCCTGGCTTCGGGCCCCGCCAGTTTGCGCTACGCGCGGCAATTTGCCGCGGGAAGGCGCGTGCGGGGAACTGAAACCGCGATGAACCGCCTGTACGTGGTGGAGCCGATGCTCACACCGACGGGGTCGAAGGCGGACCACCGGTTGCCGCTTCGCGCGGCGGAGGTGGAAATCTTCGCCGGCGCGCTGATGGCCGCGGTTGGTTCGGGCCAGGGGCCGACTGCAGGCGATAACGCGGAACTCTTCTCGTGGATCGGCCCGGTTGCCCGCGATCTGCTGTTGAACAAAGGCGCGTGCGTGGTGTTCCCCGGCGAGCATCAGTCACCCGCGGTGCATGCGATGGCTCACGTGATGAATGCCGCACTGGGCAACGTGGGCAAGACGGTGTTCTATACGGACCCGCTCGAAGCCAAACCGGTGAACCAGTTGGCCGACTTGCAGCAACTCGCGG
Organism: uncultured Acidobacteriia bacterium; assembly: GCA_903925975.1. Lineage (GTDB taxonomy): Bacteria > Acidobacteriota > Terriglobia > Bryobacterales > Bryobacteraceae > BOG-224. The sequence continues at coordinate 36,743 of CAIYHG010000183.1, read as the reverse complement.
CCGACCTCAATGCCGGGCAGGTGGGCGTGCTGCTGATTCTGGGCGGGAACCCGGTTTTCAACGGCCCGGTGGAATTGGCGCTGGCCGACAGCATTGCCAAAGCCAAGACCAGCATTCACCTGAGCCTCTACGACAATGAGACTTCCGCGGTCTGCGACTGGCGGCTTCCCGAGGCCCACTTCCTGGAATCGTGGGGCGATGCGCGGGCCTTCGACGGAACCGTCACGCCGCAGCAGCCGCTGATTGAGCCGCTTTACGGCGGCCGGTCTCAGGCTGAGACGCTGCAACTCTTCACTGAGTCGCCTTCCACGTCGGGACGCGACATTCTCAAGAACTATTGGGCGGCCCAGCATCCCGGGGCGGATTTCGAGGCGTGGTGGCGCCGTTCGCTCCACGATGGCCTGATAGCCGGCTCCGCGCTTCCGCCGAAAACCCCCGCGATACATGGCGAGAACATCAAAGTGAATGCTCAAGCGCCGCGGCTGGGGGGCAAGCTTGAAGTGATCTTCCGGCCCGACCCGACGATCTACGACGGGCGCTTCGCCAACAACGGCTGGCTGCAGGAACTTCCCAAGCCGCTGACCAAACTAACTTGGGACAACGCCGCCATTCTTGGCCCCGCCACTGCGACCCGCCTCGGCGTGGCCAGCGGCGACATGTTGCAGTTGACCTATCAGGGGCGCTCTCTGCGAGCCCCTGTCTGGATACAGCCGGGCCACGCTGACGCCGCGGTGACGCTGCATCTGGGCTACGGCCGGACGCGCGCCGGCCGCGCCGGAACCGGGATGGGTTTCAATCCCTACGGCCTGCGTACGGCGAAGGCGCTGTGGCACGACGTGGGCCTGGATGCGAAGAAGATTGCGGGCAAGTACGAGTTCGCCTCCACCATGTCCGGCGGCATGATCGACTGGCGTTTCGAAGACACCAAGCGCCACATCATCCACAAAGGCGATATCGAGGACTACCGAAAGAACCCCGCCTCGGTGCATGAGGGGGCGGAGGTAACTCCGAAGGGACTGACGCTGTATCCCGAGTGGAAATATCCCGGCCATTCCTGGGGCATGGGCATCGATCTCACTTCGTGTACCGGGTGCAACGCCTGCATAGTCGCCTGCCAGGCGGAGAACAACATCGCGGTTGTGGGGAAAGACCAGGTGCGCCGCGGACGCGACATGCACTGGCTGCGGGTTGACAACTACTACCAGGGCGACGCGACGAACCCCGAGGTATCGAACCAGCCCCTGCCCTGCATGCATTGCGAGAACGCGCCGTGCGAACTCGTCTGCCCCGTTCAAGCAACCAACCACTCCAGCGAAGGCTTGAACGACATGGTCTACAACCGCTGCGTGGGCACGCGGTATTGCCAGAACAACTGCCCGTATAAGGTGCGGAAGTTCAATTTCTACCTCTATTCGGATTACGAGACTCCCAGCCTGCAACTGCTCCACAACCCGGACGTGACGGTTCGCAGCCGCGGGGTGATGGAGAAATGCACCTACTGCGTGCAGCGCATCAATGCGGCCAAGATCGACGCGGAAAAGGCCGACCGGCCGCTCAAAGACGGCGACATCCAGACCGCCTGCCAGGCGTCATGCCCCACCGAAGCGATCATTTTCGGCGACCTGAACGATAAGAACAGCCGCGTATCGAAGATGCGGGAGGACCGCTTGAACTACGAATTGCTGGGCGAACTGAACACTCGGCCCCGGACCACGTATCTCGCGCACTTGCGCAATCCGAACCCGGAGATGGAAGGATGACCGGGAACGCCCGGAAACCAAAGGGAACTCTGAGCAATGGCTGACGAGCGGCAAGTCATCGAGCGGGAACAATCGCAGGAAATCATCGCACCCGGCTACACGTTCGGGACCATCACGGACCAGATTTCGGCCGTGGTCCTGACCAAGCACACGCCGCTGTTCTGGATGGCCTGTTTCGGCGTCGGCATCGGGCTGCTGATGCTGCTGCTGTGGTCTATCGCCCTTCTGATGACCGAAGGCGTGGGGATCTGGGGCATCCGCGCGCCGGTGATGTGGGGCTTCGCGATCACGAATTTCGTGTGGTGGATCGGAATCGGCCACGCCGGAACCCTGATCTCCGCGATTCTGCTGCTGCTGAACCAGAAGTGGCGCAATTCGATCAACCGGTTCGCCGAAGCCATGACGCTCTTCGCGGTGGCGTGCGCGGGCATGTTCCCGCTGCTGCACCTGGGCCGGCCGTGGCTATTCTACTGGCTCTTCCCCTACCCGAACTCAACGGGTGTGCAGCCGCAGTTCCGAAGCCCGCTGGTATGGGACGTCTTCGCCGTTTCCACCTACGCCACGGTTTCCGCGCTGTTCTGGTACGTGGGGTTGATGCCCGACCTGGCGACGCTGCGGGACCGTTCGCAAAACCCCGTAGCGCGGGTGATATACGGCGTGATGGCCATGGGATGGCGCGGTTCGGCGCGGCACTGGAGCGTTTACGAAACGGCTTCGCTGCTGCTCGCCGGCCTGGCTACGCCGCTGGTGCTCTCGGTACACACGGTGGTGAGCTTCGACTTCACTATCGCCATCGTACCCGGATGGCACAGCACGTTCTTCCCGCCGTACTTCGTGGCGGGCGCAATCTATTCGGGCTTTGCCATGGTGCTGGCGCTGGCCATACCGCTGCGCGCGGTCTATGGCCTGCAAGGGCTGATCACCGATAAGCATCTGGAGAACGCGGCGAAGGTGATGCTGGCCACGGGCCTGATCGTAGGCTATGCGTACGTTCTTGAGACCTTCACGGCCTGGTATAGCGGAGATGTTTTCGAAGGCGCGGCATTCTGGAACCGCATGACGGGGCCGTATTCGGTCAACTACTGGTCGCTGATCGCGTTCAACGTGGTCCTGCCGCAGGGCCTTTGGTTCAAGCGGATACGCACCAACCCGGTGACTTTGTTCATCTGGTCCATCTTCGTGCTGATCGGCATGTGGCTTGAGCGCTACGTAATTATCGTGTCGAGCCTGGCGCAGGACTACCTCAATTCGTCGTGGGGTGAGTTCCATGCCACACGTTGGGATTGGGCGACATACCTGGGAACGATCGGCCTGTTCCTGTTCCTGTTCTTCCTGTTTATCCGGTTGCTGCCGATGATCTCGATATTCGAAGTGCGGACGCTGCTGCCTCAGGCAAAGGTCGAAGAGGAGGCGCGGCGATGACCAAACCTACTCATGGGTTGATGGCCGAGTTCGAAACCCCCACGAGCCTGGTCAACGCGGCGCGCGCCGCCCGGGAAAAGGGCTACCGCAAGCTGGACGCGTATTCACCGTTCCCCATCGAGGAACTGAACGACGCGCTGCATCTGCACAAGAACAAGCTCCCGCTGATCGTGCTCGCGGGCGGCATCGTGGGGGCAGTGACGGGATACATGCTGCAGTACTTCGTCACGGTCTGGTATTTTCCGATCAACATCGGCGGACGCCCGCTGCATAGCTGGCCGTCATACATCGTGATCACGTTCGAGATGACCATCCTGTTCGCGGCTCTTTCCGCCGTACTGGGGTTGCTGGCTCTGTGCGGCTTGCCCATGCCGTATCATCCCGTCTTCAACGTTCCCCGGTTCGCGCTGGCATCGCGCAACCGGTTCTTCCTGTGCATCGAGGCTTCCGATCCGCTGTTCGATCACGATGCGACGGCAGATTTTCTGCGGCGCCTGGAGCCGAAAGAGGTGTCCGAAGTTGAGAACTAACTTAAAACTCGGCGCGCTTGCTTTGGCCGTGGCCGCAGTAGGCGCGGGCTGCCGCCAGGATATGCACGATCAGCCGAAGTTCATTCCGCTGCGCCCGAGCGGGTTCTTCGGCGACAGCCGGTCCGAACGCCCGCTGATCACGGGCACTGTCGCGCGCGGCCATCTGAAGGACGATACGGCCTTTTACACGGGCAAGGGACCGGATGGAAAGTTCGTGAACGAGTTCCCGTTCCCTGTGACCAAGGAAGTGGTGGAGCGCGGGCAGCAGCGCTTCAATATCTACTGCGCGCCCTGCCACGACGCGACGGGCGCCGGCTACGGCATGATCGTCCGGCGGGGCTATCGCCATCCGCCTTCCTATCACATCGAGCAACTGAGAAACGTGCAGAACGGCTACCTTTACGACGTAATTGCGAACGGCTTCGGCGCGATGCCCGATTACGCGGCGCAGGTGGAACCCGCGGACCGCTGGGCGATAGTGGCCTACATTCGCGCGCTGCAATTGAGCCAGAACGCATCCATTAATGACGTTCCCGCGGAGGCGCGCGGGCAACTTTCCGGGCAGCAGGCGGCGGGAGGCGGAAAGTGACGGCAGCGGGAATCGATTTCAGCGTTACATCCGATTTGCGGAGCGAGATCCGCGCGTGGCGGACGCGCGCCGCAATAGCTGGGGGCGTCGGACTCCTGCTGCTGGCATTGGGCGCGGTTCTTTCGCCGGACCAGTTCTTCCGGTCGTACCTGTGGTCGTACATCTTCTACCTGGGCATCGCGCTCGGCTGCATGGCGTGGCTGATGGTGCAATATCTTACGGGCGGCGCATGGGGCACGGTGATTCGAAGGCCCTGCGAAGCGGCCATGCGGACGCTGCCGCTGCTGGCGGCGCTCTTCATCCCCATAGCTTTCGGCATCCCGCGCCTCTATGGCTGGTCGCACCCCGAGATCGTCGCCGCCGATGAACTGCTTCGCCAGAAGCATGTTTATCTGAACACGCCGTTCTTCCTGCTCCGCGCGGCGGTCTACTTCGCGGGCTGGATACTGTTTCAGTGGCGGTTTAATGCATGGTCGGCCGCAGAGGATGCGCGGGGCGGAGAGCTGGCGCAACGGAGAATGGGGCGCCTGGCAGGCCCCGGACTTGTTTTCTGGGGCTTCAGCGTCACGTTCATGGTGATTGATTGGGTGCTCTCGATCAACCCGCATTGGTTCTCCACAATCTTCGGGATGCTCTTTATGGCGGGCCAGGGGCTTTCATCGATGGCGTTCCTGATTACGCTGATGATCCTGCTATCGCACCGGCGCCCGATGTCCGAAGCTTTGACCCGGCGGCACATTCACGATCTGGGGAAGTTTCTGCTGGCCTGCGTGATGGTGTGGGCGTATTTCTCGTTCTCGCAATTCCTGATCATCTGGTCCGGAAACCTGCCGCACGAGATCACCTGGTACATGCAGCGCTTGAGCGGCGGGTGGCAGTTCATGGCGCTGGCGCTGATCGTCTGCCATTTCGCTTTGCCGTTCGCGCTGCTTCTCTCGCGCGACCTGAAGCGCAATTTCAAGCTGCTGACCGGGGTGGCGCTGTTCGTACTGCTGATGCGAATGGTGGATATTTACTGGCTTGTGGCGCCGGACTTACTGAAGGGCAGCTTCGCGGTCAGTTGGATGGATTTTGTGGCGCCGGTCGGGATCGGGGGCATCTGGCTGGCATATTTCCTTTTGCAGTTGGAGAAGCGGCCGCTGATGCCGGTGAACGATCCGAACCTGGAGGAGGCTCTAGTTCATGGCCGCGAATAGGGATGCGGGCAAAGGCCGCGAAGTTCAGTTGCCCGAGCCGAACCAGCCTGAGGTGGGCCGCGTGGAAAACGACGTCGATACCCGGGCCATGGGCAAGTTCGCCATCGCGCTCGCGGTGATATGCGTTGGCGCGCTGGTGCTGCTGGCAGGGCTGTTCCGCTATTTCGAGGCGCACGAAGCCGCGGGCGAACCGGCCGCGGCGAACGTGAAGCGGGACGCGCGCCGGCTGCCGCCCGAACCGCGATTGCAGACCCAGGAGACCGTGGATTTGAAGCAAATACGCGCCGCCGAGGATCAAACGCTTGAGAGCTATGGCTGGGTGGACCAGCAGCGCGGCGTGGTGAGGCTTCCGATACGCCGCGCCATCGATCTGCTGGTGCAGAGGGGCCTGCCCACGCGTGGCAGTTCGGAAGCGCCGGCCGCTTCAGGGGTAACTACTCCGACCGATAGCGGCCTGGGCTACAAGATGGCGGCCCCGGGCGGTCCGCTGGCTTCGGAGACGAGATAGTTTTTGAGGGGACGGCGGGACGGGAACCTGCCGGAAAGAGGGATGCTGTACGTGATCAAGAGAGCGAGTATTCTCGCGCTGGCGGCTTGCGCCGCCTTCGCCCAGCCGGGCCAGTTGGCGCCGGCGCAGCCTTCTCTGACGATGCAGGATTCGAACCTGAAACCCGCCTTGCCTGGCGCGCTTCAGGGCGTCGGGATCGATCAGAAGCTGAACGCGCAGCTTCCGCTGGACCTCACTTTCTTCGACGAGAGCGGGCGGGAAGTTCCACTTTCGAGTTTCTTCCAATCCGGGAAGCCGGTGGTGCTCGCGCCGGTTTATTACCGCTGCCCGATGCTCTGCACTCAAGTGTTGAACGGGCTGGCCGGCAGCCTGAAGGCCGTATCGCTCAACCCCGGCCAGGATTTCGAAGTGGTGGCCTTCAGCTTCGACCCAAAGGACACGCCCGAACTGGCCTTCGCGAAGAAGCAATCGTATGTGAGCCGCTACGGGCGACCGAACACGGCCAACGGCTGGCACTTCCTGACGGGCCGGGCCGAGAACATCAAAAAGATTATGGACGCGGCCGGTTTCCACTACAAATACGACCCGTCGATGGACCAATACGCGCACGCCAGCGGCGTCATGGTGGTGACCCCCGAGGGGCGCCTCTCCAAGTACTTCTACGGCGTGGAATACTCGCCCCGCGATCTGCGCTTGGGCCTGGTGGAAGCGTCACAGAACCGCATCGGGACGCCTGTGGATCAGATACTTCTGTTCTGCTACCACTACGATCCGGCGACGGGAAAATACGGCGCAGTCGCCATGAATTTTGTGCGGTTCGCCGGCGGCAGCTTCGTCCTGATAGCTGGAACGTTCCTGGTGATCGTATTCCGCCGCGATTGGCGCTCCGATAAGCGGAGCCTGAAGGAGATCGGTTAGCCGTGCAATTCCCGCTGATGCCCGTACAGGCTTCCACCATCTCGGGAGAGGTGGATCACCTGCTCTATTTCCTGCTGGCGGTGGCCGTATTCTTCATTGTGGTGATCTTCGCGGCGATCTTCTACTTCGCCATTCGGTACCGGCGGCGCTCGGATGCGGAGTTACCAGAGCCCGTTCACGGCAGCGTGCCGCTCGAAATTCTTTGGTCCGTTATTCCGTTCGGACTGACGATGGTGATGTTCACCTGGGGCGCCAGTCTTTACTTCAGAATGAACCGGCCGCCCGACAATGCCGTGCAGATCTACGCCGTCGGGAAACAGTGGATGTGGAAGCTGCAACACATGGAAGGGCAGCGCGAGATCAATGAGCTGCACGTTCCGGTTGGCCGCCCGATTAAGCTCACGATGACGTCCGAAGACGTGATCCACAGCTTCTACGTGCCGGCATTCCGTGTGAAGCAGGATGTGCTGCCGGGCCGGTACAGCACGATCTGGTTTCAGCCCACCAAGCCCGGCAAGTACCACCTGTTCTGCGCCGAATATTGCGGCACGAAACACTCGGGGATGACCGGCTGGATCTACGTCATGGAGCCGCAAGAGTATCAGGCATGGCTCGGGGGCGGAGCCGCGGCGGGATCTCTTGCCGACAATGGGCAGAAACTGTTCCAGGATCTTGCCTGCGCCAACTGCCACAAACTGGACGGCACGGGGCGCGGCCCGAATCTGGCCGGGCAATTCGGACGCACTATCCAGCTTTCGAGCGGCGGAACCGTGGCCTTCAACGAAGATTACATTCGGGAGTCGGTGCTTCAGCCCGCGGCCAAAGTGGTATCCGGCTACCAGGCCATTATGCCGACGTTCCAGGGCCTGGTCACCGAGGAAGGTTTGGTGCAATTGGTGGAGTACATCAAATCCCTCACTCCGGCTTCAGGCTCCACGCCGCCCGGGGGAAGCGGCGTAACGCCACCCCCTGACAAACAGGCGCCCAATCAGCGGCAAACGCAACCTTCGGTTGGAACTTCGACCCCGGGGAATCGATAAGCATATGATCACCGCAGTGGCAGAGGAAAAAGAACATTACCTGAACGCGAGCTACGGCTTGAAGTCGTGGCTGCTTACGAAGGACCACAAGCGCATCGGTCTGCTATACCTGGCTACCATCACGTTCTTCTTCTTCATCGGGGGCGCGTTCGCCACGCTCATCCGGCTGGAGTTGCTGACGCCCCAGGGGGATCTGGTCTCCGCGGAGACTTATAACAAGCTGTTCACGATGCACGGCGTGGTGATGGTGTTCTTCTTCCTGATCCCGTCCATTCCCGCCGTTATGGGGAACTTCTTTCTCCCCATGATGATTGGGGCGCGCGATCTGGCGTTTCCCAGACTCAACCTTCTGAGTTGGTACCTGCTGGTGATCGGCGGGCTGTTCGCTATCTTTGCGATGGTGGCGGGCGGAGTGGATACCGGCTGGACGTTCTACACGCCGTACAGCACGACTTACTCGAATACGTGGGTGATCGCGACGGCTCTGGGAATCTTCGTAGCCGGCTTTTCATCGATCCTGACCGGATTGAATTTCATCGTGACGGTTCACCGGATGCGCGCGCCGGGCATGACGTGGTTCCGCATGCCCCTGTTCGTTTGGGCGAACTACGCCACGGCGATCATTCAGGTTCTGGGCACGCCGGTGCTGGCCGTTACGATCATGCTCCTCTTCTGTGAGCGCGTATTTCACATTGGCCTTTTCGACCCGGCGCTGGGCGGCGACCCGGTTCTGTTCCAGCATTTGTTCTGGTTCTACTCGCACCCGGCGGTGTATATCATGGTGCTCCCGGGCATGGGAGTGATTAGCGAACTGATTGCGGTCTTCTCCCGCAAGGCGGTGTTCGGGTACGCCTTCGTGGCTTTTTCGAGCGTTGCCATCGCCGTCCTGGGCTTTCTGGTTTGGGGCCACCATCTGTTCGTCAGCGGCCAGTCGCTATACGCCGGAATGGTGTTCTCGTTCCTGAGCTACTTCGTCGCGATCCCCTCGGCCATCAAGGTTTTCAACTGGACGGCCACGCTCTACAAGGGCTCCATCTCATACGCCACACCGATGCTATACGCTTTCGGCTTCATCGGTCTGTTCACGATCGGCGGGCTGACCGGCCTGTTCGTGGCGTGCCTTGGGATTGACGTTCACGTAACGGATACGTATTTCGTAGTCGCGCATTTCCACTACATCATGGTGGGCGGCACGCTGATGGCGTATTTGGGCGGGCTGCATTACTGGTGGCCCAAGATGACGGGCAGAATGTATCCGGAGGGGTGGGCCAAGATCTCCGCGCTGGTTATCTTCCTGGGCTTCAACCTCACTTTCTTCCCGCAATTCATTCTGGGCTACCTGGGCATGCCCCGGCGCTATCACGTCTACCCGGATGAGTTCCAGGTGCTGCACGTGCTTTCGACTGCCGGAGCGTCAGTGCTTGCAGTGGGATACCTGATGCCAATGGTCTACTTCATCTGGTCTTTGAAATACGGCAAGGTTGCCAGCGCAAACCCGTGGAAGGCTCCGGGGCTGGAGTGGCAGACGGCATCGCCCCCGCCGGTGCACAATTTCGACGTAATGCCGGTGGTGCGCAACGAGGCCTACGATTTCAGCACTACGGTAGGGGAGGCGGTGGAAGTTGGCTAGCGAAGCTCATGCAATTCACGGCGAGACGCTCGCGCTCCGCGAGCAGTTCGATACCGCCGCTCAACAGAAGGATGCGTCGTCGCTGGGGATGTGGATCTTTCTCGTCACCGAGATCATGTTCTTCGGCGGGATGTTCCTGGCGTATACGGCCTACCGTTCCTGGTACCCGGACGTTTTCGGGGCCGCGAGCCGGACGCTCAATGCCACTATCGGCGCATTGAACACGGCCGTGCTGCTTTGCAGCAGCTTTACCATGGTGCTGGCCGTGCGGGCAGGGCAACTGGGGCGGCGTAAGGCCGTCATCGTCTTTCTGGCACTCACGTTGATCCTGGGGCTGGTCTTTCTGGGGGTGAAGGCGTTCGAGTGGAATGAGAAGTTCCAGGAGCATCACATTCCCGGGCCTGCGTTCCATCTGGAGGGAACGCCGTTTCAGGGCCACGCGCAATTGTTCTTTTCGCTGTATTTCGCAATGACGGGCCTGCACGCGCTGCACATGATAATAGGCGCCGGCCTATTGATCTATCTGATCGTTCAGACCAAACGAGGCATCTTCAGCGCCGAATACTATACGCCCATCGACATGGTGGGCCTGTACTGGCACTTTGTGGATGTGATCTGGATCTATCTCTTCCCGCTGCTCTATCTCATAGACCGGCACGGACCAAAAGCATGAGCGCTCAACACATCGATTCCGTCAAGACTTACGCCTGGGTGTGGATCGCCCTATTGATCCTCACGGGAGTCACAACCGGGGTGGCCTATATCGACCTTGGCCCGTTTTCGCTGCCTGTGGCGCTGGCAATAGCCGTTGGGAAGATGCTGCTGGTTGCGCTGTTCTTCATGCACGTGCGTCACAGCAATTCGCTCACGAAGCTGGTAGTGCTGGGCGGCCTGATGTGGCTGGGCATCCTGCTGCTGCTCAGCATGGCCGATTTCGTCACGCGCGGCTGGATACGGATCCCCGGAAAATAGCCGCTAGCGCTCGGTGGCGCTCGCCTCGGCGTCGATTTGCGCAAGTTGCTCCCGCACGGCATCGGCGTCAGGCCCCTGAGGCGCCACCACCAGATACTGCCGCAAGGCGCTTGCAGCCTCCGGATACTGCTGCCGGTTCGCCAGAATGAGGCCGAGGAGCTGCCACGTGCGCGGATACTCTCCGGGCGAATCCATCTTCTGCGCCTGCCGCACGCTCTTCTCGGCGGCATCCAGGTTTCGCAGATTGAAGTTCGCCACCGCGTTCAGAAAATAGCCCCAAGTGTAGTCGTAGGGATCGAGACGCAGCAAACTCTCCGTTGTGCCGACCAGGCTCTCCCACTCTCTACCCGCGGCCTGCAAACCGGCCAGGCGCAGATAGGGCTCCAGGAACTTCGGATCCCTCTGTATGGCGGTCTCAAAAGACTGGCGCGCCTCGGACAACTGGTTGCGCGCAACTTGCAGCTTCCCCAAAGCAAACCAGGCTTCCGCATAGTCCGGATAGATCTGGACGGCCTTGGTGAGTTCTTTGTAGGCCTCGTCGGGCTTATTCTTCTTTTCGGCATCCGTGCTTTTTTCGAAGGCCTTGCGGGCATCCTTAGGCGCGGCAAGCGACTTGGCGCTGATCAGGACGCCTTCGACCCGCCCGATGCGGTGCATGATGATGGTCCCAAGGTCGGGGTTATCCATGAACCTTCGCGCCGCCAAGCTAATGGCCGCGGATTGGTATCCCGGAAGAACGGCCCGCAACTCGCAGTTCATCAACAGGCGCTCGGCGCTCGACTGGCCGAATGGATTGCCGCCGGTCTGCGTGGAGCCGAATCCACCCATCTGCGAGAGTGGCGAGCCCATACTCGCATCCTGCATAACCCCGTTGTTCTTGTCGCCAAGCTGGAAGGCGAAGCCGCCCTTGCTGTCGGTGTACGCCTCCGCCCGCACGGTCGAACCGCAAACGCTCTCAATCACCACAGTCGAAGGCGGCGGCGTGCCCTCGTCAAGGCGCACTTGCCCGGAGAGATAAATGGGCCGCGGCATCTCGCTGATGGATGGCTCTTGAGCCGGCCGCGGGAAGGTAGTAGGCGGAGGAGTGACAACCGGACGCGAGCCCGTAGTCGTCCCGGCCGGCTGAGTTGTGCCTCCCGTCGCCGGCACCGTTCCGCCGCTTGTCTGACCCGCGGCGGGTAGGCCGATCAGGCAGAGCGCCGGGACCAAAAGCAGCCCCCAGGATCGTCCGCGCATAATATCCTCTCCTTGCTGGCGATCATATACCATTTTGGGGGGCGTGAGCGGCCGTGTCTGGACAGGCCGTATTATTGAAATCATGGGAAAGAGCAGCCTCACGATCATCCTGGCCGCAACCGCGCTACTGGCAGGCTGTTCGGATACGCCCGAAACCACCAGCAGGAAGCCGGAAGAAGCGGCCCTTGAGCCGCTTACCGGGCAGAGCGCGCTGTGGAAGATGTACCAAAGCGCCCGGACCTGGGCGCCGGACGTGCAGGTCCACACGATGAGCAGCGTTCCGCAGGAGGGCGCGGCGGCGCCGGGCAAGGCGAGCGCGTGGCAGGCGACCTTCGGCTCGGTGGCCAAAGGCCGGATGAGGCTCTACACCTACTCCACGGAGGAGGCGGAAGGAAACCTGCACAAAGGAGTGTTCGCGGGGCTGGAGGAGGCTATGCCGGGCGTGGGACCGGAATCCCTTTTCCCACCGGCGCACGTGAAAGTCGATTCCGACGCGGCTTACAAGACGGCGGCGCTGAGAGCCGCTCCCGACGCTCCGAAGAAGAAGGGCGCGGCCGCCGGAGGGATACTCTGCCTTCTCGAGAAGACCAAGGAGAGAGCCAACCCCGTGTGGCGGATCGTCTGGGGTGAAACCGTCGCCGCGGCGGATGTCTCGGTCTACGTGGACGCCACCACCGGAGACTATCTGAAGACCATGCACTAACGGGGTTGAGCGGCCCCGGCCAGTTCGCGAAACGCCTCCAATGGCGACCTAGGCGCGATTCCTACGCGGGCCATTTCGGACGCGACACAGTCAGCCAGAGCATCCGTCGGGATGCTCTGGCTTGTTGAAGAATATCGGGCGTAGAACCACCTCTATGCGGCGCGCAGGCGGACCACCAGCGTCATGCCGCTGGCCCGCGAACCGCGGATGGTTCGCTCGCCGGAGCCGATCGGCTCTGGCGGCTTCTCTCGGAACGATTGATCTCCATAACCCCGTGCCCGCCGACGCGGGAAGGAGCTACGGGACGGCTTTACAGTTCTTCCGGCTTCAGCCCGTAGTTCGTCTTCAGCTCCGTAAGCGCCTTTTGCACTACGTCTTCGGGTATACGGAAGTTCTGAAGCATTGTGTCAAGAGCCGTGATGCCGCCGGGGTACGTATCCCCCTTATAGCCAGGCAGTTTCTTCAACGCCACGAATGCCGGCCCCAACCCTTCGAGGGCTGTCCGCAGGTCCTGAAGCGATCTTTGGCGCTTGGTTAACTCGGTGCTCAGCGCCGAGCGAGTGTCTTTGGTGAACTGAGCCTGCAGGGTGAGTTCGTTCAGCGGCACGCCGACCTGGCTGATGCCCGCCGAGACGTCCTGCGCGGCCTTCAGTAGTTCAGCCGCAACGGCCGCGTTCTGATCCAGAGCGGCTGCTTTTCCGGCGCCGTTCGCGGTAATGTTTGCGACCCAGGCGCGAGCTTTTTCGACGAGTTGCCTCTCCGTTCTGTTTGCGTTACTAAAATCTGCTTGCCGGGCGTTCAATATCTTTGCGAACCGGACGGCCTCTTCATGCTCCGCTCCGCCGCATCCGGAAAAGACTGCGGCAGCCGCGACTATAAGGAACAAATAACTTTTCTTCACGATGCGAAGAGTATAAAATGTTTCACTTCCCGTGTCTACGCGCCGCCGGGCCGGAAAGCCGGGCAACCCCCTCGCCGGGCCTGGTGGCGGAGCCCCCTATCTGTCCCGGAACTCACCCGCTACCGGGCATATTGGGCCTCCCCTGGGCCGCCGGACGGCAAAACCTCCCGAAATCCCCTTTCCCCCTGGATCGGACCATGGTATAGTCGAAAACGCGTTTGAATAGCTTCCGCGAGTCCGGCCGAGTGTCCCAGGGATGGCTTGGTGTCATCTCCGACTGAGTTCCCGCCCCGATGAGCCGCTTTCAAATTGTCAGGAGAAACGTGTGAAGAATATTTTCGTCGGCAATCTGGATTTCAATGCGACGGAAGAGGCTGTCCGCAGCCTCTTTGAGCGGTACGGCGCAGTTAATAGCGCCCGTATCATGACAGACCGCGATACGGGCCGCTCGCGCGGCTTCGCGTTTGTGGAAATGGAAAACGAGTCGGAAGCGGATCAGGCGATTACTGCGCTGAACGGTTACACTCTGGATGGACGCGCCCTCAACGTCAATGAGGCGCGGCCGAAGCCCGAACGCAGTTTCGGCGGCGGTGGCGGCGGTGGAAACCGTTTCGGTGGTGGCGGTGGTGGAGGGCGTCCCGGCGGCGGCGGACGTCCCGGCGGCGGCGGCGGCGGACGCCGCGAACCGCGCTGGTAATGAAGTAAGGGGGGCGGGCACGGCCCGCCCCCTTAGATTCCCCGAGCCCCGTTTTCCAGGAAAGCCCGCAGCCGGTGGCTGCGGCTGGGGTGCCGCAGTTTTCGCAACGCCTTGGCCTCAATCTGCCGGATTCGCTCGCGGGTCACCGCGAAGTTCTGCCCTACCTCTTCGAGCGTATGCTCGCTGCCGTCCTCCAGCCCGAAACGCATCTTGATAATCTTCTCTTCGCGCGGCGTTAGCGTCTTCAGCACCTGCGCGGTTTGTTCGCGCAAGTTCAGATTAATTACCGCGTCCGAGGGCGAGATGCCGCTCTGGTCCACTATGAAATCGCCCAGATGGGAGTCTTCTTCCTCCCCAATCGGCGTTTCGAGCGAGATCGGCTCCTGCGCCACCCGGAGAACCTTTCGCACCTTGGAGACGGGCAACTGCAGGCGCTTGCCCAGTTCCTCGTTTGTTGGGTCGCGCCCGAGTTCCTGAATCATCTGGCGGGAGGTCCGGATCAGCTTGTTGATGGTTTCGATCATGTGGACCGGAATCCGGATCGTACGCGCCTGATCGGCGATGGCCCTGGTGATCGCCTGGCGGACCCACCACGTGGCGTAGGTCGAGAACTTGTAACCGCGCCGGTATTCGAACTTGTCCACGGCCTTCATCAGGCCGATATTGCCCTCCTGAATCAAATCCAGAAACTGCAAGCCGCGGTTGGTATAGCGTTTGGCTATGCTCACCACCAGGCGCAGGTTCGCTTCGATAAGCTCCTTCTTCGCGCCTTCGGCCTCACTGTGCGCCGCCGTGATGATATCGAGCGTGCTCCGCAACTCGGCCGCGCTGGCGCCGTGCGTTTCTTCCAACTGCTGCAGCCGCTGGGTGCACGACTTCAATTCACGGCGCAGATCCTGCCCTTCGGCGCGCGACGCGGCGTGCGCTTCCCGTTTCTTCTGAAGCCGGGCGATCTCGCGCACCAGCGGCTCCATCTCCTCGACGGCTTCGCGCACGCACTCGATGAGGTGCTGTATGACCGGGGACTGGAAACCGAT
This sequence comes from uncultured Acidobacteriia bacterium, assembly GCA_903925975.1. Taxonomy (GTDB): domain Bacteria; phylum Acidobacteriota; class Terriglobia; order Bryobacterales; family Bryobacteraceae; genus BOG-224. The sequence goes on along the minus strand of CAIYHG010000183.1, from coordinate 21,604 downwards.
CGACCGGACCAGCCGGGACGTTTTCACCCGCAACCGCGCCAGATCCCAGGCCTGCCTCCGGTACTGCTTCGGTTTCATGTTGCGCGGAATCGCATTCAGTTTCTGCCGTGCCTGCTGCACTCTGCGGTATAGCTTGGCGATCTCGTCCGCGCAGGCGGTAAACTCGCTGGTCCTGGCCTCCACCAGTTCGTCGGTAACGATCGGATCGGAGACTTGGATCAGGTCGCGGGCGGATACCGATCCACTACCGACCTCTTCCGCCATGAAGAGGACTTCCTGAATCGCAATCGGCGCGCGGGAAAGCGACTTCAGCGAGGTGTTGACCCCGCGCTCGATACGGCGGGCGATTTCGACTTCGCCCTCCCTGGTGAGAAGGGGAACCGTGCCCATCTCGCGGAGGTACATGCGAACCGGGTCGTTGATCTTCTCGCCCAGCCCCGCCGGCAATTCGAGATCGAGCAGTTCTTCGGCGTGGTCCAGCTTCTGCTCGATGTCTTTGGGCTCTTCGAGGATTTCAATCCCGGCGACATCCAGGCCCGCAAGAACGTCTTCCAGTTCCGTACCGCCTGCGAGTTCGCCGGAAGGAAGAAGCTCGTTCACCTCGTCATAGAGGACGTAGCCCTTCTCTTTCCCCATCTGAACCAGACGTTCGATCCCCTCGAATTTTTCGTCGGTCGCCACTGAGGCCCCCTGCTCCCCACGGAGATAATCGACAACATTGTACATCACGGCGCGGCGCGAATGGCCGGAGCGCGATCACTTATTCCGGCCGGGTCCCCGCTCCATCGCTTCCAGTTCCCTCGCCAGCCTGACCGCCTCGGCCATATCGCCGCCTCGCTCGGCCTCGCGGATGCGAGTTTTTATATCCGTGCGGCGGTTGCGCTCGCCCGAGCGAAGCAGACTCTCCAGGCACTGGCGGCCGTACTCTTCGGTAATCTCGTGCGCTTCGGCATCCTCGGAGAGCGCCACTTCGGCCAGCAGGTTTTGGTCTTGCGCTTCGAGCCGGGCGCTAACGGCGTCGAAGGTCACCGGCGCGCCGCCGGCGTGTGCGGCCATCAACGCCTCAAAGAGGCGCCTCGTCGAAAGCCGGTTCAGAATCTCTATCTTGGATAAGTCCCGAAGCAGCGCTTCGCGCCCGGGCGCATCGGAAAGGAGCACGTTCAGCAATCCTCTTTCGTCAGCGCGGATGATTTCTTTCGGCCGCTCCAAGCGGGCTTCCTTCCGGTCCGCCGCCGCTTTGCGAAAGCTGTCAAGCACCGTGCCGCGATCGACGCCAATATATTCCGCCAGATCGTTGGCCACGGCCATGCGCTCCAGGCGATCGGAAATTCGTTCCACGGCCGGCATGAGAAACTTGAGCACGGCGACGATGCCTTCGGTGGTGTGGACGTCGTGCCGGGCGCGCGCGCGGTCCGCGAGCCAATAGAAATAGCCCTTGGCATTGCGCACCCGCTCGCCGTAAGCCTCGGCTCCGCGCTGCTTGCAGTACTCGTCAGGGTCGAGCCCGCCGTCCAGTTCCACCATGCGGACCGCCATCCCCTCCTGCAGCAGAAGGTTGATGGATCGCTCCGCGGCCGAGGCGCCGGGCGCATCCGGATCGAAGTTCACGGCAATATTCACGGAGTGCCGCTTCAGCGCTTTGATCTGCGCTTCCGTAAGGGACGTGCCGCAACTCGCCACTACGAACTCGAAACCCGCCGAACTCACTCCGAGCGCGTCCATGTACCCCTCCACCAGAATGACGCGGTCCTGCTTGCGGATCGGTTCCTTGGCGCGGTGCAGATTGTATAGGACGTTGCTCTTAATGTAGATGGGCGTTTCCGGGGAGTTCAGGTATTTGGGATTATCGTCGGGCGTGAGGGCGCGTCCGCCGAACCCGATCGGCTTCCCCGACTCGCCGTGAATCGGGAACATCAGGCGATTGCGGAAATAATCGTAGAAGCTGCCATCCTCGCGCTTCCGCACCAGGCCGGATTGCTCGATTTGAGCGGGTGAAAAGCCGCGCTGTTCGAGAAGCCGCAACAGCGCCCGGCCGCTCCGGTCCGAATAGCCCAACGCGAAGCGATCCACCGCCGGTTGCGCTACGCCGCGCCGGGCCAGGTAATCCCGGGCCGCCTCGCCGGCAGGAGCGCGCAACCCCGCTCGAAAGTGCTCGAGCGCGATCTCATGCATCTGAAAGACGGCGTCGCGGACCTTGGTTTCCTCGTCGGCCGCCAGCGAGCGCTTCGGCATGGGGATGCCGTGCCGCTCGGCCAGCGTCTGCAGCGCCTCATAGAAGCTGATGCCCTCAATCTTCTGCACGAAGCTGAAAACGTCGCCGCCTTCTCCGCAGGAAAAGCATTTATAGAATTGACGCGCCACGTGCACGGTAAACGACGGCGTCTTTTCGTTATGGAAGGGGCACAGGCCCATGTAGCGCTGCGTGCCGGATTTCTTCAGACGCACGTATTCCCCGATGACATTGACGATGTCTACCGAAGATTTCAGCTGGTCCTTGAAGTCCATGGCGTCCGCCGCATCCACGAAGCGTAACACGGCGACCCGGCCGGGGGGCGCCTGGCATTCTTCAGCTTACCGACGATAGCTTGATGTTCGGGCCGGACCGGCAGCTAGAGTGGTTTGTGCCACTCTTCTACAGCACCACCGCGGCCGGGCGCGTCCTCGTCGCGGCCGTGCCGTTCGCCTGCGCGGTCGCTGCCCGCCTGGTCTTCGGGGCCAACCGCTTAACGAAGACGCTGGTTTTCGTTACGGTTGCGTGGTTCACGCTCAACATTCTCATGGCACCTTTCCGGGCGAGTATTCGCCAGGACTACTTGATGCTGCGCAGCATCTTCCGCTAGCGCCATAAGGGCTTAAGTTGACGTAAAGCCCTGCTGGATAATAGAATAGCTGGCAGAAGGAGGCCGTATGGAACCCACTAGCATTCAGGTCGCCGGGGCCCTCGGTGGTCTAGGCGCTCCCGAAATCCTCGTCATTGGCCTTGTCGCGGTTCTTCTGTTCGGCGGCAAGAAGGTCGGGGAATTGGGAAAAGGATTAGGCGAAGGGATCCGCAACTTCAAAGCTGCTATCAAGAGCGACGAAGAGAAGGTCGAAGAGAAGAAGCAGCAGGTATAACAGGCTTCCTGGAACGCCCGCAAGTTGGGCAGGCTCCATCTCGGCTTCAAGAGATCCGGTAAGAAATAAAAACCCCGCGGCCCAGTACAGGCGCCGCGGGGTTTTAGTTTTTCCGGGGGGCCCGATCGACTACTTCGCCTTCTTCGGCGGAACGATCGCGTCCTTCGCGGCTTTGGCCACGCGGAACTTCACGACCTTCTTGGCCGGGATCTTGATGTTTTCGCCCGTTGCCGGATTGCGGCCCATGCGGGCTTTACGGTCAACGCGCACCAGCCGTCCAATGCCGGGCAGCACGAATACGCCGTTCTTCTTCACTTCCGCGATTGCCATGCCAGCCAGGCAATCCAGGAAGCCGCGAGCCACCTTGTTGTTGACTTCGCACTTTTCGGCCAGCGATCTTACCAGTTGCGTCTGGGTCATTCTCACATTCGCCATAAATCTCCTTGTGATTCTCCCGTCAAAATCAGACGTGCGACAGACCGCGCCCGCGGCGCTGTTCCACGTCACCATCGAACAGTAACAAACAAGCCGCAACGTTCTCGCGAACATGCGTCTGGAACGATTCAATTCTACGGGATCACTATGTTGATGTAAAGAGAAACAGCCCAGAAAACCCCCTTTTTTCGGGGGTTTTGAGGGGAACAGTCGTCCGGAGCCTTCATTTACGGGCTTCTGGAGAATCCCAGCCCGCCGGACCACGGGAGTTCCCCCTCTACGAAGGGCGATGCAACGCGATTTTTGACGATTCGAAAGACCACGCAGGCCCGGCCCGCGGGCCGCAAAGACACTCGGGCCGAAGCGAAAAGTTTGAGCGCGGGACCGCCTGTCGCGGTTTCGTCCTCGGGAGAGTCAGGGCGGCTTCTGACCTGGTTGATGAACAGCGCCGCGGCCCCCGCGCGTTTCAACGCGGCGGATAGCCCGCGCAGGCCGGAGGAAAGGAGACGCCCCTGCAGACCCGGTCCGCCGGCGCCAATCCCGGCGGTCAGTTCGAGACGGGGCACGAGCGCCGCGGCGGAATCCACAATCACTAGATCGATGGCGCCCGACGCCGTTAATTGGCGCGCCACATCGAGAGCTTCCTCCTCCGATTCCGGCAGCGCTACAACCAACCGCTCCACACGGACCCCCAAGGAGGAGGCGTAAGCGGGGTCAAACGTGCGGTCGGCGTCTATCCATGCCGCCGCCATTCCCCGCTCTTCGAGTTGCGCCGCGATCTGAAGCGCGAGCGTCGTCTTCCCGCAGGAATCGGGCCCAAACAGCTCCACGATGCCGCCCCGCGGCAACCCGCCGCCCAGAGCCTGATCGAGCGCGGCGAACCCGGTAGGGATGTAGCCGCGCGTGCGCCGCTCCACGCGGGCCAGTTTGCCGCGTATCGCTTGTTGCCGGTCGCGCTCCAGCATGGGTGCGGCCCGCCCGGCGCCCTATTTCCGCACGGGCAAGGGCTTAGACGCGGCCGCCGGAGAAGCCGCGGGCGCGGCGGCAGGCGGCGGCTCGGGCTTGATCAGCCCCAACGCCTTGCGGAGTTCGGTATCGATGGTCTGGCGAATATCCGCGTTGTCTTTCAGGAACTGGCGCGAGTTTTCGCGGCCCTGCCCGATACGCTCGCCCTTATAACTGAACCATGACCCGCTCTTCTCGATCACGTTCTGGGCTACGCCCTGGTCAAGCAGGTCGCCCTCTTTCGAAACGCCCTCGCCGTAGATGATGTCGAACTCGGCCTCGCGAAACGGCGACGCGACCTTGTTCTTGACGACCTTCACCTTGGTGCGGTTGCCGATAACTGCGTCGCCTTCCTTGATGGCGGCGATACGCCGTATATCCAGCCGTATCGAAGAGTAGAACTTGAGAGCGCGGCCGCCCGTAGTGGTTTCCGGGTTGCCGAACATCACCCCGATCTTTTCGCGAATCTGGTTGATGAAAATCAGGCAGGTGTGCGATTTGGAGACAACAGCGGTGAGTTTTCGGAGCGCCTGGGACATCAGCCGCGCCTGCAATCCCATGTGGCTGTCGCCCATTTCGCCATCGAGTTCCGCCTTGGGAACGAGGGCGGCGACGGAATCCACCACCAACACGTCAATCTGGTTGGAAGCGATCAGCGCGCCGGTGATCTCGAGCGCCTGCTCGCCATAGTCGGGCTGGGAAACCAGCAGATTGTCGATGTCGACGCCGAGCTTCCTGGCGTAGCCGGGGTCGAGCGCATGCTCCACGTCGATGAAAGCGGCCATTCCGCCGGCCTTCTGCGCTTCGGCGATCACCTGCAGCGCAATGGTGGTTTTGCCGGACGACTCCGGACCGAAAATCTCATTGATACGGCCGCGGGGAAAGCCGCCCACGCCCAAAGCGGCGTCGAGCGAGATGGACCCCGTGGAGATGACCGAGACCGGAACGATAGCGTCCTTCGACCCGAGGCGGAGGATTGATCCCTTTCCAAATTGTTTCTCAATCTGGCTCAGGGCAATATCTAAAGCGCGGGCGCGCTCCTTTTCATCCATTTGGCGATTTCACTCCTAGATTTGCTGAGATTACATTGTACTGCGCCGAACCGGCCGTTGCCGCATTCCTAAGCTGGTTGAAGACCGCGCCCGTCAGCCTGGAAGACCCGGAGCCCGGGCGGCGGCTGAACTGAGCGGCGCGCTTGCGCTAAGCTGAGAGCAGATGCGCATCCTGGTCGTTGAGGACGAGAAGCGAATCGCCGATTTCCTCTGCCGCGGACTGCAAGGGGCCGGGTACGCGGTGGATGCCGCGCTGACCGGCGGCGAGGCGCTCGATCATATTCATTCCGCCGATTACGATATCGTCATTCTGGACCTAATGTTGCCGGACATGGACGGCCTCAAGGTCCTGGAGAAGATTCGCAATCGGAAACTCGGCCCACCGGTGCTGATTTTAAGCGCTCGCGGCGGTTTGGACGATCGCGTGAAGGGCCTCGAGCAGGGGGCCGACGATTACCTGGTAAAGCCGTTCGCGTTCGTCGAGTTGCTGGCGCGCGTCCGGGCGTTATTGCGCCGCGGGCAGCCGGCTCCGGAGAAACTCCAGGTCGGCGATCTGAGCCTCGACTGCACGCGTCGCAAGGTTTCCCGGGCGGGCGAAACCATCGATCTTGCCCCGAAGGAATTCGGGATACTCGAATACATGATGCGGAACCGCAGCCGCCCGCTGAGCCGCACCATGATCGTGGAACACGTCTGGGACATGGATTATGACGGCCTCACGAACATCGTGGACGTCTATATCCGGCATCTCCGCAGCAAAATCGACGACCGCTTCCCCCAGAAGCTGATTCAGACGGTGCGCGGCATCGGCTACATGATCGAAGCGCCCGACCGGCCCGAACGGCAGGCGTAAGTGTTCCGTATTCGCAGGTTCGGAAGGCTCACGCGAGGGTTGCGCTTCCGGCTCACCGCCACGTACGCCGTGTTCTTCGCCCTCATTCTCATTGGCGTAGCCGCCCTATTCCGGCAACGGCTGGCAAACACCCTCGACGCCCAGGCGCACGACGGCCTGGAGCAGCGATGGGCCGCCATGAAGGGATTCCTGCGCATTGAGCGGAGTTCCGCCACCGGCCGCAACGAGGCGTTCTGGTATTACGACGACAAGGATGCGGATGAAAGCCGCACCGTCCTGGCGATCAAGGCGGTCTACCTGATCACGGACCAGGACGGCGCGGTAATTCCGGACCATATGTCGAAGAGCCGCGCCGTTTCGCAGACTTATGCGGCCATCGGCATCGACTCGGCCGATTCGATTCGGGCGCGAGTCGCCCAAGCGGTCGCCGCGGCCAAGCCCGACTCGCCCGGCATGGAATTCTGGTCGGTCCGCACCGGGCCGGGCGGCGTGAACTATTTGATCCGGTCCGGCGTGGTGTACGACGAGAGCCACGTAGCCGCCGTGCGCCACGAGCCGCATTATGTCGCGCTGGGGTTCTCGCTGGCCAACGAAGAGAAGACCGTGCGAGACTTTTCGCTTTTCTATTTGGTGGTGATTCCCTGCGCGCTGATCGTGGGGTCTCTGCTCGGTTGGATTGTCGCCGGAAGGGCGCTCGCTCCCGTGAGGGCCGTGGCCCAGACAGCGCAGCGAATCTCCGGCTCGAACCTCAGCCTTCGCATCCCGTCCAGCCAGGCGGGGGACGAACTGGATTATCTGATTCTGACTTTCAACCGGATGATCGACCGCCTGGAATCCTCGTTCCAGCAGATCAAGCAATTTTCCACCGACGTCTCGCACGAGTTGCGAACGCCGATTACTGCCATCCGGGGGCAGCTCGAAGTGGCGCTGTTCACGGCCCAGACCGCCGAACAGTACCGGGAAGCGATGTTCAACGCCCTACAGGATATCGACCGCCTCTCCCAAATCGTCAGAGCGCTTCTGCTGCTATCGCAAGCCGAATCCGGCCAGCTTATTTTGCAGAAGGCGAAGCTCGACCTCTCCGATACGCTACGCGACCTGGTGGATCAATTCCAGATTCCCGCCGAAGCTGCCGCCGTCCGCCTGACGGCCGATCTGGAAGAATGTCCAATCATGGCGGACCGGGTCCAGATCGAGAGGCTGGTCACGAATCTGCTCTCGAACGCGCTCAAGTTTACTCCCGAGGGAGGCCTGGTTCACGTCAGCCTCCGCGTGGCGGGCGCCGAGGCTGAGATGATTGTGGAGGACACGGGCCAGGGCATCCCGCCCGAGCACCTGCCCCACATCTTCGAGCGCTTCTACCGCGTTCCCACGCCCGGCTCGGCGCCGCCGGAGCAGGGCTTAGGGCTGGGGCTGAGTTTTGTAGCGTGGATCGTCAAGGCCCACGACGGAACCATCGCCGTCGAGAGCGAACCCGGTAAAGGCACGCGGTTTGCGATCCGCTTGCCGGCGCTGGGCGCGACCCCGGAACAGGCCGGCGCCGGAACCATTCCGGGCGGCAGGACATGAAGCAACTTTAATCGAGGTTATAGAAGACTTTCATGGCGGTTTTGTACTCTGGATTTGTGCGGTTCTTTCGAATCCTCTTTTGCGCTCTGACTCTGTGCTGCGCGGTAACCCCGCAGAACGGCGCAGCGCGGCCGCAGCAGGAGCAGCCAGCCCCCAAGGATGAGATGTTCGCCGGCACGGTCACGGCGGTTGCCGACTCAAGTCTCACCGCAACCCGGACCGGATCGACCGAGTCGCAAACTTTCGTCATAACGCCTGAAACCCGCTTCGAAGGCCCCAAGCCCCAGCCCAATCTCCGCGTCACCATCCGGTTCGTCAAGACGGACAGGGGATCCACCGCCGTCCGTGTAATCGTTCGCACACCCGCCAAGAAGTAGAAGCCCTTAGCCTGTCGAGATAGTCTGAGCAGGCATATTCTGGCCTCCCGCTTGCTCATCTAAGGCGGAGGTAAGAATTATGAAGTTCCCGATTCTGACGGTGTGTATCTGCGGGCTGGCCGCTAGTTCTCTTCCCATCGCGGCGCAGCCTGGCGTTTCCGCATCCGCGAACCGCGCCGTGCAGCCCGAAGCGCGCATAACCGACCGCATCATCCGCGAAGTCCGCCACGAACTGGTGATGCTGCCCTACTATGGCGTCTTCGACGATTTATCGTACAAAGCGGAAGGCGGAACGGTCACGCTAATCGGCGAGGTCACGCAGCCCACGCTCAAATCCGGTGCGGAGAGTGCCGTCAAGGATATCGAGGGAGTGGACCGGGTGGACAACCAGATTCGCGTGCTCCCGTTGTCCGATACGGACGACCGGATTCGCCTGGCGGCATACCGCGCGATCTACGGGGACCAGACGCTGGGCCGCTACGCTCTGCAAGCGGTCCCGCCGATTCACATTATCGTGAACAACGGGCGCGTCAAACTGGTGGGAGTGGTGCGGACCACGCAGGAAAAGGACCTGGCCAATCTCCGCGCACGCGGCGTGGCGGGCGCGTTCGAGGTGCAGAACGACTTGAGTGTGGAGAGCCCGCGGTAGCGCGAGCTACTCGCGGGGGCCGACCCAATAGCCGGGGCGGGTGACTATCTTGTCGATTTCCGGATGGCCGGCAACGGACACCTGGATGATGTGGAAACCGCCTTCCTGCCGGTTTGTGGGACTGTACGAGAGCGTGTACTGGCTGTGCAGTTGTTCCCCTATTTCGCCGAGCGCCGTCTCAAGCGTGCGCTGACTGTGGAAACCAAACTCCGTGCCCCCTGTGCCCTTGGTAAAGAGTTCCACCGGATTGGCCTTGAAGATGGCCTTCGCGTCACGGAAGATCTCCACCATCAGCGGAAGGAACTGGGCGGTGGCGTTGGTGCCGTAGGCCTGTGCCACGCTGGTCGGCGTCGATGGCACGCCGGCCGGCAACGGACGAGCCGCCGGCGGCATGGCATCGGGCCGCCCCACCTTTGGCGGCGCGGTCAATACGTTCATGAAGCGCGACATATCCACGGAATAGAAGGCGATGTTCGACATTTGAAGGTCAATCAACGCTTCGCGAGTACGGTTCTCGCTGCCGAGGTCGCGCGTTTCGCCGATCAGCAGCATGATCCTGCGCCGGTCGCGCGGGCGCGAGCGCAGCAGCCGCGCGCCCTGCACAACGGCATCCACCATGCGGATACTGGTGCTCCCGGGGGTAATCCCTTTAATCGCTTTGGCAATCTTGTCCGAATCCGACGTGAACTCCTGCATGGTGCGGATGCGCGCATCGTAGGCAATCACCGCGGTTTCCCCGGCGTCCCCAATCACCTGCGGGCCGATCAGGCCGCCGATCTTATTGACTTCCGGAAGCAGCGACTGCGCGTTGCTATTGGCCTGGATCAGAATCACCAGCGAGATGGGGGTGTAAGAAACATCGACTTGGATGTTCTGCTCTTTGTCGTTATCGAAGAGGTGAAACTGCTCGGGGCGAATGTTGCCCACGTAACCGCCATTGCGGTCAAAGGCGAGCACAGGCGTCACCACGTAATCGACGCTCACGGGAATTCGAATGCCCGGGTCTTCGATATCGGGAGAGGCGGTCTGCGGCTCCGGAGTCGTCGGAGCAGGCGCGGCCGGTTGCTGCGCCGGCGGCCGCTGGAAACCGGGCTGCGGAGGGCGGATAGTCTGCTGGGCTGCCAGCACGCCGCAAATGAGCGCCAATACGAAGGGTCGCATGCTACTCCTGAGGGGCTGCTGCGTGCTCGGTGTGGCCCCGAAGCAATTCCAGCACGTGCGGCGCCACTTCCACGATAGCATCCAGGGACTCGACGGCCGCTTTCGGGGAGCCCGGAAGATTGACGATCAGCACCGTGCCGCGGGTACCCGCCACGCCACGGGAAAGCGCGGCCAGCGGAGTGGTTTTTCTTCCACGCTCGCGCATCAGTTCGGGGATGCCGGGTATTTCGCGGCGAATCACGGCGCGGGTGGCCTCGGGGGTTACGTCGCGCGGGGCCACGCCGGTGCCTCCGGTGGTAAATATGGCCGAGACTTGCCCTCCGTCGGCAAGCGTAGCCAGGCGCCTCGAAATCTCATTCTCTTCGTCCGGAATCACTTCCATCACCGAGACCCGCCAGCCCAGTTGTTCCAAACGGTCACGCACGGCGGGGCCGGAGCGATCCGCCCGCGCGCCATCGCTAACCGAGTCGCTGATTGTGAGCACGGCAGCGTCAATCATGGCTGGCCTTTCTCCTCTGGCTTCGCCGCGCGGCGGAAATCGCCGCTCTTCCCGCCGGTCTTCTCCAGCAGGAAGATATCCTGAATTTCGATCGATTTGTCGAGCGCCTTCAGCATATCGTAAACCGTGAGCGCGGCAATCGATGCCGCGGTCATGGCCTCCATCTCCACGCCGGTCTGAGCGGTGGTAGCGGCGGACGCCACGATGCGCACGCCTTCCTCTTCCACCGTAACCTCCACGTCCACGTGCGAGAGCAGCAGTGTATGGCAGAGGGGGATCACGTCGGGAGTGCGTTTGGCCGCGAGGATGCCCGCAACACGGGCGATTTCGAGCGGATTTCCCTTCGGGTTGGCCGGGAGGTTGCTCAGCGCCGAAGCGGAGACTCGCACGAAAGCGTGCGCCTTGGCGGTGCGCCGCGTTTGCGGTTTTCCGCCGACATCCACCATGCGCGGCGAACCTGCGGGATCGTAGTGCGACAGTTTCTTCATTTCAACAAAATCCTGATGAACTGCCCGGCCGGATAGTCGGGCTTATCCGGCTCGGCTACCAGATAGGCGTTGGCGCGGGCGAGCGCGGGGATATCCCCCGATCCGCTCCAATCGAGCGGCGTGACTTCGCTCGCATCCGCGTTCACCCGCGCCGGGACGAACCGCGTGAGGCCGGGCCGATGCCTGAGCGGATGCGTCAGCCGCGCGTACGGCATGAGCAGCGGCGCCTCCCGCGCGCCCGAGAGCAGGGCCAGCGCGGACCGGGCAAACAGCTCGAACGTGACCATCGTGGACGCGGGGTTGCCCGGCAGCCCGAAGAAGAACGTGCCTCGCGCGCGGCCGAACACCAGCGGCTGGCCGGGTTGGATGAGCACGCGGTCGAAATAGAACTCGGCGCCGAGAGCCGCAAGGGCGGCTTCCACGAAATCGTACTTCCCCGCGGAAACCCCGCCGGAGATCAGCAGCAGGCCGGCGCTTAACCCTAGCTCGATCAAGGCGCGCGTTGGGCCTTCCTCATCGCGCGCAACGGGCAGGATGATGGGCTCGCCGCCCGCGCTTTCCGCCTGCGCCGCCAGACAACACGCATTCGAGTTGCGCACCTGCCGCGGAGAGGGCGTCTCCGAGACATCCACGAGTTCGTCTCCCGTCGCCAGAATCGCGACCGTGGGCTTCCGGTACACGCGAACCTGAGCGCGGCCGCACGCGGCAAGAAGGGCAACTCCGGAATAGTCCAGGCGCTCGCCGGCGCGCAGCACAACGGACCCCGCGGCAGCGTCGGCGCCCTGCGGGTTAATGAACTGGCCGGCAGGGGCGGCGCTATTCACAATCACGGCGTCCCCCGCGCGCTCCACGTGTTCCACCATCACGATGGCGTCGGCCCCACGCGGCACGGGCGCGCCGGTCATGATCTCCACGGCCTGGCCGCAGCCGACTTCGCCCGGAAACGCCTCTCCTGCCCGAACTTCCCCTATGATTTGCAGGCGGCCGGGCAAGTCCGCGGAGCGCACCGCGAACCCGTCTCGAATCGAGCGCGAAAGCGCGGGCATGTCGCGGTCGGCCGGAACGTCTTCAGCGAGCACGCGCCCGTGCGCCGCCCCGAGCGTCACATCTTCGGCGGGCGGCGCGGTTGCGCCTCCCCCTACCGCGGCGAGCACGCATTTCCGCGCTTGGGAGAAAGTAAACGTGGCCACGTTTCTATTCTATGATCCTCGCGGCCCAACCGAATGGCGCCTCGCCCCGGTTCGCGACCCTCAGCGGAACGCCGGCCTCCTGGTATCCTGATTGTTCTTATGGAACTGAAGCTCGTGCCACTCGAGATCCCCCGCGACGGGAACCTGATCGTGGGGCAGACTCACTTCATCAAGTCGGTCGAAGACATCTATGAGGCGATGGTGAACACGGTTCCCCAAATGAAGTTCGGGATCGCGTTCAACGAGGCTTCCGGCCCGTGCCTCACGCGCGTGGACGGAAACGACGAGGAACTGCAATCGTTGGCCACGCGCAACGCCACGGCGCTCGCCGCCGGGCACGTTTTCGTAGTCGCCATGCGCGACGGCTACCCGATCAACGTGCTGGGGCGAATCAAAGACGTGCCTGAGGTCTGCTCGATCTACTGCGCCACGGCTAACCCGGTGCAGGCCGTAATTGCCGAGAGCGAACAGGGCCGCGGCATCATGGGCGTGATCGACGGCTTCCCGCCGCAAGGCGTAGAGACCCCCGCCGACGCCGAAGCGCGCCGTTCGTTCCTGCGCAAGATCGGCTACAAGCGATAGGCGGGTGGGGCATGCTTTAGCTTGCCCGTCAGCGACCTTTGCGGCGCAGCCGCGAGGTCGATGCCGCAACAAAGCCATGCGAGCGCACTTCTTCCGCAGCCTGTTTAGCGTGCCCGCCGATCGATTCGCCCAGACAGAGGCCGGGTGACCAAAACGCAGAACGGGCAAGCTCAAGCATGCCCCACCTTACGGCGCCGGCTCCACGTGCACCAGCACGTCGGCCACCCAATCGAGGTCGGCTACAATTTTCTGTCTTACGTCGTGCGCGATGTCGTGCGATTGCCGCACGGTCAGGTCCGGGTCCACTTCGAGGTGCAGGTCCACGTGATAGCGCAGGCCCGTCTTGCGCGCGAAGCACTTTTCCACGCCATGGACTCCGGCAACGGACTTCGCCGCCCTTCGCACCTCTTGCATGAGCTTGTCGTCGGGCATGGTGTCGATCAGTTGCATTGCGGTTTCGTGAGCCACCCTGGCGCCGGCGAAGATCACGATCAAGCCCACGATGAACGCGCCGTACCGGTCGGCATCCATGAAGCGCGCCGGGTTGGCGAGAGCCAGCCCCACGGCGGCCAGAGCGGAAATCGCCGAAATCGTATCCACGCCATCGTTCCAGGCATCCGCGATGAGCGCCGCGCTCTTCAGTCTGCGCCCGTAGTGAAACTTGAGCCAGGAAAGGCCGATCTTGGCTAGCAGGGATACGAACAGCGGCCACACCACATAGGCCGCCAGCGGCGGATGCGGCTCGCCGAGCTTTTGAAGCGCACTAAAGGATATTAGGGAGCCGCCCGCGGCGAGAAATAGCCCTATCATCAGGCCGGTTAGCGTTTCAATACGCCCATGGCCGTAAGGGTGGTCCTCATCGGGCGGCTTGGCCGCGATCGTCAGGCCCAGCAGCACGAAACCCGAAGCGAACACGTCCCCGCCCGATTCCAGGCCATCGGCTACCACCGCGCTCGAATGGCCCGTAAGCCCGAACCCAATCTTCAGCGCCGCGAGCCCGCCGCTCACCACCATCCCCGTCACCGCGACGCGTTGCCCGGTGTTCATAGGATGCACGCCTGGGCATGCGCGCCACGGCCCGGGGCCTCTCGATTGTTCGCGCCGAAGTGGGGCAGGCAATCTTGCCTGCGGAGCTGCTCTCCAGCAGCTCCAGCCGCCTGAAAGGCGGCCGCGGCCCGAGTTTGCCGCCCCACAACGGAGGCGGATTCTTGTTGTGCGAATTCCAAAGCCGAAACGCTAGGCACGGGCCGGATCGACCTTTTCGGTGTCGACGCCCAGTTCGGAGAACGCCGCCCGGGCTTTGCCCGCGTCGAACTTGCCGTCACGCGCCAATCGCGACAGCGCCGCCGCCGCAATCGATTCCGCATTCACTTCGAAGTGCCTGCGGAGGTGTTCCCTATTGTCGCTGCGGCCGAAGCCATCCGTCCCCAGGGAAACCAACCGCCCTGAGAGCCAGGGCGCAAGCTGATCGGAAACCACCTTCATGTAGTCCGTTGCGGCCACGATGGGGCCTTTGGCGCCGCGAAGCGCGTTAACGATGTACGGCGTCCGCACGGGCTCGTCTGGGTGCAGCCGGTTCCAGCGCTCCACGCCCAGCGCGTCCCGGCGCAGTTCGTTGTAGCTGGTAACGCTCCACACGTCAGCGGCAACCCCGTAGCGCTCGGCCAGGATGGCTTGCGCGCGCAGCGCCTCGTTCAGAATCGGACCGCTGCCGAACAACTGCACCACGGCCTTGCCTTCCGGAGCGGCTTGAAAACGATAAATGCCCTTCAGAATCCCATCCACGGACAGGTCCTTGGGCATCGGCGGCATGGCGTAGTTTTCGTTGTACAGGGTGAGGTAATAGAAAATATCCTCCTGCTCCTGATACATGCGCCGGATGCCATCCTGCACGATCACGGCGATTTCGAAAGCGTACGCCGGATCGTAGGTAACGCAGGTGGGGTGCGTGCTCGAAAGCACGATGCTATGGCCGTCCTGATGCTGAAGGCCCTCTCCGGCGAGCGTGGTGCGCCCGGCGGTGCCGCCGCACAGGAATCCCTTCCCGCGCGCGTCGGCGAACGCCCAGATCAGGTCGCCCACCCGCTGGAAACCGAACATGGAGTAATAGATAAAGAACGGGATAGTCTCAACCGAGTAGTTCGAATACGCGGTTCCCGCGGCGGCGAACGAAGCCATCGAACCCGCCTCGGTAATCCCCTCTTCCAGAATCTGGCCGTCCTTCGATTCCTTGTAGTACAGGAACACCTCGGCATCGTGCGGTTTGTAGAGCTGCCCCTGGCTGGCGTAAATTCCGAACTGCCTGAAGAGCGACTCCATGCCGAACGTGCGCCCCTCGTCGGGGATGATGGGCACCACCCTGCGCCCCAACTCCGGGTGCTTCATAAGCAGCGTGAGGACGCGGACAAACGCCATGGAACTAGACACTTCGCGCCCGTTCGACCCCTCCAGCGACTCCTTCATGTATTCAAGCGGGGGGGCCTGGATACTGCTGGCGCCAACCGTGCGCTGGGGAACGTAGCCCCCCAACTGGCGCCGGCGCTCGTGCAGGTACGCGATCTCCGGACTGTCGTCCGGCGGGCGGTAGAGGGCGGCTTTCCGCGCGTCCTCCTCGGGAACGGGAATTTCGAAGCGGGAACGGAAATGCACCAGTTCCTGCTCGTTGAGCTTCTTCTGCTGGTGCGTGATATTCCGGCCCTCGCCGGCTTCGCCGAGCCCATAGCCCTTGATGGTCTGGGCCAGAATCACCGTGGGAACGCCTACGGTTTCGATTGCGGCCTTGAATGCGCTATACACCTTTGCCGGATCATGGCCGCCCCGGCGCAGCTTGTAGAGTTCGTCATCGCTCAGGTGCGACACCAGATCGAGCAGTTCCGGATAGCGCCCGAAGAACTCCCTGCGGATGTAGGCTCCGTCCTTAGTGACGTACGCCTGCATCTCGCCATCCACGACTTCGTCCATGCGCTTCTGCAGCAAGCCGGTAGTGTCGCGCGCCAGAAGCGCGTCCCAATCACTGCCCCAGATCACTTTGATGACGTTCCAGCCATCGCCTCGGAAGGCCGCTTCAAGTTCCTGAATCACCTTGCCGTTGCCGCGCACCGGGCCATCCAGGCGCTGCAGGTTGCAGTTGACCACGAATATCAGGTTGTCGAGCTTCTCGCGCGAGCCGAGCGTCAGCGAACCCATGGATTCGGGCTCGTCCATTTCGCCGTCGCCCAGAAACGCCCATACCTTTCGCGGCGTTCGTGGAATCAAGCCGCGATTCTCCAGATAGCGCATGAAGCGCGCCTGATAGAGCGCGTTGATCGGCCCCAGGCCCATCGATACGGTGGGGAACTTCCAGAAATCGGGCATCAGCCACGGGTGCGGATACGACGATAGCCCGGGTTCGCCGCGCAGTTCGTGACGGAAGTTCTGAAGCTGCGCCTCGGGGAGGCGCCCCTCCAGAAACGCGCGGGCGTAGACGCCCGGAGATGAGTGCCCCTGGAAATAGATCAGGTCGCCCGGCTGGTCCCCGTAAGAGCCGCGGAAGAAGTGATTGAAGCCCACTTCAAGCAGGGTCGCCAGGGAAGCGAAGGTGGAGATGTGGCCGCCGATGCCCTCGTCGTACTTATTCTGCCGTACCACCATGGCCATGGCATTCCAACGCAACAGGCTCTTGATGCGCCGTTCCAAAGCGCGGTCGCCCGGGTAGGGCAATTCATCCGCCAGGGAAATCGTGTTCTTGTAGGGCGTATTGAGGTTGGCCGGCAGATCGGCGCCGGAAGCGCGCGCCCGGTCCGTCAGCTTCTCCAGAAGGTACGCGGCGCGGTCGGGTCCGGCCTCATCGATCACCTGGTCGATCGCTTCCATCCACTCCGTGGTCTCGCGGGGATCGCGGTCCACCAAACGCTGGTTCACTTTTTGATGCATGGGCACTTATCATTATACGTTTGGAACCCGGCGAGCCACCCTCCGGGTACAATGTGGAGATGGCCGGGGCAGTGCGTATTCTCGCGCCTGCGGCTAGATCCGCTGGAGGGCCGGTCAGGGTTCGCGATAATAGTTGCATTAGCAGCTGCGTTTCGTTTAACAGTAATATCTTGGGAGGAATTTGCCGATGGTCAAGTGTCCGAAGTGCAACGGCGTCATCGATGTGGACGAAGAAGACGTAGACGAAGGCGACTCCATCAGCTGCGATGAGTGCGGCGCCGACCTGAAGGTAGTTGGGACCGATCCGCTCGAATTGGAATCGGCTGAAGAAATCGAGGAGGAAGAGGACGAGGACGCCGACTTTCTCGTAGAGGATGAGGAAGAAGAAGAGGAAGACGAGGACTGGAAACAGTAATCCATTGTCCGGTGGAAACGCAACGGCCGGGCCGCGCGTCTCTAACCCTCGGAGGACACCCTAATGATTAAGTACTATACGGTTCTTCTGGCAGTCCTCCTTTTGAGCGCGGCTGCTTTCGGCCAAGGCAAGAAGGGAGATCCGCCCACCCGCAACGTGCAGGGCCTGGTGAGTTCGCCTCAGGATGCCGCGGCGAGTGGGGCGATTGTCTACCTCAAGGATCTGAAGACTTTGCAGATCCGCTCGTTCATCACGAAAGAGGACGGGACCTACTCTTTTCGCGGTCTCAGCCCAGACATCGACTACGAACTGCGCGCTGAACACCAAGGCGCCGTCAGCCCCACCAAGACCTTGAGCTCGTTTGATTCGCGGCGCGACGCCACGATCAACCTCAAGCTCGAAAAGAAGTGACGCGTGGCGCAGGGCTCCCGGCCTGCGCGCTCTCAAGGGGGTGGGACTTACTCCCGATTCTTCTTGCTCCGAATTTCCGCAAGCCGTTCCCGTATTCTCTTTTCGATTCCACGGTCCGTGGGGTAATACCAGCGCCGCCCGGCCAGTGAGGGCGGCAGGCATTCCATATCGGGGATGGCGTCCTCTACCTCGTGCGCGTGCTGATAGCCGGCGCCGTAGCCCCACTCTTTCATGGCGCGAGTAGGAGCGTTGCGCAAATTCATGGGCGTCGGCTCGGCAACGGTGCGCTCCACGTCCTGCTTGATGGCGCCCATGGCGCGATACGCCGCGTCCGATTTCGGAGCCACGCTGAGATAGATGGCGACTTGCGCCAGCGCCAGGTCTCCTTCCGGGGCGCCCAGAAAATGAACCGCCTGCATGGCCGCCACGGCCTGTTCGAGCGCGCGCGGATCGGCCAGGCTGATATCCTCAATCGACATCCGGATCAGCCGGCGCGCGATGTACAGCCGGTCTTCACCCGCCTCCAGCATGCGCGAAAGCCAATAAAGGGCCGCGTCGGGGTCGCTCGACCGCACGGATTTGTGCAGCGCGGAAATCAGATTGAAGTGCTCTTCCCCGCCCTTGTCGTAAAGCAGCACCTTGCGGCTGATGGCGTCCTGCACGGTCTCCGCGGTCAATTCGCCTGAAGACGCCGCCGCGGCAGCCTCCAGCGTGTTGTAGGCTTGCCTCGCATCGCCGTTCGAGTAGATCGCAATCTGTTCCAGCAGGTCGTCCGGCGCCTGCAAGCCCAGCACGGGGAGCGCCCGTTTGAGCAGCGCGGCCACTTCCTCCGTGGACAGGCTTCGCAAAGCGTATACGCGCGAGCGGGAAAGCAGCGCCGAGATGATTTCAAACGACGGGTTCTCGGTAGTGGCCCCAATCAGGATAATGTCGCCGCTCTCCACATAGGGCAGGAAGGCATCCTGCTGCGCCTTGTTGAAACGGTGAATCTCATCGACGAAGAGAATGGTGCGCCGGCCGGAGCGGCGCAGGCGCTCGGCATCGGCCATCACGGCCTTGATTTCCTTGATGCCGCTCAAGACGGCGCTGAAGGGGATGAACTCGCAGTGCGTGGCGCGGGCGATGATGCGCGCCAGGGTGGTTTTGCCGGTGCCGGGCGGTCCCCAGAGAATCACGGAGCCCATCTCGTCGCTCTCGATCTGGCGGCGCAGCGGCTTCCCCGGCCCCAGGATATGTTCCTGGCCGATATAGTCTTCCAGGCGTTCCGGCCGCATGCGGTCGGCCAGAGGCCGCTTGCCGCGCTCTTCCGGTTGGCGGCCGGGCAGTTTGGGCGGGTCGGTGTCGAAAAGATTCACGGAAGCATGGACCTCTGCCGGCGCGCTTCGTAGAGCATAATCCCGGCAGCCACCGCTGCATTCAACGACTCCACTCCAATGGTGGGAATGGAGACATCGATCGCCGCCGACCGCAGCGGCCCGCTCACGCCGCGCGCCTCGCTGCCCACAACCAGCGCGCAGCGCCCCGTCAGGTCCACCTCGGAAATGAGCCGCGCGGGTCGATCCGGGCGAACCGGAACGCTGCCGTAGAGTTCCACTCTGTTGTGCTTGATGGCGGCCCGCGCCTGTTCGGCATCCAAGCCGCAAAGATGGGGCACGCGGAACAGCGAACCGGCCGACGCCCTCAAAGTCTTGGGGTTGAACGGGCTCACGGCGCCCTTCAGGAACAAGACGCCCGTGGCCCCGAATGCCTCTGCCGCGCGCACAATAGTGCCCGCATTGCCGGGGTCCTGTATGCCGTCCAACACCACCACCAGCGGACAGCCGCCCAAGAGTTGCTCGAGTTTCCACTCGGGCAGCCGGACCAGCGCCATCACGCCCTGGCTGTTTTCGGTGCCCGAGATTTGCTGGAACAGACTATCGGGAAGCACCGCAACCTTCACGCCCGCCAGACGCCGCACGTGCGTTTCAGCGGCAGAGCGCACCGATTCGGCGGCCAGGACCACCTTGACTTCGCAATCGCTGCGCAGCGCCTCTTCGAGCAGGTGGAACGTCTCGGCCACGCACCAGCCCTCGGAAGTCAGGCCGCCTTTCGCAATGGCCCGCCGGACGTCTTTGAGCAGCGGGTTCGATGCGCTTGTGATTGACTCTGCCTTCGGCATCTTACAATTATGGTTCTGAACGTCTCAGAATACCGCAGATGAAAAGGGCCGCATGGAATTGCGCCGCCGTCGTAGCGGCAGTAGCGCTGATTGTAGTGGCGTACATCTCGGTCCAGGTGGAGGCGCAATCCCGCCTCGACGAGGCGCGGCCGGCGGACGTGATCCTGGTCCTCGGTGCGGCGGAATACAGTGGCCACCCCTCTCCCGTACTCCGCGCGCGGCTCGATCACGCCTTGGAGTTGTATAACGGGAAGTTCGCCGCGCGGATACTGACCACCGGCGGCGCCGGCGGAGACCCCGTCTTCACCGAAGCTGGAGTAGGCCGCTCCTATTTGATATCCAAAGGCGTGCCGTCCGAGGCCGTTATTGTCGAGACCGAAGGCGAGAGCACCGTATACTCCACGGCCTTCGCGGGCGAGATCATGCAGCGCATGGGGCTCCGGTCAGCCATCGTGGTCAGCGACGGCTATCACATTTACCGCGTCAAGAAGATGCTGCAATCACGGGGGATAGCAGCCTACGGCTCTCCCAGAAAAGAGCGCGGGCCGGAAGCCCTGCGCGACCGCTGGAACTACATCCGCCAGGCGATAGGCTACCTGCTTTGGCGCGCCGGCGTGAAGGTGTAGGGCGGGTGGGGATTCTTACTGCCGTGCCCGCGTGATGTATTGCTACCGGGAAGCCCTCGCTCGCGCTTAAGGCTCCGATCCGAGCCCCGAGCGCCCAGCGAGGGGCTACCCCTGGCAAGCCACCCATCGCACGGTCACAGTACTAGGCGCATCCCGTCTGGCGGCGCCCACGGCGTGCAACCTCGCGTAACCGTATCACCCTTGTATTTCGGGTAAACAGGTGTCATTATCCTGATTCGAGAAAATACGCCTCGAGTGCGGGGAGGAGTTTCTGTGCTGGGAATGACGACAAATATTGATGTGGCAGCAAGGCAGCATCGAACGAACGATGCGGAATTGGCGGGTACGGAGATGCGCTGCGGCGTCTGCAAAGGAACTTTTTCCAACCACAACCTCTTATGTAACGAAGAGGACGAAACCGCTGGAATCATCTGCCCGTGCTGCGGCGCGGTTCTGCACGTCGATTCGTCACTCAGAATCAACACTCCGGCCGAATGGAAGAAGTTGGGCTCCGGCAATATTTGCTGGCCCAGCTAACCCCTTACCGGAGTTTGCGATAACCACCTAAACAGCTTCCCAGCCCCGGCGCTCTCGCGACTTGGCGGTCGCGTGGCGCTGGCGGTATGGGTCATCTTCGATAACACCCGTCTTTCGGCCACAACTGGTCTTCCCGCTCCCAACAAATAGCTTTCTCCGGGCTCGTCAAGCTGCTATCACACGCCGGCGGACGTGTCTCTCGATTGTGTTCAACGACTTCTGCCGGGTCAGAATCAGTTCGTAGTCCTTCTGAATGTTCATCCAGAAATCAGCGCTCGTACCGAAGTGCCGCTCCAGACGCAATGCTGTGTCGGCGCTGACTCCGCGGCGTTCGTTAACGATTTCGCTGATGCGGGTGACCGGGACATGAAGTTCCAAAGCCAGGCCGTTGATCGAAATCCCCAGCGGCTTCATGAACTCCTCACGGAGCATCTCGCCCGGGTGGACCGGAGTACGGGTGATGTTCCAGCCACCTTCAGGACGAGTTACGCTCATGCTCTTCCTCCCTCAATTTACTGTTCTGTCTCCAAAACTCGCGAAAGAAGTGGGGCGGGCAATCTTGCCTGCGGAG
>CAIYHG010000182.1 GCA_903925975.1 uncultured Acidobacteriia bacterium | reverse complement strand
GGTCCACGACGCCCTTGATGCGTATACCGAGATTCTAGATGCCATTGACACCGTGGCCGATGACGCGGCCGCGAAGAAGAAGGACATCAAGCAGGGGCTAAACGTGGTGGCCGGGGCCGAAAAGGAAACGCTGGCCGCGTTGCAGAAGATTCAGGAGAGCCAGCCGGCCGACCTCGAACGCTACGCATTTTCTCTGGAGATGGCGATCGACACAACCACCGATAGCCTCGATGCGGCGATGGAAGACCTGGATACGCGCGGCGCCGAAGCGCAGGCTCGCGAAGAGAGGGAAAAGAAGGCGCAAGAGGAAGCCATGGCGCCGGCCGATGGCTCCAAGCCGCAGGCGAAGAAATCGGGGGCTGCGAAATCGGGGGCTACGCCGGCGGCGCCGGCGCGAAAGGCTCCTACGCTGGCGCGGCCGGGGGAAAAGAAGCAGTAATAACCGCGGAAGGACTTCAGCCCTGTTTTTCCAGCTCCAGAGTAATGGTGCCGGTTGTGAACGGCATCTTTACCTGAATCTGCACGGGGAGTTTGCGGCGGTCATCCGTCAGCCAGATATATAAGTGGGCGGAACGCCGGAAGAGTACGTTATCAAAAACGAATATCTCGTACCGGACTGTCTTGAAAGCTCCCGCGGGCAGAGTTAGATCTTCCCTCTGCTGCGCTTCGATTCTCGCCATGGCGGCCTTCTTGCCGTCGCTCACGGGCGCCTGGCCGCTCTGGCCGGGTTCCAGGTTCAGAGTGCGCAGGTAGAACACGCCGCCAATGACGTCATGGACGCACGGCGGAAGCTCCATCTCCTGCTGCGCCACGGTGCTGTTCTTGACGAGGTCGCGCTCCAGGTAGCCGGCCTTCTTCGCGTCGTAATCGAAATTGACGCGGGTGTCGTGCTCGCGGCGGCCTTCGCGTGAGTTCAATTGGGCGGAAACCACGCACATGGCCTGGTTTAGAGACGCCGAGTAATCGTCTTCCACTCGAAATAGTTTGGAAACCAAGCCCACGGATTCCAGGCGCAGCTTGATCTGGTAACTGGGCGGGTATTGCTGGGAAGCCTCCCAGTTAAGCCAGGCCCGGCCGGCGGTAATGAGACGCCATTCGACGCGATACGTGAATTTTTCCGATACAGGCAGAGTGTTGCCCTGACCGAAAGCCGCCGGCATCCACATCAGGGCCAGCAAGGCCAGCGTCAACCGCATGAATGGAACAGTGTCGCAGAAAGGCCCGCTCCGGCGCAAACTGAGGAAAGTCGCGGGGCCACCGGCTCAAGAGGAACTGGAGCAGCCAGGAGCCGCGCGGGGAGGCTTGCCCTTGCGCATGCCTGCGGCGCCGCCACGATACAATGACGCCATGAAACGCATTGGAGCCCTCCTGCTGCTTGCGGCCATTGCCTTCGGGCAGAAGCGTCCCATCACGCACGAAGATGTATGGCTGATGAAACGCGCTTCGGAGCCGGTGGTGAGCCCGGATGGCCGGAACATCGTCTTCTCGCTCACCGAGCCCGATTATGATGCGGCCAAGGTGGTGTCGGATCTGTGGATGGTTCCGGCGGATGGCAGCGCGCCCCCGCGCAGACTCACGTCTACGAAGGCTTCCGAAAGCGGCGCGGCGTTCTCGCCCGACGGGGCGCGCCTGGCGTTTGCGAGCCGGCGCGAAGGTGACGAGGCAGCGCAGATTTACGTGCTGCCCCTGAACGGCGGCGAGGCGCAACGGCTCACCAATGTGCCCGGCGGGGTGACAAACCCTCAGTGGCGTCCGGACGGCAAGGCGCTTCTCTTCGAAAGCGACTACGACCCTATCGCGGAAGAACGCAAGCAGCGCAAATCCAGCGCGCGCGTGTTCGACGCCATGCCGCTGCGGTTTTGGAATGCCTGGCTGGATGAGAAGAAGCCGCACGTCTTCGTGCAGGATGCGGACCCGGCGGCCAAGCCCCTGGACCTTCTGAAAGAAACGCGCCTCGCGGCATCGCCGGGTTTTGCCGGCATCTTCGGCGCCACTGGTGGCCAGAGCCTCAACGCAGCGTGGGCGCCGGACGGCGCTTCCATCGTGTTTGCGGCGTACGTGAACCGTGACCAGATGATGTCCGCCGTGATCGAATCGTCGTTATTCGCGGTGCCCGTGAAAGGGGGCGAACCGCGGCGTCTTACCGACCCGGGGTTCAGTTATTCCCGGCCTAAGTTCTCGAGAGAGGGCGATGCGCTCTACGCGATTCAGGACCGCACTCCCGTAGCCGGAGGGCTGCTCTATTCCATCTCCCGCCTGGTTCGCATCGGGTGGCCCGGGGCGGGGAAGCCAGCCGTCCTGACCGCGAGTTGGGACCGTACGGTGGGAGGCTTCGAGTTTTCGGGCGACGGCCGCACCATCTACATGGAAGCGGAAGATGACGGCTTCGACCAGCTATTTCAGATGCCCGCCTCGGGCGGCGATGTCAAGCGCCTGTTTCAGGTGCAGCGCGGCAGTTATACGAGCCTCAAGCCCATCGCGGGGGGATTCGCGGCGTTGTATCAAACGTCCGCGCAGCCTGCCGAACTTGTGAAGCTCGATGTGGCCGCGGCGACGCATGCGCGCCTTTCCGATTTCAACGCGGAGCGCGTGGCGCAGCTCGATACGCCCGCGCCCATCCACTTCTGGTTCACGGCGAAAAACGGCAAGCGAATCCACAACATCATGTTCCTGCCGCCGGCGTTTGATGCCGGCCGGAAGTACCCGCTGCTGATCTTCCCGCATGGCGGGCCGAATTCCATGTCCAAAGACGCGTTCAGCACGCGCTGGAACAATTACCTTCTGGCCGCGCCGGGTTACGTGGTTCTGGAAACCGACTATACGGGCTCCACCGGTTTTGGAGAGAAGTTCGCCGAGGACATCGAACACGACGTGCTGCGCGGGCCGGCGCAGGAAATCCTGGAGGGGATTGATGAAGCGGGGAAGCGCTACCCCTACATCGATCTATCGAAACAGGCTGCGGCGGGCGCCAGCTACGGCGGGTATCTCATGAACTGGTTCAACGGCCACACCAACCAGTTCAAGTGCCTCGTGATTCACGCGGGCGCCATCAATAACGAATCCCAGTATGGTTTCAACGATGGCGGCCTCGAGCGCGAACTTCGCATGGGCGGGCCCATATGGGAAAGCAAGGGGCAGTGGAACGACCAGAGCCCCATCCGGTATTCCGGCGCCTTCAAGACGCCCTCGCTGATCACGCAAGGCGAAATCGACTACCGGGTGCCCATTAATGAGGCCGTCACCAATTTCAAGATTTTGCAGCGGCTGGGAGTGCCGTCGCGCCTGGTGGTGTTCCCGGACGAGGGCCACTGGATTCTCAAAGGCGAGAACGGCAAGCTGCACATGGACGAAGTGCAGGCATGGCTTGCCCGGTATTTGAAGTAGGGACCGGGCTGCCCCTGGAGTCTGGGTGGCAACTCAGCTGCGTGTCCACTAATTGACGGCCGGAGCGATCCAGGTACAATAGGTTGCGCACGCGAAAGCGATTTCCTGTGTTCCGACACGGACTCGAAGGGTCCTGCGACCGGAGGCCCAGCGTGAATTCCGCCGCGAGAACTTCGCACCGCGCTATCGTTAATATTTGGACACTGAATGACTGATAAGAAGTTGCAAGTAATCCCCATAGGCGGTCTGGGCGAATTCGGCATGAACATGACCGCCATCCGCTTCGGAGACGACATCATCATTGTCGACTGCGGCATGATGTTTCCCGAAGCTGAGCTCCTGGGCGTCGATCTGGTAATGCCTGACCTGACGTTCCTCAAAGAGAACCAGGAGTTCGTCCGCGGCGTAATTCTGACCCACGGCCATGAAGACCACATCGGCGCGGTGCCGTATTTTCTCTCCGAGATCAACGTTCCCGTTTACGGAACGGATTTCACCCTGGCGCTGGTGGACCGCCGTCTGGAGGAGTACGACCTTGAAGAGGAACCCCGGTTTGTGCACGTCAAGCCCCGCCAGGTGGTGGAAATCGGGCCGTTCAAGATCGAATTTATCCACGTCACCCATTCCATCGTGAACGCGGTGGCTCTGGCGATCACCACCCCGCTCGGCGTGATTATCCACACCGGCGACTTCAAGGTAGACCCCACCCCCACCGACAACGAACTGTTCGATCTCCACACGCTGGCCGACTACGGCAAGCGGGGCGTGCTGCTGCTGATGTCGGATTCCACCAACTCCGACCGGCCGGGCTACACCGAATCGGAACGCGCCGTGCGGCCCCGCATGGAAGAGATATTCAGCCGCGCCGAGCGGCGCATCGTGGTCTCCTGCTTCAGTTCTTCCATCCACCGCATCCAACTCGTGCTCGACCTCTCCGAGGAGTTCAACCGGCGTGTAGCGGTGATCGGCCGGAGCATGGTTTCGGTCACGGAAATCGCCCACTCCCTGGGTCTTCTGGAGATCCCGGACGGCATTCTTCTGCGGCCCCAGGATGCGATGGACTTGCCTCCGGATAAGGTCACGGTTCTCATTTCCGGCACGCAGGGCGAGCCCATGTCGGCCTTGGCGCGCGTGGCGGTGGATAACCACAAGCACATCTCGGTGGAGAAGGGAGATACGGTGGCGCTAAGCTCCCGCATCATCCCCGGCAACGAGCGGGCCATCTTCCGCATGATCGACCACATGGCGAAGCGCGGCGCCGACGTGATGTACGGCAGCATGAACCCGCCGCTGCACGTTTCCGGGCACGCCAGCGTGGAAGAGATGAAGTTGGTGCTCAACTTGGTGCGCCCGCGCTATTTCATGCCGATTCACGGCGAATTCCGCCAGCTTTCGAAGCACGCCCGCCTCGCCGAGCACCTGCGCTTTGCCGGGCTGGAGGATAGCTTCATCATGGAATCGGGCGAAATCCTGGAGATCGATCACCATGGAGCGCGTAAGGCGGGCCGGGTCACGGTGGGCCGCGTCTGCATCGATTCGGGCTCGGTGGACGATGTTGTGCAGGAAATGGTGATCCGCGACCGCCGTCACCTCTCCGAAGACGGCATCGTGCTGCCCATCATCGCCATCAACCGCAAGACCGGCCGCATGGAGAACCCGCCCGAAATCGTCAGCCGCGGTTTCGCGGTGGCCGAAGCGGGCACGGACTTCATGGAAGGCGCGCGCCTGGTGGTCACGAAGACTCTTGAAAGCTCGAATGACGAAGAGAAGACCGATTGGGGCGTGATGAAAGAGAAGATCCGCGCCGATCTGAAGCGCCACATCGTCAAGCAGACTTCCCGCCGGCCTCTGATTATGCCGGTGATCTTCGAAGTGTAGTTGTCAGATTGCTTGGAGGCGGGGCAGGCTCTTTGAGCGCGCCCTGCCACTGCATTCCGCGTCTAGCTGTTCTTCACCACAACGTTCTGCAGCACGTCGGCAACGTCTTCGCAGCTATCGATAGTGGCCTCGACAAACTCGTAAACTTCCTTGAGTTTGATGATGCGGATCGGGTCGGTCTCTTTGTTAAAGAGATCCACAACCGCGCTGCGGCCGATGCGGTCGGCTTCGTTCTCCAGGCGGTTGATCTCGATGCAGTGATCGATGATCGCGCCGTTGCGCTCAAGCGCCGTGAACGCCTTAAACAACGCATTGCCGCAGGAGGCCGTAATTTCGCACAGCGTTACGATATCCCGTGGAATCGGGTCGATGTGGTACGCCACCAGCTTGTGGGCCATCTCCTCAATTCCGTCCAGCACGTCGTCCAGCGCCGAGGAAATGTTATGGATGTCCTCGGGGTCTATCGGGGTGATAAATGTCTGGTTCAGCCGCGTGAAGATCTCATGGATTACTTCATCGCCGCGGTGCTCCAGCACGCCGATCTCGACCGAAGCGGCGGCCATGCGGGCATCGCCGTTCCTCACGCCATCCAGCAGGACTCTGGAGGCCTCGGAAATCAAATCTACCTGTTTCAGAAACAGGTGATAGAACTTTTCTTCGCGCGGAAGTAGTCTCATAAGCCGGATTCGGGTAAGGCGAACCTCATGGTAATTCGTGGCGGGGCCGGGGGTCAATGCGTGTGGCGGGCGTCATGGCTCGGCCAGAATGGGAAACGGGTTCTTCTTCGCGCCGCCGTCCAGGTCCAGAAAGCGCGGGTCCAGCAGCCTGCTCGTATCCACGTTGCCCATGGCCGAGAGGATATTCTCTTTCAGGTGCGGGTATTCGCCTTCGAGCGACGCGAACATATCGCGCAGGGCGCGGCGCACCGTCCCGGTCTTCTGCGAGCAGCCGCAGGGCACAATCGGCGCCCCGCACCTGGCCGCGTACGCAGCGGTGATCTCTTCGTTCACGAAAACCAACGGCCGGATCAGGCGGTATTCCTTGTCGCTAGACATTGTGACGGGCGGCAGCGCGCTGAGCCTTCCGGTGAACATGGTGTTGCGCAGCAGAGCCTCGCAGAAATCGTCCGCGGTGTGCCCAAAGGCGATCACGTTGGCGTTCAGTCCGTGGGCCACTTCATACACCGCGCGCCGGCGGTACCGGCTGCACAGGTCGCATCCGTGCCCGGGCTGTTCCTCGATGAGCCGGAATGAGGCTGCGTCGCGATAGTACGTCCACGCCACGCCCTTCTGCTTCAGGTATTCGGCCAGCGGCTCGATCGGCCGCAGAAACTTCCCCTGCTCCACGGTGAACGCGCACACGGAGAACTGCACCGGGGCGCGCTTTTCGAGCAGCAGCAGGGCTTCAAGGAGTGTGGCCGAATCCTTCCCCCCCGAGAGCGCCACCGCCACGCGATCCCCGTCGCGAATCATCTTGAAGCGATGGATCGCCTCCCCCACCTTGCGAAGCAGTGATTTTTCCAGATCCACTGCTTCGATTATAGTGGGGGACGGGAACCCGCAACGAACCGGCGTCCGGGCCGTTCGGAATCCCGGCCCGCATCCCACATGAAAACCGCTCACACACTGGCGCCCGCGCGCGCCATCGCGTTCGAAATCCTCCGCAAGGTGGAAGCCGGCGGCTATGCCTCTGACCTGTTGCTGGAGCGCACGGCCGGCATCGATTCGCGCGATGCCGGCCTCGCTTCGGAAATCGTCTTCGGCGCGCTCCGCTTTCGCGCCCAGCTCGATTACCTCGCCGCGTTCTACTCCGGCCGCAAGCAGAAGCTCGATCCCGAGGTCCGCATAGCGCTCGAAATGGGGATCTACCAACTGCGCATGTTGGAGCGGGTTCCGGCGCACGCCGTGGTGTCGGACGCCGTGGAACTGGTGAAACGCGCGCGCAAGACCTCCGCCGCCGGCTTCGTCAACGCCGTTCTGCGGAAAGTGGGGCAGGCCCCCCGGCCTGCGCCGGCCCCCCTGGTCCCGCCGCCCGGCGATACGCGCACACCCGAACAGGACCGGCCGGAAGGCCGGTCTGCAGGCAAGGGGGCCTGCCCCACAATACCCTGGCCCGACCGCGAAACTGAATTGTCGTGCCCCGAGTGGCTGCTGAAGCGCTGGGAAACCAGCTACGGCCTGGAAGCGGCCCAAGAGATCGCCCGCGCCGCCCTGCGCGAGCCCGAGAAGTTCGTCCGCGAGGGCGCGGCCGGTTGCCGCGTGCAGGATATCGGCTCGCAATCCATCGTGCCCCTGCTCCGTCTTGAAGCCGGGCAGACGTTCCTCGATCTGTGTGCCGCGCCGGGGAATAAGACCGCTCAGGCGCTCGAAGCCGGTGTTCGCGCGGTGGCGTGCGATCTCCACCTGCATCGGCTCGCCGCCCTGAAGGGCATGGATGCCGGGCTGGTTGTGCTGGATGGCACGCGCCCCTTGCCTTTCCGCGGCCGCTTCGACCGCATCCTGGTGGATGCCCCCTGCTCCGGCACCGGCACCCTCGGGCGCAATCCAGAGATCAAATGGCGTCTGCGGCCGGAAGACCTTGCCGATTTGCACCGCCGCCAGTCGGCGCTTCTGGCGAACGCTCTGGCCGTCCTAGCCCCCGGCGGACTGCTGGTTTATTCCACTTGTTCGCTTGAACCCGAAGAAAATGAAGAGGTGGTGGCTGCCGTCCCGCACGGCCCCGTATTGCAGACCATGCGCCGCCTTCCCGGCCGCGACGCGGGGGACGGTTTCTACGCTGCTGTGATAAAATCGGATCAACCCGTAAATGGTTGAAATTATTCCCTCAATCCTGTCCGCGGACTTCGCCCGGCTGGCGGAGGAAATCGCCGCCGTAGAGCGTGGCGGCGCCTCCATGCTGCATCTCGACGTGATGGACGGCCATTTCGTCCCCAACCTCACGATGGGGCCGCCCGTGGTGGAATCCATCCGCAGAGCCACCCGGTTGCGCCTGGATGTGCACCTCATGATTGAGAACCCGGAGCGGTACGTCGAAGCCTTCGTCGGGGCCGGAGCGGACGCCGTTTCCATCCATTACGAGGCATGCCGGCATCTCGAAACCACGCTCGACAAGATCCGCAAGGCGGGCGCTCTGGCTGGCGTAGTTCTCAACCCTTCCACGCCGGTCGCCGCCCTCGAAGACGCCATCGTGATGGCGGACTACGTGCTACTGATGAGCGTCAACCCGGGGTTCGGCGGGCAAAAGTTGATTCCGTACGCGCTTGAAAAGGTCCGGAAGCTGGATACACTACGGAAAGAGAAGCATTTGGCGCTGCCCATCGAAATCGATGGCGGCGTGAATCGGGAAAATCTGGCGGAAGTGGTCCGCGCCGGGTGTGATTGGATCGTCACAGGGTCGGCGGTGTTTCACAGCCCTTCGGCCGAAGTTGCGGTTCGCGAGTTTCGCGAGATCGCGGCCGGCGCGACGGCGGTTCGGTGCTAATTCATCAGGGGTGTTTTGAGTGATGAAGTTTCAAAACGCGATTCGTAATGCCGCGGCGCTGGCCGTGACGCTGGTTTGGTTCGGTACCCTCGGTTGCGGGCGTCACGCCTACGATAACCCCATCGCCAAGGCCACCGAGCAACCCGACAAGGTTCTCTTCGACAAAGCCATCGTCGATCTGGAACACAACCGCTTTGAAGTCGCCCGAATTACGCTCAACGCTCTGATCAACACCTACGACAGCAGCGAATACCTGGCCAAGGCGAAGCTGGCCATCGCCGATAGCTGGTATCGCGAGGGCGATAGCCGCGGCCTGGCGCAAGCCGAAGCCGAATACAAGGATTTCATCCTCTTCTACCCCACCATGGAAGAGGCCGCCGAAGCCCAGGAGAAAGTCTGCAAGATCCACTACTCGCAGTTGGATAAGGCGGACCGCGACCCCTTGCACTCCATTCGCGCCGAGGAAGAGTGCCGCGCCGTGCTCACCCAGTTCCCCAACAGCAAGTTCGCCCCCGAGGCCGAGCAACTACTGCGCAACGTGCAGGAGAACCTGGCCGGCGCGGAGTATAAAGTCGGCAAGTTTTACGAGACCAAGGGCAGCTTCTTCCCCGCCGCCAACCGCCTGCAAACGCTGGTGGAGCAGTATCCCCTCTTTAGCCAGGCCGACGAGGCGCTGTGGAGCGCCGCCACGGCTTACAACCGGCTTGGCGACCGCTGGGAGAAACAGGAAGTCACCCAGCTTTCGAAACTCCTTCGCGAGTACCCGCTCAGCATGCACGCGGATGCGGCCAAGACCAGGTTGAAGGCGCTGAACGTCGCGCCGCCCGAAGTCGATCCCGTGGCCTACGCCCGCATGAAGTACGAACTCGAGAATCGCGCCAGCATCGGACTGTGGAGCAAGTTCTGGGGCACCTTCGCGGGCAGTCCGAACTTAGCCACGTCCGCGAAATCCGGCGCGCCGCAGATGGAAGGATTGCGGCCTTCGATTCCGGCCAACGTTCCGCCCGTGGCTGCCGGAACGGCGGGCACCAGCGGCGACGTGACGGTTTCGAACGCCTCCGATAGCACGGCGCTCGATACCAATCCCGACGCCCGTTCCACCACCGCACCCGACGCAGCCGCGCCGGCGCCGCCGCAAAAGTAATGAGCCGTATTCTGCTGGTTGACGATAGCCCGCACGCACAACGCATGGGAGAGCGCATTCTCTCCGACGAGGGCTATGAGGTGGTCGCCGTCAGCAACGCGGATTCGGCCCTGATCCGCCTGGACGACGTGGACCCCGACGTAGTGATTGCGGATACCATCATGCCCGGCCGCACGGGCTTTGAGATTTGCCAGTATCTCAAGATGAGCCCGCGCCACCGGCACGTTCGCGTGATCCTCACCGCGGGCGCCCTGGAACCGCTTGAAGACGACCAGCTCAAGCGCGTGGAAGCCGATAGCGCCCTCAAGAAGCCCTTCGAAGCGAGCGCGCTGCTGGCCGCCGTGAGACCTCTGGCCGAGGCCGCGGCCCGCGATCGCGCCGAAGCCCGCGGCGAGGGCGCCGGCAAGCTCGAACGTTCCGCCGAATCGCTGGCCGCCTCCACCCCGTTTGTCGCCGTGATCGACGCCGAGCAGGTGCGCGCCGCCGTAACGGTGGCTCTCGATGCTGCGATGGCATCGCTGGTGGATGAGATCGCCGGCCGCGTCATCGCGGCGTTTCGCTCGCATCCCCCCGAGGAGCACGCCGGCCCGGTTCCCGTGGCCGAGACGCACGTGGTGCCGATCCAGAAACCCGAATTGGTGTCCGCCCCGCCGGCCGCAAAGCCCGAGCCGATCGGGTTTTCGAGCCGCCAGAGCCGGGATAATGTGCGCCGCGTAACCCCGTTGCGCCGCCCCGGTTCCATTCTGGGCCTGGACCTGATTCGTCCGGAGCCGGAAGAGCCCGAATCCGAAGATCCCGATAACGAACCGCCCGATCAACTCGCCTGAATATCTTATGCCCGATAACAGTTTCGACGTAGTCTCGAAGATCGAGCTGCCGGAAGTGCAAAACGCCGTGCAGCAAACCTTGAAGGAACTCAAGCAGCGTTACGATCTGAAGGATTCGAAGTCCAGTATCGAGCTGAACGAGAAAGACAGCAAGGTCTTGCTCGCCAGCTCGGATGAGTTCAAACTCAGAGCCGTCATCGATATCTTTCAATCCAAACTGGTGAAGCGCCAGGTGCCTTTGAAGGGTCTGATTTACGGCGAAGTCCTTCCCGCCGCCGGCTCCAGCGTGCGTCAGGAAATCGATCTGCAGCAGGGCATTCCCATTGAAAAAGCCCGCGAGATCGTGAAGAAGATCAAGGACGCCAAGCTCAAGGTGCAGGCCTCGATCCAGGGCGATTTCGTGCGCGTCTCCGGGAAAGACCGCGACACCCTGCAAAGCGCCATCAAGTTGCTGCGCGATTCCGATTTCGGCATCGATATGCAATTCACGAATTACCGGACGAACTGAGCTTGCGCCGCATCGAATCGCACAAGATACCCGGCCCCGCCGGATTACTGGAAGCCGTGCTCGAAGAGCCCGAGGACGCCGCGCCCGCAATCGCCGCGCTGGTCTGCCACCCGCATCCACTCTACGGCGGCACGATGCACAACAAAGTGGTCTACCGCCTGGCGCGCGGCGTGCGGCGCGCGGGCGCCGTCGCGCTGCGGTTCAACTTCCGCGGCGTAGGCCTGAGCGAAGGCACGCACGGCAACTTTGCAGGCGAAATCGAAGACGCCCGCGCCGCCCTAACCTGGCTGCGCGAGCGTTATCCCGAACTCCCCTTCGCCCTGTCCGGCTTTTCCTTCGGCTCCCGCGTAGTCACGCGCCTGGCCTGCGAGCTAACAGGAGCGCAGTGGGTAATTGCCGTAGGGTTCCCCACAGACTTTGGTGAGTCAGATTACCTCGCCACTTGTCGCACCCCCAAGATCTTCATCCAAAGCACCCACGACGAGTACGGCCCCGTCCCCGCAGTGCAAGCCGCCTTCGACATGGCCGGCGCCCCCAAGCGCCTGATCTGGGTGGAAGCGGAAGATCACTTCTTTTCCAACGCGCTGCCCGTTCTCGAAGAGCGTGTTTACGAAGCGGCACGGGACGGATCGGAGGGTTGACGAACCCACTGGTCGAAAACACGCGGGCGAGACGGGCCGTCGATCTAAAACCCTTTCGCCAGAGCCAGCAGTAAGATCACTCCGCCAACGACCAAAGCCCCGAACAGACAACCAACACAACCGAATCGTTCCTCCCCACTCTCAGCTTGAGCACTAGCTCGCTTCGGTACGCCCCTTCCGGGCTCAGTTGATATCCGACGTCCCGCAGGTTCTGGTATTTCGTCGCGGAGCAACGCACCCGAAACAGGCGCATCCGACCGATACAAATTTGCTTGAACAACCGGGATAGGGGCTCGCCTTCCCGTCAGGATCTTGGTTAGGTACGCGTGTTGCTTAGAGCCTGAATCCAAGGCAGGCGCGAGTCCCGCTGCGTACTCCCGTGGCACGAAACCGATGTCACGCCCATTTTGGAGCCGCACCCTGATCGCATTACTATCATAGGCATTCTCAGGTTCTCTGACCAGGAAGACAGTGTCGCCCTCAGAGGCGTACCGCTCGATGACCTCCGCCCTGTCTTCGTGAAGAACGCCAGCTACCATGAAATTCGCGGATGCGATAGGCCGCTTGGATGCCCGTGCTTCACGTTCGGCGGTTTGCGTCGCCGACTTCTCAGAGCGGGCGTACTCTTTCTCCAGTGCCTCTACAGCCGAGCGCCGTTCCTTCGCCTGTCGCCGGGCTTCTGGCGGTAGGATACGCTCAACGGCCCTGTAGAGGGCGGTCTTCTCTTCTCGCGTCACAACTCCGTCCGCAAGTATCTGCGTGACGGTTGTGCGCAGAAAGTCGATGCCCGGCAGATCGGAGACGACGTTATCGTAGAGCCACGTATTCAACTCTGCGACTTCTTCGTCGCTGATCTTTCCATCAGCCGTAACGGTTTCAAGCAGCATCAGCAACTCGGCGACGATGCCGCTCTGAGCAGCTTGCTTCGGAAGGGAGATGCGCTTTCGCTTGGTTTCCGAACCGCTGTCATCAGTCATAAACGCTTCTATGCAGGAGCATAGTAGCACCCAGTGAGGTAATGTTCGCGGCGGAAAATGAGGGCGGGCGGCTCTTCCGCAGGTGGTTTCACAGAGCGAACCCCCAGCAGCCCCCGCCTCGGGTTATACTAAAATATAACTTCTGGAGAACTGCCATGCACACAACAACTCTGCGCAAGGTCGGCGGCTCGGTGATGCTCGCCGTCCCGCCCGCGCTGCTCGACATCCTGCGCCTGCAGGCCGGCGCCCAGGTCGGCATCGCGATTGAGGGCGGACGGTTGGTTGTGGAGCCGCGGCAGAGGCGCCGCTATACGCTGGACGAACTCCTGGCCCAGTGCAATCCCAGGAAGGCGCGCACCAAGGAAGGACGTGAGTGGGTCGGCGCCAAGCCAACGGGGGCCGAGATCCTCTGATGAAGCGCGGTGAGATTTGGCTGGTCGGGCTCGATCCCTCCGAGGGGCATGAGCAGAAGGGCCGCCGCCCGGTCCTGATCGTTTCGCCGGAGGCCTTCAATCACGTAACCAAAGTGCCGGTGGTTCTTCCCATCACCAGCGGCGGCAGTTTCGCGCGGACGGCCGGGTTTGCGGTGCCCCTGGCAGGCGCCGGGATCAACACCACTGGCGTAGTCCGCTGCGATCAGCCCCGCGCACTAAATCTCCGCGCACGCGCTGGCAAGAAACTCGAAACCGTCCCCATCGCCATCATGGATGAGGTACTCGCGAAGCTGATGCCGATTTTCGAGTAAACAGCCGCTAAGCCTAAAAAGTATCTACATTTTGATGAGATTCTTCGGGTGATAACGGGACCTACAAGGGTGGGGCAGGCGGTTTCGCCTGCCGTATCTGGAATGCCCGACTACCGCCGGAAATTGCCGCATTTTCATCCCGAGGGCGCCTGGTTGTTCCTCACCTGGCGGCTCTGGGGCACGCTTCCGGCCAAGGAGCCCCCAGCCGCGTACCCGAGCGCCGGCCATGCGTTCCTGGCCACAGACCGGAGGTTGGATCGGCCTAACTCGGGGCCTTTGTGGCTCTCGAACTCTCGCATCGCGGATCATGTGGCTTACACGATTCTCGCCGGCAGTTGCGAGAGGCAGTTCTATGAGCTCCGCGCCTGGGTGGTAATGCCCAATCATGTACACCTGCTGATTCTTCCCCAAGTACCGACGCCGGTACTGATGCGATGGCTGAAGGGATCGACGGCGCGGAAGGCGAACCAGGTCCTGGGCCGAACGGGGAAACCGTTCTGGCAGGACGAGTCGTGGGATCACTACCTGCGTAGCGCGGATCGGCTCGGCCGGACCATCGCGTATATCGAAGAAAACCCGGTTGCGGCGGGGTTGGCGCGCTCGGCGGAGAGTTGGCGTTGGTCTAGCGCGGGATGGCAGGCGAAACCGCCTGCCCCACCTGGCCCAACTGCTCCACCTAAAGCCCGTGCGCCCGGTGCTGAAATGTAGCAACTACGGGGCGCGGCTCAAGCGGTCCCTGTTACAGTTCCGCCGCCAAGTGATGCCGCGTGGAGTCGAGTGTTTGGTCCGACTTCGGATCTTTGGCTAAATCAATCCGCTCTGGCGCGCGAACTTCAGGGCGTCGATGGCGGCGCCGCGGGCGCCGGCGGTGTCGCCATTGGGCATGATGTAGATCGGAATGTCGGCTTGCTCCTCGCGCTGGGGAGGCATCGCGACGCGGCATTCGGAGATGAACCAATCCTGGAATTCCTTTTTGGTCTCCAGGGCGCCTCCGCCGATAATCAGCGCGTCGGGGTCGAACGTGTTGATCATCTGGTCGAAGAACAAGCCCATTGCGTTCGCCTGGACGCGGAAGATCTCCCGGGAGAGAGGGTCGCCATCCTCGGCCCGGCCTCGCACGAGTTTGGCGGCGGAGTGCATGTCCATCTGTTCGAATTCGTGGCCGGGGTATTTCGGCAGGAAGTAGGGCAGGAAAGTTCTCTCGATTGCGCCCAGCGAGCAGACGGATTCGAGGCAGCCGGTGCGGCGGCAATTGCAGCGCGGAACCAGGCCCTCGATGCCGGCGATGCTCTGGTACGGAATCAGGACGTGCCCCAACTCGCCGCCGAAGCCGCCGCGGCCCTTCACCACGATGCCCTCGATGATCACTCCGCCGCCCAGCCCCGTACCGATAATGGCGGAAACTGACGTGGGTTGCGTATCGGCGCCGAAGATATTGAAGTGGCCCCAAACCGCCGCGGCATTGCCGTCATTCAGGTAGGTGACGGGTTTACTGATGCGCTTGGCGAGGCCTTCGCGAATGTCGAAGCCCTTCCATTCGTCGTGCCCGAAGTTGGTGGAACCGCGCTTGCTCAAGACGCCCGTGGAGCTCGACGGGCCGGGCGTATCGAGCCCAACCGCCACTACATCGTCGATTCCAAGGCCCGCGCGCGATACGGCGATCTGCAGTCCGTCGGCGATCTGCTGGAGGCAGACATCCGTCCCTTTCTTCACCAGCGCGGGATGTTCGCACAACCCTTGAATGAGAAACGTCTCGTCTCCAGTGAGAAGGGTGTAGTTGATGTTGGTACCACCCAGATCGACGCCGGCAATAACTTTCACTTGTGCAACCTCCCGGAAAAGACAGCATAGCAGGCGGCGCCGCGAGCCCTATCGCCCTACCCCTTCTAGCGGTAGCCCGCAGCCTGGAGTTCAAACAGTTCGGCGTAACGGCCGCCGAGCGAGATCAGCTCGTCGTGCGCGCCCTGTTCCCGGATCTCGCCGTCGGCCAGCACCAGGATGCGGTCGGCCATTCTGACTGTGGAAAACCTGTGGGAAATCAGGACGGCCATGCGGTTGCGCGTCAGTTCCGAGAAGCGCTGAAAGACCTCGTACTCGGCCCGGGCGTCCAGCGTGGCCGTCGGTTCGTCCAGGATGAGCAACTGGGCGTCGCGCATGTAGGCCCGCGCCAGGGCAAGTCTCTGCCACTCCCCGCCGGAGAGATCCACGCCGCCCTCAAAGCGCCGGCCCACCATCTGATCGAAACGGCCGGGCAGGCGATCGACAAGCTGCCCGGCGAGGCTCTTTTGCGCGGCCAACTCGATCCGCTCGCGGTCATCCAAGGCC
Organism: uncultured Acidobacteriia bacterium; assembly: GCA_903925975.1. Lineage (GTDB taxonomy): Bacteria > Acidobacteriota > Terriglobia > Bryobacterales > Bryobacteraceae > BOG-224. The sequence continues at coordinate 6,688 of CAIYHG010000182.1, read as the reverse complement.
TCGATGCGCCCGAAACCGATGTTCTCGCGAACCATGAGGTCATAGCGCATATAGTCTTGAAAAATAACGCCGATCTCGTGGCGTAGATCCTCTACATCGTATTCCCGCAGATCCACGCCATCGAGCAGGATTTCGCCTTCGGTGGGATCGTAAAGCCGTGCCAGGAGCTTGACCAAGGTCGTCTTGCCAGCTCCGTTTTCTACTATAAGCGCCAATTTTTCTGATGGATGCAAATGAAAGTTGATGTTCTTGATTACCATGCGGTCGGAGCCCGGATATGAGAAGCCCACGTTGCGGAACTCAAACCCCTCGCGGATGGGGCGCGGCGCGGGCAGGGCGCCCGGCCGGGAGGCGATGGTGGGCTGCATGGCGAAGAACTCGAAGAGGTCTTTCACGAATACGGCTTGGTCGGAGATATCGGTGAAGCCTTCCAGGATTTTCTCTATATAGGAGCGGGAACGCGAGAAGGCGCCGGTAAGCAGAGTGAACGTGCCAACCGAGATCGCGCCCGCCAGGACACGCGTGAGCACGACTGCGTAGGCGCCGTAATACCCGCCGGTGGAAATCACGTTCAAACCCGCTCCGGCGAATGCCCGGCGAACTGAGATGCCTTTGTTTTCCAAGTAGATATCTTCAGATACCTGATGATATCGTTCAGAGAGGTGACGGCCCAGCCCGAACAGCTTCACCTCCTTGGCGCTGGCGGCGCTTGCGCCCAGCCAGCGCAGGTAATCGAGCAGCCTGCGCTGCGGGGTGCGGCGGTAGAGGGAGGAGTAGGCCAGCGCGGCGAAGTGGGTTTCTCCGAGGAAGGCCGGGAGCACGGCGGCTACCAGCAGCAGGACCAGCCATGGCGAAAACACCACCAGGCTCGCGGATAGGGAGATCAGCGTGAGCGTGTCCTGACCCATCCCGAGCAGCGCGGCCAGCAGGCCCAGCCGCCCCGTAGTCTGCCGGCGGGCGCGTTCGAGCTTGTCCTGAACCACCGGATCTTCGAAGGAGGCCAAATCGAGCGCGGTGGCGTGTTCCATCAGGCGCACGCTGACGCGATTGGTAAAGCGGTCTCCCAGCAGGCTGTCGCAGAGCGTGTTGAGCCGCCCGAGCACGTCACTGGCGACGGCCAGCCCGAATTCGAGCGCGACCATCTTCCAGACGTACCCCAGATCCCCGTGCTTTCCCGAAATCCAGCCCACCACGCCATCCAGGATGACCTTCGATACCCAGAGCATGGAAAGCGGGATCAAAGCGCGCCAGAAGCGCAGTGCGAGGCCCGAGAGCACCAGCGGCGGACTGGTTTCCCAGACCAGCCGGAGCAGGGGACGGATGTTGCGGAGGGCCTCCACCCGGGTTCGCCACGTCAGCTCTTCGGGAGCCTTTCTCGGCGGGCGTGGGTGCATGGAACCAGTATAAGCGCGGCGTCTGTTGCAAAATCCGGCGCGACCCGAGCGGTTGATGGGATTCTTTACGATGCCCTAAAACACAAATGCTCACCCCTTACGGGGTGAGCATTGTATCCCCTGTTTCACCAGGGTGATGTTCGATGGGAGAATCAGTTTCGACGGAATCGCAACCGTCAAAAACTTTGTAGTTGGATCTTATTTCCCTATGGCCCCCAAGTCAAGCAAAATTCCAGCCCAAAATTTGCGCCTGTAACTTGCTCTTTTGGGACTACTTGCCGCCGCCCGCATTTTTGTACATTTGTGGGAGCAGGCGGGCTAAAGCAAAACCTGAGCCTTACATTTTGCTTCTAAGCCGTTGTAAATAAATCCCGAGTGGCTTGAAGATGCTATCTGTCGAGATGCAGCGTGATCATCGTCTCGAGCTGCTCAGGTGTTTTCCCCCTGCGCCAGAGGTAGCGGGCTCCGCCCACCATGAGTCCCGAACACACGAAGAAGATGAGTATTATCCCTATGAGGACAAAGGCGTTAATTACCAGATTGCCGATGTTATCGCGCTGCGTTGGGACGTATTCGCTCTCAGTTATCGCGGCTTCATAGCGCACTTGGGCCAGAAGCCGCTCGGCCGCGTCGGGGTCCGGCGGCGAGAGTATAACGGCCACCAACGGGCCTGCGCGCTTCACTACGGCACCCGCGATCTTCTGAAATTCGGGCGCCTTCTGCATGGCGATCTGGTTGGTGGGGTAGCTGAAGAGGGTCAGCGTCATGTCGCCCTTGGGGCTGTGGAAAACTGCCGAAAGGGCCTCGGCGCTGAGGGAGAACGCGGCCACCGAGGGCGGGACGCCGGGCGCGAACTTCGCCAGGCTGGCCGGTCCCAGCAAGTAGCGTTCGGTGTTCGGGACGCGGCCGCCCCAAACCGGCATGTAATTAAGCAGCGTGGGGAGTTGGGTGGTATCCACGTTGCGCAGAGTTCCCACCACGGCCTGAAGCTCAGTGGGCTGCGGCTTGTAGCCGTCAAACGACAACAAGTAGTTGCCGTAAGCCATCAGCACGGAGGTAGGCGTCTCCACCGCCAGTTCGCCGTCTTTTGAAACGACCGCGCTGGGGTCGCGCTGCCAGTCGAAGGCGGCCATGGCCGCGGTGGAGTCGCCGAGCTGGTATGCCGTCGCGGTAAAGCGTTTAGCGTCCTGCTGGTAAACGGCCTTCTCCGAGTCTTTCAGCCCGTACTCATCCCATACGGCCTTGTCGGCCACGGAGGCCTTGGAAGACGCGCCCTTTTGGTAGGCGCCGATAGTCGGGGGTAGGGTCGCCGCCCCGGCGAAGGCCGGCGCAAGCAGCAGAACAGTCAGGTATAGCTTCATTTCCTATCTATTTAGACTCCGGAAGGCCGAAGCCGGTGTCCGAAGGCCCACAAAAATCCGTGTTCACGCCCCGTGGGCGCCAATCGACTGGGCAGGCCAGGAAGGCCTACCCCACTATGCCCCGTGGCAGTGCTTATATTTCTTGCCGCTGCCGCAGGGGCACTTCTCGTTGCGGCCCGTCTTCTTCCCGGCCGCAGCCTGGGCGGGGGCGCTCGATCCGTCGCCGCCCACGAACTGCAGCTCGGCCATTTCTTTTTCCTTCTTGCGCTGGATGTTGCGGGTGAAATCCTCCATCGAGGTTTGGGCCGCCAAGCGCTTCTGCTCGGCTACGTCGGCCTGCTCCTGCGGCGCCTCTTCCTCGCCGTTTTCGTTGAACGGCATCACCGGGCTCGTATCCGTACGCACCCGCAGGAAGTACAGGAATCGGACCGTCTCATCCTCGACGCGGTCCATCATGGCGGTGAACAGCTCGTAGGATTCCTTCTTGTACTCGACCAGGGGATCCTTCTGGGCGTGCGCGCGGAGCCCGATGCCCTGCTTCAACTCGTCCATGGAAAGCAGGTGATCTTTCCACTGGTTATCGATCACCTGGAGCATGATGATGCGCTCGGTATAGCGCATCGTCTCGGGGCCTACCAGCTCTTCCTTCTCCTGGTATCGCTGCTTGAGGCGCTCGTAGATCAGATCGGTCACCTGATCGCGGTTCAAGCCGGCAAGCTCGTTGAGGTCAACGCGGTAGCCGAACTGGCTGAGCACGTCGGTCCGTAACCCGGTCAGATCCCAGGTGTCGGGGTGCTTGTCGTTGGGGCAGCGGATATCGACGTACTGCTCGACGATCCCCTCCACCATTTCCATGATGTGCTGCTTCTGCTCGGCGCCCTCAAGCAACTGGCGGCGCATGCTGTAGATGGCCTGGCGCTGCTTGTTGTTGACGTCGTCGTATTCGAGGAGGTGTTTGCGGGCGTCGAAGTTCTGCGTCTCGACGGCTTCCTGGGCTTTGGCGATGCGCTTGGTGATGAGTCCCGATTCGATCGGCACATCCTCTTCCATGCCCAGGCGAAGCATCAGGTTCTGCATGCGCTCGCCGCCGAAGATGCGCAACAGGTCGTCCTGGAGCGAGAGGAAGAAGCGGGAACTGCCGGGGTCGCCCTGGCGTCCGGCGCGGCCGCGAAGCTGGTTATCGATGCGGCGGGAGTCGTGCCGCTCGGTGCCGACGATGGTCAAACCGCCGAGCGCCACCACTTCGTCGTGCTCCGCGTCCGTCTGCGCCTTAAAGCGGGAATAGAGTTCGTCCCACTTGTCGCGCCGCACCCGGTAGAACTGGTCGTGGTGACTGAAGTAGTAGAACTGCTCGTCGGCGACGAACTTGACGTCTTCTTCGGCAAGGCGCTCTGCCACCTTGTCCTTCAGGCAGGCGTCTTTGGTCATGAACTCGGCGTTGCCGCCCAAGAGAATATCGGTGCCGCGGCCGGCCATGTTGGTGGAGACCGTAACCGCCTTCTTGCGCCCGGCCTGCGCCACGATGGAGGCTTCGCGCTCGTGATTCTTGGCGTTCAGGACCTCGTGCTTCACCCCCATCCGCTTGAGGATGCCGGAAAGCCGCTCGGATTTCTCCACCGAGATCGTACCCACCAGAACCGGCTGGCCGCTTTCGTTCAGGCTCTTGATTTCGGTGGCGGCGTTGCGGAACTTTTCGTCCTCGGTGCGGTACACGATGTCCGCCTGTTCCTTGCGGGTCATCGGCCGGTTGGTGGGGATTACGACCACATCGAGGTTGTAGATCTTCTGGAATTCGGCCGCTTCGGTTTCCGCCGTGCCCGTCATGCCGGACAACTTCTTGTACATGCGGAAATAATTCTGGAAGGTGATGGTGGCGAGCGTCTGGTTTTCGCGCTGGATCTTGACGTTTTCCTTGGCTTCCACGGCCTGGTGCAGACCATCGGACCAGCGGCGGCCGGGCATCAGGCGGCCGGTGAACTCATCGACGATGATGACCTCCGGGCCCTCATCGCCGTCTTTGACCACGTAGTCCTTATCCAGTTGGTAGAGCACGTGGGCGCGCAGCGCCTGCTCCACGTGGTGACGAATGGTCCAGCTTTCGAGGTTGGCCGCCTCGAAAAGGCCCGGCATGCCGAGGAGTTTCTCTATCTTGTAGGTTCCGTCTTCGGTGAGCGCGGCGGAGCGGTGCTTTTCGTCGATGGTGTAATCGCCGGTGGTGTACTTTTCGCCCGGCTCCTTGCCTTCGATCTCCTCGCCGCGCACCAGCTTGGGGATGATGCGGTTAATCTTGTAGTACTTGTCGGTGGATTCCTCGCTCGGCCCGGAAATGATGAGCGGCGTGCGGGCTTCGTCGATGAGGATCGAATCCACTTCGTCGACGATGCAGTAATTGAAGCCCCGCTGGACGCAATCCTCAATGCGGAACTTCATGTTGTCGCGGAGGTAGTCGAAGCCGAATTCGTTGTTGGTTCCGTAGGTGATATCGGAGTTGTAGGCTTCCTGCCGCTGATGGTCGTCCAGGTCGTGGACAATCACGCCCACTTTCATTCCGAGTCCCTTGTAGATGCGGCCCATCCATTCGGAGTCGCGCTTGGCGAGGTAATCGTTCACCGTCACCACGTGCACGCCCTTGCCTTCGAGCGCGTTGAGGTAGCAGGGGAGGGTGGCGACCAGCGTCTTACCTTCGCCGGTCTTCATCTCCGAAATCTTGCCGTTGTGCAGCACCATTCCGCCGATCAACTGAACGTCGAAATGGCGCATATTCAGGAACCTGCGCCCGGCTTCGCGGACGACGGCGAAAGCTTCGACCAGAATATCGTCGAGCGTTGCGCCCTGCGCCAGCTTCTCTCTGAAATAAATGGTCTTAGCGGCAAGTTCCGCATCCGAGAGCTGGCCGATGACCGGCTCGAAATCGTTAATCGCCGCCACGGTGGGCAGCATGAGCTTGATATCGCGCTCGGTTTTGGTGCCGAAGAGCTTTGCCAGAATGGCGTCAACAATCATGAATGTCTCTGTACGGTGGGGAAAGCCCGCAAATTCCATTCTACCTTGTCGGGAATCAAGGGGCTGCCGGAAAGCGGCGCGGGGTGGGCCTCCACAACTCGCTCCTGGATAACGCGGCGCTGAGCCGTCTCTTGCCGCGATTAGATTTGGCTACGGCGCCAATATCCCTGGCCGCTGGCTGGTCTCGTGGCGCTGAACCTTTAGTGGTACATTGTACTATATAAGGTACAGCATGCCGGACGCCCCCCAACCGCGAAAGGTCCCGCTGCTGTTCTACCGTTCGGCAACGGGTGGCGAGCCGGTGCGGGAATGGCTCAAAGGGTTGGATGAAGCGGAGCGCCAGGCGATAGGGAATGATCTGATGAGGGCTCAATGGCGGTGGCCGGCAGGCATGCCGCTGTGCCGCCCGATGGGAAACGGGCTATGGGAAGTGCGGACGGATCTGCCAACGAAGCGGACGGCGCGCGTGCTACTGTGCCTTCACGACGGACGCCTGGTTGCGTTGCACGGGTTCATCAAGAAGACTCGGCGACGCCGGATGAGGATTTGGCAACGGCGCGGAAGCGCCAGAGGGAATTGGAGCGATGAGCAAGAAACATATTGGGTCCAGCATCGATGACTTCCTTAAGGAGGAGGGCATCTTCGAAGAATCGCAAGCACAGGCGGTAAAAGAGGTCGTCGCCTGGCAACTAGCCGAGGCGATGAAGAAACAGAAGATCTCAAAGAACAAACTCGCGGCCCTGTTGAAGACGAGTCGAACCCAGGTGGACCGTATTCTTGATCCGAAAAACGACATTACGCTCGGCAGTCTGCAACGGGCGGCAGCGATGGTCGGGCGACGTGTAACAATTGAACTGGTGTAGAAACGGCAATCCTGGGGTCTGCCATGCGAGATTCGGACGTCATTGAAACCGAGCTGATGGAAATCAG
>CAIYHG010000181.1 GCA_903925975.1 uncultured Acidobacteriia bacterium | reverse complement strand
GTATCTTTGGCCGTCTTCAATTCCGCTTCGCTCACCTCCTCCGTTCGGATTCGTCCCACTTCCTGCATAATCGCCTGGATCGTCGCCACCGTGGAAACCGCTTTGGTGCTGCCCGCGATCTTGAATAGCCCCGGATGATCGTAGTTTGCCGCCCAGGACGCGCCGATTTCATACGCATAGCCCATCTGCGTGCGCACGCGCTGGAAAAGCCGGCTTTGGAAGCCTCCGCCCAGAATCGCAGCCATGACTTCCAGTGCCGGATACTCGTTGTCGCGCAATTCGCCGCCGAGTTGCCCGATCGCGAAAAACGTCTGTGTCACGTCGGTCTTCAGCGCCAGATGCACGCCCGGTTCCGACGTGCCGCTGACGGGCGGGAACGGCGGGACCGGCTCGCGCTCCACGGTCCAGCCCGCAAATACCTGCTCGAGCTTGGCCCGCATCGCAGCCGAATCGAAATCGCCCCATACCGCCAGCATGGCGTTCTTGGGGAAGTAGTAGCGTTGGTGGAACTGGAGCAGATCCGCGCGCGTGATGGCCGCGATACCGGCGTATTCTTCCTGCCATCCGTACGGGGTGCTCTTGCCGTAGATAATATTGGCGAACTCGCGGTCGGCAATGCCGTCGGCATCGTCGTTCCGCCGGGCGATGCCGCTCCGCTCCTCCATCTTGGCCAGATCGAGATCGGTCTGCCGGAATTCGGGAGCGGTGAGCACGTCGCGGAAGATCGCCAGCACAGGGTCGAGATTTTCCTTGAGCGCCTGGAACGTCACCGAGCCGGAGGTTTCGCCGATGCTCGATTCCACGAGCGCCGCCACCTTCTCCAGTTCCTGGTTCCACTGCTCGCCGGTCTTCGCTTTCGTCCCGCCCGTGCGCATGACGCGGCCCATGATCTCGGCCAGCCCGATCTTGTCGCGGGGGTCGAACAGGTTGCCGGTCCGGACCAGCGCCGAGCCCGAAATCATCGGCAATTCATGGTCTTCGAGAAGGAAGACCTTCATCCCGTTTGCCAGAGTGAATGTGGCTACCGGCGGGATTTCAACCGGCCGCAGCGGCGGGAACTTCAGATCAGCCACGGATGGCGCGGGGGCGGGGGCAGAGACGGCAGGGGCCGCGGCTCCCGCTCGCGGCTGAGATGCCGCGGGCGGCGCGGCTGGGTTCGCCGGCGCCTTGCGCTGCTCTTGTGGAGGCTGGGCCGATGCGGCAACTGTCGAAAACAGCAGAATTGCAACCAGTCGATTCATCTCTGTCCTCCCGGCACATTCCTTGTCGGGGCGGGCGCGGCCTTCGGTTGAGAGGTGTAGACCACCGTACGGGAACGGTTGCTGAAGTACTGCCGCGCCACGCGCTGCACGTCTTCGGGAGTCACCTTCTTGTAATCGTCGAGCGTCGTGAACAGCTTGCGCCAGTCCCCGAAGCTCGCGTAGAAAATGGTGAGCAGAGACGCAAGCTGCGTATTGTCGTCCATCTTACTCAGCAGTTCCACGCGCGCCTGCGCTTTCACGCGCTCCAGTTCGGCCGCATCCACCTTCTGATTCTTGAAGCGCTCGATGATGTCGTCGAGCGCCTTTTGGTTTTCCTCGACGGTATGGCCCTGGGCAGGCGCGGCAAAGAAGACGAACAGATTCGCGTATCGCCCGCCGGGGTACATGGGCTCGGCCTGCGCTGCGGCGGCGATCTGCTTATCCTGCACCATCTCTTTATACAGCCGGCTGGTCCGGCCCGACGAGAGGATCATCGAGACCAGGTCGAACACGGGGTCGTCTTTGTCATACTGGCTGGGGCGTTTGAAGCCCTCGATCAATAATGGCTGCGCCTGCGTTTCCACAACGGCCGTCTTGGGGCCGTCCTGGGGAGGTTCCTCCGTGCGGATCAACGGCGGCAGCGGACGCGCAGGCAACGGGCCAAAGTAGCGTTCCGCCATCCGCTTCGCCTCCGCCGGGTTCACGTCCCCGACAATGGCCACGGTGATATTGGCCGGAACGTAATACTTCTCGAAGAAACGCAGCGCGTCTTCGCGGCGCAGATCGCTTATGTCGCTGGGCCACCCGCCAGGCGGGTTCCGGTACGGGTGCGCCTCGAATGCCGTCGAGCCGAACACCTGAATTAACTTCCCCTGGATATCGGATTCGACGCGCATCCGGTGCTCTTCCATCACCACGTCGCGCTCTTTGTAGAACTCCCGGAACACGGGGTGAAGGAAGCGCTGCGATTCCATCAGAAACCATAACTCGATCCGGTTCGAGGGAAGGCTGTAGAAATACTCGGTGGCGTCCACGCCCGTGCTGGCGTTCAAACCCGCGCCCCCGTTTTCCTCGATGATGCGCGCGTAGGCATTCGGTTCGACGAAGGCTCCGGCGCGCTCGATTGCCATGCGCAGTTGGGTCTCGATCAGTCCCGCGGCCCTCGGGTCGGATTTTGACCCCTTATTGCGCTCCGCCTCCAGCTTGTCGTAAATGGAGTCGACTTCATCGAGAGCCGTCTTTTCGGCCGGCCAGTTTCGAGTTCCTATCGTCTCCGTGCCCTTGAATGCCATGTGCTCGAACATGTGGGCGATACCCGTCTGCCCGGAGGGGTCATTCACGGACCCCGCATTCACATAGGTGTGGAATGCGACTACCGGCGCCACGTGGCGCTCTACAACGATGAAGTGCAGTCCATTGGGAAGCGTGAATTCAGTTACGTTCTTCTCGAACTGCTTAAGATCCTGCGCGGGAAGGCAGCCGAGAAACGCCAGGGCGGCGGCACACATCCGAATTGCAGTCAATTGCGACTCCTGTACTTAGAGAATACCAGCAGGGCTCTACCGCCACCATCGCTCCGCTCCGGGCTGCGCACGCCATCGCCGCGCACAATGCAAGTTAACGAAGGGTATCGGCGGTTCTCCTAGAACGAAGAGTACCAGCAGAGTACTTACATGACTACCCCTCCCCGGAACGCGCCCGCATAATGGACTCGTTGCCATGCATAACAACTCGGGACTGGAAGACATAGCCTTGTGGGACGACGGCATCGGCGAAGCTGAGACCATAGCGGGCGAACGCCGCGGGGATAATCGTTACGACCTCCGGCTGGATCTGCGTTGGAAGCTGATGCGCCGGCGTAAGGTTGTCGACCAGGGGACCGGCAGGACGATGGACCTTTCGAGCGGAGGGGTGCTCTTCGAGACGGACCGTCCGCTTCCAGTCGGGCTGCAAGTGGAACTGCACATCGTCTGGCCCGTCCTGTTGCACAACGTGGCGCCGCTGCAATTGTTCGCTTTCGGCCGAATTGTGCGGTCTGAGGAAAACCGCGCGGCCGTGAAACTCGCTCAGCACGAGTTCCGCACTGCGGGGATTCCGGCCGATCACCGGCAGGTTCTGGCGCACTCGGCGCGCAACGCCTCGGTGTTCCTGCTGTCCGGCGCCGGGATGGGAAAAGTTCAGTAGCGGTTCCGCTCAGCGGCCTCTTCGCGGCGCGGGCTGTTCTTCCGGCTCCGCTTCGGGCGCGCCCTCCGGAGCGGGCGCCTTCGGCGGCCGCCGGTCAAGCCGGTTCGTCAAGAACGCTTCGCGGGCCTTGTTGTTCTTCGGCGTGCCCGGCGCACCCTCCAATGCGGCCCACTCTTCCGGCGTGATTTCCTCAACGGCGGGCAGGTACTTCTGGAAGTAATTCCGCAGGCGTTCCCGGACGGGCTTCACCGCGGAGTGATAGAGCAGATAGATGATTTCGTCCGGAGGGGCTTCCGAGACGAGACGGTATACGTGCGAAGGCTTGCGGATACGCGGCGAGCGGAGCGCCGTTTCCAGTTTGCGCGCGCGCGGCTCCAACTTCTGCCAAATATCGACCTCCCCCTTGGTCAGGGCGACGCCGCGGATGAGCGCCAGCTTTTCCTTGGGAGTGAACTTTTCGGTGAGCGCGTAGAAGAAAGGCCCCATACGGGCCGCGCGCCAATTCGCCGCGCCGGGCAGCGCGCGCACAAGCTTCTCGAAACGGCCCAAGCCGGCGGAATTCAGCTTGGCCCCGGCAAGGGACGGCGAGAATAGCGGAAGCATCCCCGCATCGGCCAGCGCCTGTATGACTTCGCCGGGGCTGTCCTCGACCGAAATGCGCACCAACTCATCCCCAAGCGCCCGCGGCGGAATCAGCGACTCTACTCCGGCTTCCCGCGCGTTGGCCATTTGCAGTTGGGTTCGCTCTTCGACCGCAAACCCGAAGCGCACGCAGAAGCGCACGGCGCGCAGCAGACGCGACGGGTCATCGTAGAACCCGTAGGGGCCGGCCGCGCGCAACTCGCGGCGCTCGATGTCCGCCAGCCCGTTCAGAGGGTCCAGCAGCAGGCCGCGCGACGCCTTATTGAGCGACAGGGCTATGGCATTGCACGTAAAGTCGCGGCCCCTGAGGTCCTCCTGAATGGTTGCCTGCGAGATCTGCGGCTTGGCGCCCGCGCGCGAGGTCTTCTCTTGCCGCGTCATCGCGATCTGCGCGGTGACGCCGGTGGGGAATTCCAGCTCGACGCTCTTGCGGAGCTCGTCGACGGTTGCTTGCCGGGCCCGTGCCGCCGAGCAAACGCCCTTGGCGACTTTCATCGCGTTGCCTTCCACCGCGAAATCCAGGTCGCGAATCGGGTAGCCGCCGAGCACGTCGCGCATCGCGCCGCCCGTCAGGAACACGTTGAGGCCCGCTTCCACCGCGGCGGTCTGAACTGCCGCCACCGCCTGATTCTGTTCGGGAGTCAGGCGGCTCTCCAACATGTAGATGTAATCGCTCATTGCAAGCGCTTCAAGTCCCTATCGCTTCCCGCGCCGGCCGGACCGGAGTGTCCGCTCAGGCGCGTGGGTGATGCCGGTTGATGGCGTCCCGCAGCCTCGACCGCATGACATGGGTATATATCTGCGTCGTGGATATATCGGCGTGCCCCAACATGGTTTGCACGCTGCGGAGATCCGCGCCGCCTTCCAGCAAATGCGTAGCGAAACTGTGCCGGAAAACGTGCGGCGTCAATTGGCGAAAGATTCCAGCTTTTCTGCCGTAGCCGCCAAGCAGTTTCCAAAACCCCTGGCGCGTCATACACCCTCCACGGCCCGTAACAAACAGATATTTGCTCGTCTTACCCTTCAGCAGCGCGCCCCTCGCTTCGCCCAGGTAGTCCCGAACCGCCTGGAGCGCCTGCTTGCCGGCGGGGATCAAGCGCTGCTTATTCCCTTTGCCGACGGTTCTCACGTACCCAAGTTCCAGATTCAAATCCCCCACGCCCAAGCGGCAGAGCTCGGAAACCCGCAACCCGGTCGCATACAAGAGTTCCAACATCGCCCGGTCGCGAACCCCCGCCGGCCGGGAAATGTCGGGGGTCTGTATTATGCGGTTAATCTCTTCCAAATTCAAGAACTTAGGAATTGTTTGCCACTGCTTCGGGGACTTCAAGTACTCGGAAGGGTCGGCCTCGATGCGCCTCTCCCGCAGCAGAAAACGGTAAAAATTGCGGAGCGTGGCCAGCCGCCGCGCGATCGTCCGTGGGCTCAGTTCGGATTTGTACAAGGAGTCCACATATGTTTCCAAGCCCTCCTGGGCAGGGACATTCCCGGAGTCTACGAAGAATGCGCTAAGACTAGAAAGATCAGTAGAATAGGCTTGTAAGGAGTTGGTGGACAAACCCTTTTCGAGGCGGCAGAAGGCGAGGAACGCCGCCGTGGCGCCTTGCAGGGTAGGCGCGGTCTCGGCGATCACTCCGGGCATCGTGCCAATGATACAATAAGCGCCTAAATGTTTGAAACATAGACGCAACAAAGAGGCGATATTTGGCCGCTTCCACCAAGAAGGCGATTCTTCGGCGCTTCGAGAAGGAGCCCCTCGTCGGGTACGTTAACCCACTGTCTTTTGTTCAACCTGCAGGCGTAGAGGTGCTCTCCCTGGAAGGCAAACTGGTCACCGTCCCGTTTGAAGAAATCAAGACTGTCTCTTTTGTGCGGGAATTCGAAACGGCCGACGGGGGGAGGCGGGTTTTCCATACCCGGCCCAAAATGGAGGGCCTGTGGGTCACCTTGCAGTTCCGCGACGGGGAGGCGATCGAAGGCGTCATCCCCAACAACCTGCTGCAGTTTGAGCCATACGGCTTCAGCATCATCCCCCCAGACCCTTACAGCAACCAGCAGCGGGTGTTCGTGCCGCGCGCCGCGCTGCGTTCGGCCGAAGTGCTGGGCGTTGTGGGGAGCCCTCTCCGCAAACGCGCCAAGGCAGCGCCCAAGACCCAAATTGGGCTATTTGACGAGTAAGCGGCCCTTCGCGAGTCTGTACGATTACGCTATACTGTTGTTTCGGTAGAAACTTGTTTATTTGTACGGAGGTATTATGAAGTTCCGCAAATTGGCCGGAGCCGTTGCCGGAATTGTGCTCCTAGCCGCTGCTTCGGTCGCACAAACATCCAGGATCGAAGGCGACGTGATCGGATTGGACGGCAAGCCGCTGGCTAAGGCCGTCGTTAAGCTTGAAAGAACGGACGTCAAGCAGAACTACGAAACAAAGACGGATAACAAAGGTCATTTCCTTTATATGGGCCTGCCCGTTGGCGGCACGTTCACCGTATCCATCTTGGTAGACGACAAGGTAGTGGACTTCCAGGCCGGCGTTAAGGGCGCGTCGTCTGGCACGCCGCTGAAGTTTGACCTTGCAAAAGCGAAGGAAAACACGGCCGCCCGGGATCAGGCCATGTCAGCTGCCGCCCAGTCGGGCAATCTCGCCGCCGCAACCAAGGGACTCTCCGGCGAAGAGAAGGCTGCCGTTGAAGCCGCTCTGAAACAGCGCGAAGAGGCGATGAAGAAGAACAAGGAACTGAACGACGCCTTCACCGCCGGCATGACCGCCATCGAAGCGAAGAACTGGCCCGAAGCCGTCGCAAAGTTGGAACTCGCTTCCACTCTCGATGTGAAACAGACCGCCGTATGGTGCAACCTCGGCGATGCGGAATTCGGGCTCGCGACTACGAAGACCGGAGCCGAGCGCGATGCCCTTATCCAAAAAGGCATCGATGCCTACGGGCAGGCGATCACGCTGAAGCCCACGGAAGCCGGCTTCCACAATAACTTCGGGCGCGGCTTGGCCAGCGTCAAGAAGTACGCCGAAGCGCAAGCCGAGATCGTGAAAGCGGCCGCTCTCGATCCGCCCGGAGCGGGCAAGTATTACTACAACCTTGGCGCCATCATGGTCAACGCGGGCAGCGCCGACTCCGCTGTGGAGGCCTTCAAGAAGGCCATCGAGACCGACCCGAACTACGCTGATGCCTACTACCAGTACGGCGTCTCGCTGATGAGCAAGGCTCAGATTAGCGCGGACGGCAAGATCACCCCGGTAGCCGGAACCAACGAAGCCTTCCAGAAGTACTTGTCGCTCGCCCCGGACGGGCCGTACGCTCAGCCCGCCAAGGACATGCTGACGACGCTGGGAGCCACGGTGGAAACCAGGTTCAGCGACCCCAACGCCAAGAAGTCCACTACTACCACGAAGAAGAAGTAATTGGATTCCGGGGCGGGAGCCAGACTCCCGCCCCGACCCCATGTTTCGGTCGCTCCTCGAACTCCTCGCCTATCTCCTGCTCTTCCTGATCGTGCGTTCGGCGATTCGCGCCTTCGCGTCGGCCCGCCGGCCCCCCGCGCAGTCTCAGCCCAGACCCGACATTCCTTCCGGCGGCGAACTAAAGAAGGACCCCGTTTGCGGCGCGTATGTTTCCCCCGCCGCGAGCCTGCAGCGCCAGGTCAAAGGGCAGACGATCTACTTCTGTTCCGAAACCTGCCGCGACCGCTACGCCGGCTGATTCGTGATGGGCGCCTCAAGCTTGCCCGCAATTGCCTCCAGATTGATGGATCTCCAAGACAAGTGAGCCCGCGCGCAAGCGCAGCCGGACAGGTAGGTACGAGGGACGCGGCGCGGCGTCTAGTTGCCGGAGTGGCGTTTGAAGATTTGGGGAATGTTCTGCGAGAATGCCGAGCGCGCCATCACCATATCGCATCCCGCTTCGTGCGCCTGCTGCTTCAACTCGCCCTGCACGTGCGATACGTAGCCGATCAGGCTGATGCCCTTCGTTTCGGGCCGGCTCTTGAGCGTTGCAATCAACGTCAGCGCCGCCGCCGCTTCGTAGTTCAGATCGAAGATAATCAACGACGGTTTGTGCTGCGCCTTTTCGAGGACTTGCTGCGCGTCTTTCACAAACTCGAGCGCAAGGCCAGACCTCTTGGCCGCATCGGAGAGCTTGACCGAGAAGAACAAATCGCTGAGTACGGCCAGTACTCGCTTCGGTTCCTGTTTCTGCATAGAAGTTTTGGCGTTTACCTAACTTGACTTCGGTTTGAAACCTAAGGGAGGGGGTACGCCTAATTCTAACATGGGAAGTAGACCGCTCCCGGACTTGCGCCCGCAGGGGCTGTGCTACGCGCCTGGCGCGCCCGAAGACGCGCGGGCGTTGATCGGGCAGGAGCGAGCCGGGCGCGTTGGCGGCGCCGCCTTCGATTACAATGTAGGCTATGCCGGCCTATAGAGTGCACCGCATGAAGGATCTGCCCCGGCAGCAGTTTCGATGGGCGCCGCATGTATCCGGTTGCGCGCAGGCGAAGCCCAGAGATTACGAGTTGCGGGGAAGCGTGGAAGCGCAGAACGAGTACGATGCGTGGCGGTTGCTGAAGGAAGCGGGCGAGCCGCTGGGCGTCGGCGATCTGCTGGAAACCGAAAACGGCGAACTGCGCATCTGCAAATACGTCGGCCTGGAGCCCGCGCAATGGGTTCTGCCGGAAGTGAAGCAGCATGCCGAACCGGAGCCTGCGGCGCAGGCGCCGGCCGGTTAGGAGCCCTCAATGCGTGAAGTTCGTCTCGGCGACGATATTGACGATTATTGCGTCCGTTGCAAACGCGTTATGAATCATCTGGTGGTTTCGGTGATGAACGCCGAAGCGGCCAAGGTGCGGTGCCGAACCTGCCATAACGATCACGATTTCCGTCATGAGACGGCCCCGCCTCCCAAGGTGGATCTTCGGAAGCAAGCGCTCTTCAATGACGTGCTGAAGACCGTGGATCCCACGGCCGCTCCGGTGGAAGCCGCTCTGGAAGCCGAGGAAGCCCCCGAGTCGAAGGCTAAGGGCAAAACCAAGACGTAGCGCCGCCACGTTGCGGCGCCTGGTCGCCGGGAACGGCGTTTCGGCTAAACGCAGGCTTACCTGGCCGACTGCGGCGCGGCCTTGATATAACGCTCCACTTGCGGATTCGCCGCATTCCACTTCGGGAGATCCGCGCTATCGGCCAGGCGCCGCGCGGCCAGGGTCACGGCGCATCCAACCCGCGCCATATTTTCGTAGTCGAGCTTCGGCCACTCATCCCCCAGACCGTGATAATCGGGGAATTCGTACGTGACCGACGCCGTGGTGGAAGGCGTCCCGGCCGCGGCGAACGAGGCATTATCGGAGGCCGCGAAGTAGCGGCCGCTCAGCGCCGCGTCGTTCTTTACCTCGACGCCGCAATCCGCGCCTGCCCCCCGGAATGTCCCCGGCAACGTGGTGAAGTCGAACCCGGTCAGGTTCATCATCCCGATGTTTTGGCCTTCCGAGCTATCCGTCCGGCCGAGTTGCTCCAGATTGATATCGGCAATCGTATCCGCCAGAGGAACCACGGGATGCCCCACATAGTAGCGGGACCCCCAGAGTCCCAACTCCTCCCCGAAGAACTCGATGAACAGGATGCTCCGCCTGGGCCTCTCAGGGAGCGCGGCCAGGGCATTGGCCGCGGCAACCACCGTGGCAGCCCCGCTGGCGTCGTCGTTGGCGCCGTTGTAGATGCGGTCGCCCTCGCCCTCGGGGAGCGTGCCCATGTGGTCGTAATGCGCCGTAACGGCCACGTAGGAATCGCGCAGGGCCGGGTCGGCGCCCCGCAGAATCCCGGCGACATTGCGCAATTTCACCGGCGCGCGATCCGGCGGCGGAATATGCGCGGTAACCCGAATCTCCGCCGCGCCCTCCAGTTGCTGGCGAAGCGCGTCGTCCCATATGGCCAGGATTGGAGCTGCGGGCGTTGTTTCGCCGGCAGGTTGCAGCGAAAGCCGGCGCGCGAGGCGGAGAACGCTGGAATCATTCGCGAAAAGGATGGTCATGGCGGCCCCGGCCTGGCCCGGTCCCCCGATCAACGCGCCGCGCACGAGGACCACCTTGCCTTGAGCGGTTTCCGCGGCTCCGCCCGCGTTTCGCGCCAGCCACTCGGCGGCGCTGCCGTCCAAACTTACCGCCGAGGGCAGCAGCAGCCCCATCCGCGCCGGATCGACTTGCAGACTTCGCCCGCCCACATGGAATGTCATGTCCACGGCGCCAGCCCCGGGCTTGAGCAAGACGTAGTTCGCCGTCTGGAAGTAGCCGTCGTCCCCAGCCGGTTGGAGGCCGGCGCGACGGAATTGCGCCGCCAGGAACTCCGCGGCAACATCGAGACCGCGCGATGGCGTTCCCCGCCCTTCGAGCGCGTCCGAGGCCAGAAAAGAGACGTCGGCCTTCAGTCCGTTTGCGGTAATGAGCCGCGCGATTTCCTGCGCGTCGGCGGCCGGCTGGCGCGTGGCCTGAGGCTGTTGCGCTTCGGCCGCGGTGACGGTAATCGCCGCTATCGCCACGAGGGCCGCGAGGCAAAGTGGAGCAGGCCCCCTGGCCTGCAAGCCGGTCCCCTGGTCGGCTTTCTCCGGACGCACGCGAGAACCCGCCAGCCGGACCAGGGGGTCCGGCGCGGACGAGTGCGTCCGCCCCACAAACCCGATGCTGCGCGTCACACGCGCTCCTTTGCGCCGAGCGGAATGCGAATGAGAACCCATGCGATGGCCGCGAACCCGGCTAGCGACAGCCAGCCGCCCCAAGCCGGGAAGAAGGCGAATTGAACCGACCCGGTGAGCAGCTTCGTGAACGAGCTGATGCCCGATAGGAACGTTACGGCCAGGATGATGCCCATGATGGCTTCGCCCGCGATCAGCCCCGAGGCCAGCAGCGTTCCGCGCTCTTCCACCCGCGCGCGCACCTCCGGCGTGCGGCTGGCGGCCATGCGGTCCACCACCCACTTGATCACCCCGCCCACAAAGATGGCCGACACGGTATCGAACGGCAGATACATTCCCACCGCGATCAGCATGGGCGAACTGGCGCCGCACATGATCAGGGCGATGCCGAATGCGGCGCCGATGCCGATCAGGCCCCATGCCATCTGGCCGCCCACGATGCCGCGCGCCAGTTGCGCCATCAGGCCCGCTTGCGGCGCCGGAAGCGCGCGCCCGCCGATGCCGCCGGTCGCAAGATTGGCTTCGTGCAGCGCCACGATGGGCAGCATCAGGAAGAGCGAGAGCACGATCACCGCCATGATCTCCACCACCTGCATCTTCCAGGGCGTGCCCCCCAGCAGTTGCCCGGCCTTGAGGTCCTGAATCAGCGACCCCGAAACCGAACACGCGCAGGCCACCACGCTGGCCACGCCCAGCACCGCCGCCACGCCGCTCATGCCTTTGGCGCCGATGGCCAGCATCACCAGCGCCGATAGCACCAGCGCCGAAAGCGTCAGCCCCGATAGCGGCTGATTCGAACTGCCCACCAGGCCCACCAGATATCCGCCCACGGCCGAAAGCAGGAACCCAGCCACGCCCATGATGGCCGCGGCGATGATCGCCGAGGTCCAACTCCCGGTGAACATGTAATAGATGATTGTGACCGCCACCACGAGCACGCCCACGCCCGAGACGAGCCACTGAATCGGGATATCGCGGTCAGTCCGTGCGCGCTGCTGCCCTTCGTGCGCCGCGCGGGCCGAGGCGCCGAAAGCTCCCTTAATCGATTGCGCGATGGAGTTGCGCATGGAGAACAGCGTATTGCACGCCCCCACCAGCATCGCGCCCACCGCGATGGGCCGCACGATGTTGTACCACACCGAATTCGCCATCACGTCCCATCCCGCTCCCGGCGCGATGTTCAGCCGGCGCGGAAGGTCGGGGTCGAAAAACAGCAGCAGCGGAATGAGCACCCACCACGCCAGAACGCCGCCCGAGGCATTGATGGCGGAGACTCTAGGCCCGATGATGTAGCCGATGCCCATCAGCGCGGGCGAGAGCCCCGGCGTAGCCCAATAGATGCCCCCTCCGTGCACTACATCGCCAATCGCCTTCTTATCGAAATCGAAATGCTGCACCACGGAGCGGGGAAATGCCAGAAACCCTTCCAGGTTGGCGCGGAAGATCTGCAAGCCCTTATACGACGTGAGAATCTGCATCAGCCCGGCAAAGCCCATCGCGCCGAATACGAACTTCGGGGCGTCGCCGCCCTCCTCGCCCGATTTCACCACCTCGGCGCACGCCACGCTCTCGGGAAACGGCAGGTCGGTTTCGACGCACAGCGGGCGCCGCAACACGATGATGAAGAATACGCCGATCAACCCGCCCACCAGCAGAATGAATACGGATTGCCAGTAGTGCTGGCGCAAATCGGCCCACAGCTTGTGCCCTTCGAGTTCCACCATCATGAACGCCGGGATGGTGAAGATGGCCCCGGCCACCAGCGCCTCGCCCACGGAGGCGGCCGTGCGCGCGATGTTCTGCTCCAATATGCCGCCGCCCATGACGCGGAACACCGCGATGGCGATGACCGCGGCCGGGATGGTGGCGGCGATAGTCTGCCCGGCCTTCATTCCGAGGTAAGCGTTGGCCGCGCCGAAAACCAGGGCGAGAAACAGCCCCACCAGCACCGCGCGAACTGTCATTTCAGGAGGATCGGGAAGGCCCTGCTTCTTAGGCATAAACCGGGATAGTATCACGTTCGGAAGAAGCGGGCTCGATACCGGCGGAAATACTGGATACTGGCGGGAAACCGGAGCAAGAAACTGCGGAGAGCGTCATTTGGGTCTGGGCATGGCGAACGCGACGGAAAATCCTTCCGCTAGCCCCGCCCTAACGAAAGGATGTGCCGCATTTCTTTCGTTAACTGGTTCACCGAAGCCGAGGGAGCCGCGCTCTCAGACTATCTGATACGCTCGCGTGCCGGCCGGCGTCTCAAACGCCATCGCCGAGGCTTCGTCTTCTTCCCGCTCCCCGTAATGCAGAAGCCGGATCAGCTTCGCCGCCATATCTTTCGGGCAGATGCACTCCGCTTCTTCGGGCGTCGGTAACGCTATTCGGCGCTGCCAGTGGAACTCGATCCCGACTGGCTCACATTCGTCCGATACCCAGGTTCCGTTCACGTTGATAAACCGGGTGGTGTCCTCGCTGCCCTCAAGCGCCGCACGGATTTCGTTCTCTTCCCGCGCCAGGATTACCGCCCTCACCGACTGCCCATTACCGAATGTGACGACCATGCTTTTTCCCTCTGCGCCTATGATCGGCCATTCCGGCAAGTTTCGCTAGTTACCTAAGTACCTCCGGCTTACCAGGACGACAAGCGTAGGCAGGACCAGACCCACTGTTATCTTTGGTTATGGAACTGGGGTTATGAAACCCGGCTATTTCAGCGTCTGGCGCAGTTCCTCGGGCACCGGACCGGCCATATCCAGGAGTTTTTCGTGGAGGGCATCGTAGAGCGCGGCGTAGCTATCCACAACGCCGGGTTCGGCGGCTTGTGCGCGGGCGAACGTACGGCGCATGTGGCGCACCGCTACCAGCAGCATCTTCAATTCACTGTCATTGAAGCCGAAGGTTTTCGCCATGCCGGGGGACGGGTCAGAAGATGAAATTGACGCCTCCGCGCAGGCTGCGCGGGTTATCGACAAGGACGACGGGCTGGCCGCCCGAAGCCTCTAAAGGCAGATAACCCTGCGCCAGCAGGTTCCGCATATCGACGGTCATTTCCACACGGCACTGCCGCGCCGAAATCAGAGGGATGGGCTGCCGGAGATAGATATTGAAACCGGGCATCGGCCGCAAGCCTTGCGTGGTGTACAGATGGCCGGGCATGGCCCACCGGTGATCGGACCACTGGTAGCTGGCAATCATCTGCGTGCCGCTCACCGGCGCCGTCAAGGCCACCCGGGCGGTTGCAGCCCGCTTCCGGCCGGCCTTGATCATCGCGCGAAGCTCATCCGGGTTGGCGCTAACCAGTTCGCGCGATGACGCCGTCAGGGCGCCCATGGACCCGTACATCAGCGTGGCGCTGACAGATTCACCGAGACTCTGCGTAACGGCTGCGGTGAAGCCCGCGCTGCTGTAGTTGCCGGCGTTAAAAATCCAGTTTCCCGAGGTCAGGTCGGAGAGGACTTCGGCTCCGTCAAACAATCCGTCGGGGGCCACCATGGTCAGCGCCGCGTTGTGCACGGCTTCGTTATACGCCGCCAGGTCGTAACGCCGCGAACCGGCTACTCGCGAATACGTCAGTTCGTACTCCTCGCCGTGCTGCACCATCGGCCTTCCGCCGCGCACCGAAACGCGCGGGAACATGCCCAGGCTGTTCAGATTGCGCTGCAAGCCGCTGTCCCTGGGAGCGTCTCCGGAAAGGTCCGGGCGTGCGTTGCCCGAAGCGTAGGCAAAGGCCAGCTCCCCCGCGCTGCCAAACGAGTAGCTCATGCGCACATAGGGGCTCAAGTAGCTCACGTGCTCGATGAAGGTCACCGAATCCATCGAGATGCCGTACTGCACCACCAGGTTCTCGGTAATCTCACTGCGGTCATCGAGGCTGGCCGAGGTGGAGCGCAGCATCGTGGTCACCGGGTCCGAGCCCGAGCCCACGCCCTGACGCCCCGGCAGATAGAGTTGCCGCATGGTGACGGAGATCTCGGGACCGCCTTCCGACCGCCGGTATCCCGTCCGGAACGCCGTGGCGGGGGTACCCGTAGTGCCGAGCCCCAAGTTGCCGCTCACTTCGAGCTGGTTGTTGCCGTAAACGGAAGTCGCCAGCGCGAACGCGGCGCCCAAGTCGGCTTCGCTTGCCGTTCCGGTGGCCGGAGCGTCTCCCGCCAGAACCCGAACCACGCCACGAGTCTCCGAGAACACCTTCTCGGAGCCCTCGCCCGGAGCCTTCGCGGATTCGAGGACCCGCATCACCGGCCGGGTGGCCGCATTCCCGCGCAGCACCCACTTCCAGTCGTCGCTCATCAGGCTGCCGTTCTCAAGGAGCGGATACTTGATTTGGATGGAACTGAAAAGGGTATTCAGGTTCACCGCCAGCACGCTGCGCATTCCGGGTTGGACCAGAATGTCCTTCTTCAGCGCGGGAATGAACGAGGCCAGCGTGACCCGAACGGCATAGGTGTCGGGCGACAGCCCGGAGAAGCCAAACTGCCCTTGCCCATCGGTGAGCGTGCGGCCCGAGACCCGGTCCTGCCGGTTGTAAAGCAGCACCGCGGCGCCCATCTGCGGAGCGCCCGTTCCATTCGTCACGGTTCCGGAGATCGATCCGCTGAGCTTGACGGGGATTGCCGCATGGGAAACACACGGGGCGGCGAAGCATGCCATGCCCAACGCTAGGACCGCTATCGTCTTGTGCGTCCTGTGAAACATCGGCGACGCCACACCCTTACGCGGGGACACGCCCCACTAACTGTCTAGGTTACCGTAAATTTGGCCGACGGGGTCAAGACCTGATTTCGAACTTTGTCGGTCACCTTCAGCCGTATAGTATACTGCCCCGGAGCCAAGCTCTTGAGCGGCAGCAACTTCTCGATTGTGACCTGCGCCGCGGAAGCGTTCGGCATTTGTGCGATATCTTCCGAATACTGGATTACGGGCTCGTTCGAACCGTTCCTAACGATTTCGTACTCCACTTGCCCGATCAGCTTGTGGGTCAGCTCATCCTGGCCGAAATTATATACCTTCAGGTAGATTCCCATCTTCTCGTTCTGAGTGAAGACTTCATCCACCCGCGGGCGCACCTTCGAACTGCCGATCACAAACTGGCCGGTCCCTATGCTCCTCATTGCAACGGGTTCGATCAGATCCGCCAATATCATCGTGCTCGCCGAGAGTTGATCCTCGCCGATGCGCGGCACCGTGATCGCTACGCCGTAGTTGGCTACCGTGCCACCCGTCAGGTCCTTGGCGACCACGTCCAACCGGTACGTCCCGGGAGCCAGCGGCACTGTCTTCTGGTACAACGACCGCTGCTTCGCGTATGCCTCGAACATTTCGGGCGGACTGTTCACCGCAACCGTATCTTCAAACACGCTGACGCGCCGCCGCGTCATGGTGGTGATGCGTCCGTAGATTTCGACGGTAGCCTTCTGCACGCCGTCCTTGTTTTGGAACTGCAAGTCTTTGTTCGCGAACTCGAGTGTGACGTTGGTAAGAACCGAGGTGTCGGTTATGGGGAAATAGTCCGCCCGCACCTTCATCGGGAGCACGTTATACGAGATCCGCGAATTGACCATCGCTTCCAGGTCTTTGAACTTCACCTCGGGAGCCTTCTGCAATTTCGTGTACAGGTCCAACCGCTCAAATTGGTTCATGCGCGTAGGCATCGACGCGTCACCCACGCCCAGATGCGTGCCGTCGGTACGATTGAACCGGTCATCCTTGCTCGACATTCCCAACATTTCCGACTGCGTGAGCCCGGCGCCGGGGACGTGCAACAGGGCGTCCTTTTCCGACGGATCCATCGTCATATGGAACTCACCGGTCATGGTGGGGTCCACGAATTCGATTTCCACGTTCGTGCCAATGCCGTCGATGTAGCGGTAGCGCCAGATTTGGAACGGGTACGTATTGGTGTTGCCGCCGCCTTCTTCAAAAGGACGGTTGTAGCTTCCACCCTGCGAATGATCGTCGTTCTCATCCGGCGGCCCATACGCGATGTAGATTCGCCCGCGATCGGTTCTCCACCCCTGAATGCCCGAAGCGTAGCGTTCGTTCGCGTAGGCGATGCGGCGGTAGTGTTCTTCCTTGTATTCGTTCTCGACCGAATCCGGCGTGGGATCGCGGCGCAGCCAGAACTGCTCGATAAACTGCTCGCGCTCCTCATCCGTCTGGAGCCGCTTGAAGGCCTGCCGTTCCTCGTCGGTGATGATGTAGGCGACGTCTTCGTCCAGCCACTTCTTATAAGGCGTCTCCAGCTCCTTCCGGAGCTTTTCCTCGTTCTTTTGGCGTTCCTTGTCGGTAAGCGGCTTGGCAACGGTTTCCCGTTGTACCGACTGGGCAGGCGTCGTCTTTTGGGCGGACGCAATGGCGCAGAGCGCCAGCGCCAGGGAGGAACTCAGGCACACAATCGGGAAACGTGAGGCTTTCATACTACAGGCCGCTCCTGGATCGAGGAATGTTTCGGCTGCCAACCATTTTAGTTCCTTATGTTAAAGGGGGTCAATCCGTGAATCACGGCCACAGCGTGACGCCGGGGCTCCCCCAGCAGACAAAGAAAGCCGGTCACAGCCGGAAATGGAAAGATTAACCCATTGCTTTCATTGGCTTACAGGAAACTGCTGGCCCAAGTAGAGGCAACCGCGAGTTATCGTGTGAACGTAAGAGGGAATCCGGCCCGCCCAGTTCCCACCTAGCAAATCCCAATTCCTTCCCGAAATCCTTCCCGCTCTATAAGAGCGTTCCTTTCCTTGCCGGTCCTCTCAAATGAAAATGCGGAGCCCTGAGGGGCTCCGCGCAGGAATTCCTAAGGGCGTTGCTTATTGAGAACAGCAGGCGCTGATGGCCAGCGGGCCCACATTGCCGCGGGGTTGCCCGTCCGCCACGAAATACCGCTGCTCGGAAAGATTGCGATAGATCGCCCCGGCAACGCCCGAGGCCACCGGACCGGACACGGTCTTGGTCCCCATCAACATCACCACCACTACAAGCTGATGATGGTCCACTTCGTTGAACGATCCGAACCACCCCATGTGGCTCGACATGCGGAAATCCGTGCACGTCCCGGTCTTGCCCAAAATGGGTTCGTTCGCGTCGTACCCCGCCCGCCGCGCCGTGCCGAAATCGACGGCTCCGCGCATCCCAACCTTTATATCCTCAATGTCAGTGGGCGAGAGATCGAGCGTCCGCTTCACCTGGGGAGTAAACTCATCCGCCTCTTCCGGCGTTCGCGGGTACTGCAGATGATAAAGCGTGCCTCCGTTGGCGATGGCCGAGAGCAGCGCGCCCAGTTCGAGCGGCGTCATCAGAATCTCCTGGCCGTAGGCGGTCATCATGCCCACTCCGCCCGCTTTCGGCGCCGTGGCCGGCCAGACCCCGGGCTCCTCGCCGGCGATATTCAATCCCGCCTTGTCGCCCAGGCCCACCATCTGCGCGTAGTGCGTTACGCGGTCGAACCCGAGCTGATTCCCCAGCCTCTGGAAATACTGATTGTTGGAATGCGCCAGGGCGGTTGTGAGGTTGAACCTCAGGGTCCGGCTCAGCTTCACCGTCGTGTCGCGCTCGATGATGCCTTCGTTCAAGGCGGCCAGCGCGGTCACCAGCTTGATGGTGGAGCACGGAATAAAGCCGCTCTTGAGCGCCAACTTCTGGTTAACCATGCTGAGCACGCGCCCGTTGGTGGGGTCCAGAACCACCACCGCGCCGTTCAGCGTGCCCAGGGCGGCCACCGCCGCCCGCCGCACGGTCAGGTCGTCGCCATCCACGTTATCGCCTAACGTGGGGTCCACCGGTGGAGCGGCCTTCGGCTTTCGCACTACCGGCTTCTTCTTGGCGGCTGTCTTGGTGACGGCAGGCTTCTTCACTGCCGCGGCCTTGGGCGCAGCCGGTTTCGGAGCAACCGTGGCAGCTTTCTTGGCTGCCGGCGTTTTGACCGGCGCCGTCTTGGCAACCGCTGCGGCCGGAGCCTTCTTGGCTGCCGTTTTGGCAGCCGGGGCACTCTTGGCCGGAGTAGCGGCGTAGCCGGAGATCTGGATCAATCCAACCAATACCGGCAGAACGAGAGCGGATAGATTCATTCGTGACGCACCGGACGCCCCCGGACCGGGCGTCGCTTTAGGATCGGACAGCCTGAGGGCTTATTATAAAGCCCTTCGCCGCGGTTCTGTCCAGGGCCCCGGCAGATTCTACGAAACTTTCGTGGCCAGCGATTTAGCCTGAAGAAACAAAAGGAGATAATCGGGTCCGCCGGCCTTCGAATCGGTTCCCGACATGTTGAACCCCCCGAAAGGGTGCGCTCCGACCATGGCGCCGGTGCATTTGCGGTTGAAATAAAGGTTCCCTACGTGGAAACGCTCGCGCGCGGCCTGGATGTGTGCGGCGTTGCACGAGTAAACCGCGCCGGTGAGGCCGTACTCGGAATCGTTCGCCTTATCGAGCGCGTCCTCGAAATCGCGCGCCTTGGTGACCGCCAGTACCGGCCCAAAGATCTCTTCCTGGAAGATTCGCGCGCCCGGCTCCACATCGGCAATCACGGTCGGCGCTATGAAGTAGCCGCCCTCCGGAACGGGGCCGCCGCCGGCCACCAACCGCCCCTCGGACTTTCCCGCCTCGATATAACTCAGAATCGTCTTCCGGGCGCCCTCGCCGATCACCGGGCCCATGTAGTTGGCCGGGTCGTCGGCCGGCCCTACGCGAAGCTTGCCTGCCTTCTCCGCGAGCTTCTCCACGAAGCGGTCGTAAACGGCGGCATCCACAATGGCGCGCGAGCAGGCCGAGCACTTCTGCCCTTGGAATCCGAACGCCGAAACCAGCACGCCGTTCACCGCCGCATCGAGATCCGCATCCGCATCCACCACGATTGCGTCCTTGCCGCCCATCTCCGCAATCACGCGCTTGATCCAGATTTGCCCCGGCTGCCGCCTGGCGGCCAGTTCGTTGATCCGCAAGCCGACATCGCGCGAGCCCGTGAACGCGATGAAGCGCGTCTTGGGATGCACCACCAACACGTCGCCCACGGCTTGCCCGCTGCCCGTCAGCAGCGTGAAACTGGATTCGGGGAAGCCCGCTTCAAGCAAAACTTCGGCGAATTTGGCGGCCATGGTCGGCGTCTCGCTCGATGGTTTCACTATCGTGGTATTGCCGGCGACCAGAGACGCAACGGCCATCCCCGTGAGGATAGCCAACGGAAAATTCCACGGGGGAATCACCACGCCCACCCCGAGCGGTATGTAGACCAGCTCATCCCGTTCGCCGGGCAGTTGCACCAGCGGTTGCGGCCCATCGAGGCGCAGCATCTCGCGCGCGTAATACTCACAGAAGTCGATGGCTTCGGAGACATCTGCCTCGGCTTCCGGCCACGTCTTGCCCGCCTCATACACCAGCCACGCGTCGAACTCGAACTTGCGCTCGCGGAGAATCCGCGCGGCTTCGAGCAGCATGCGCACGCGCTCGGCCGCCGGCACGCGGCTCCATGCCGGAAACGCGGCCCAGGCTTCCTCCACCGCGCGGCGCGCTAGTTCCCCGGTGGCTTTATGATGGACGCCCACCACCTCCCGCGTATTCGACGGGTTTAGCGAGGTCAGTTTGTCACCCGTGGAGAGCCACTCGCCGCCGATGCGGAGGCGGTATTCACGTCCGAAGGCGGCTCGTACTTGTTGCAGTGCGTCTTCCATGGCCCGCCGGTTGGCCGGCACGGAGAAATCGGCGTACGGTTCGTTCCGGAATTCGGATAAGCTCGCGCTTGCCATGATTCCCATCCTAAAGCACAACCGCGGTGTGGGGCGCCGGTTCGGATACTAGTGCGTCATGGAGTAGACAACGTCGTTGACGCCCATGCGCAGGCCCTGCGCCGAGAGTTTCTCCGGGTAGCTCGGCTCGTCGGCCCATTCCCAGGAATCGCCCATATCGGAATTGAAGTTGATGGCGACCATGAGCCGGTTCTTGTCGTCGTAGATGCCCATCCAGCGGGCCACCGTGCCCTCGGCGCGGCGGGACATCGAGCCACCGCGCTGGAACGCCCACATTCCCAGAAGCTGGCGCCGCTCATCCACGTCGTAGACCGCGTGAAATACCGGGTCATCGTTGGGGATATCGATAATCGGCCGGGTGGGAAACACCTTGCTCATGGTCTCGTTGAAACGGCCGAACTCCTCGGGCCCCCAGAAATCGTCGAGCAGCAGAAAACCCCCGCGCAGCAGGTATTCGCGCAGAGTCGCCACCTGCGTATCGGTCAGCTTCCAATCGCCCATCTCGCCCGCGCAGAGCCAGGGCCAGCCGTAGATATCGTCCTGGTCGTCGGGATTGACGGGCTGTTCGACGGAGCGCGCCTGGACGCGCGTGAGGCGGCGCACTGCCATGGCGAAGTGGCGGTCGGCGCGCGGGTAATCCTGCGTCCAGCTCGTTCCGCCCCCGCGCCAGTCGAACGAGTTTCCATAGCCGAAACGCCCGCGGCGGCCGAATAGGGAGTTGGGGTGATTGGGATACATCAGGCGGCCGAAAACCCACTCGGATTTCTGCTGCCAGTCGGATGGGAGAGGGACGTTGTCATATCCCTCCATGCTCACGTAGATGCGGAACGGTTTCTCGAACGCCGCCAGCGCGCCGGCGATGCCCAGCCCGATCGCAAACACCCACAGCGCCCCTCTTGTGCTCATGCGCCCTCTGCTGTGGAAAGCATATCACCGGCTGGGCCGGGGTCGGATCGGGTTGGCTATTCTTCCGAGGCGGCTTCCGCTTCGGCTGCGGCTTCCGGACCGCCGGCCTGGGCCTCTTCGAGCAACCGCTGCGCCTCTTCCAGCCGGGAGAGCGGGACCTGCACCTGAAACTCAAGCGACGGAATCATGCTCGCGCCTACCAACACCGAAGGTATCCCGCTCGATTCGAGAAGGTGTTGGATGTTGTTCGACTCCATTTCGGCATCGATGTTCGACGAACTGAACAGCGTCACCATGTCGAGCTCTGCGGAGGCGTCTACTACGCCTTCCGGTAACTCTTCTTCGCGGCCGAAATCTTGCGCCATGGTTCAAGGATATCGCAGAATATGAATGGAGCAGCCCGAAACGCCGTGTCCGACAGGAGCCAAACCGGACTTCTCCCGGAGAGACCGACATGCCCGAAAAGCTTGAAGCGCGCACATCATCCGATGCCCTCAACAGGATGGCTTGGTTTCTGACGGGCGCGATCCTTGGCGCGAGCGTCGCCCTGCTGTATGCGCCCAAGGCCGGACGGGATACGCGGAGAGTGCTTTCCCGTACAACCCAGCGAGGCAAAGACGCGGTGGAGGACACCAGCCGTGACCTGATCGGCGCCGGACGCGACCTCTACGATCGCGGGCGCCGGCTAGTGGACGACGCCGCCGAGTTGTTCGACCGCGGCCGCAAACTGGTTCGCGGCTAAGCCGAGATTAGCGCCCGGCGCAGCCGGCGACTTCGAGCTTTCGCCGGTTCGCGAAAGCTGGTACTGGCGAGACTGACGCTGACCGAAGACGAAAGCACGGTTTTCCTGTCCGTTTCCTGTCTGTTTCGGTGTTTCTTTCACTCCAGCCCGTCCCCGAAATACCTGCGGACTCTCACAGCGGATTTGATCCTCGCGGACCGCAGTCTGTTGTGAGACTTTTTGGACCTTAAAGTCCAATCGGGAATCGTGGCCAATCGCACGTACGCATGATTAAGTCCGGGCGCGAAGAACAGGACGCCATGGTACCCTTAACGCGCCATGGCAACCGCAATCAAGGTGTGGGAAATAGTGAGCGGCTCTCTGAATTCCGTCGTTAGCGATGATCTGGCAGCGCAACACGTTGAAGCCGAATTGGAGACCTGGATAACGCGGAACCCGGAAATCCTTGGCGACAAGATCCTTTTGATCGACCGCCAACGCAACATCCCTGGCGTTGGTAAGTTCGACCTCCTTGGAATTGACGAGAGCGGAAGCCTCGTCATTATCGAACTGAAGCGCAGTCAAGCGTCTCGCGAGGCCGTGGCGCAGGCCCTGGATTACGCGGCGTGGTTGGATTCGGAATCACCGGAGACCATCGCTGGCTACGCACAGCAGTTCCTGCAACGTCCACTGGCGGAAGCCTTCCTCGAATCATTTGACACCGAACTGCCGGATCTTGTTTGCCAGAACCATCGCGTGCTGCTGGTTGCCGCCCGCCTCGACTCCTCGGCTGAGCGCATCATCAGCTATCTGGCGGAGCGACACGGTGTTGATATTAACGCCGTCTTTTTCCAATACGCGAAACTGAGCGACGGAAAAGAGATACTGGCGCGGTCATTGCTGGTGGAGGATCGCATTCCGCCAATTCCGCCTCCAGTTATTCACCCAACCCTCGAACAACTGCTTGCGATGGCAGATGAGCGCATGACAATGCCTCTCGTGGAAGTCTGTCGTCAAATGCGGGATGTATGGGAAGAGACCCGCTATTGGACATTTGGCGGTTCGTTTCGTTATTGGACGAGTCCGCCGGCGGGTCGGAAGATGGTGTTCGGCATTAACGTAGCGGGAAAGGACGGGCCAGGTGCCGGACAGTTGGACGCTTGGATTCCCTTCAAGAGCCTCGCGGATGCGATTGGCGTCGCCGACACGACTATCAAGGACGCGCTAACAGACGCTCACCCCGTGAGGAAGATGGCGGTAGAGGACTGCTGGCTGAGGCTCAAGACGGTGGAAGATGCGCAAAAGCTGATCGGCCAATTGAAGCAGTGGGCTGCGCAAGCAGCAAGGGTCACCCCCGCGTGAAATGACGGACATCGCGGCAGTCTGCGAGTACTTCCCGCTACGCCCCGTGAACGTTCTTCGCCGCTCGGCGTCCACCGCGCGGTTCTTTCACGAGAGCCTACACGAGGGTTGGCGCAAGAGCCCCGTCGATCCCATGGTCGTGCTCGCTGCGTTCCCGGTGCTGCACCTGAGCCCTGGTTTAATCCTGCGTGCCTACCACTTTCATGATGGCTGCGGCAACGGCAACGCCGCCGTCTACGCCGTGCCCATCGATGTGCCCTTCCCCGAGCCCGGCGACTGCACCCAATACGGCCCCGGCTTTCTGTCGCCGCCTATTCCGCCCGGTGCGATCGGTGATCTGATGGCGGCTATCGAGGGTGACGGCTCGCCGTGGAGCTATCTTTGCGCCTCGATGTTGGCCCGCGAGATCGGCGAGTTCGGCGCTATGTGGCACGGTTGCTCGTGGAGCACGCATCGGATCATCGGGCGCAAACTATCGGGCCTCGATCCCGATGCCTGGGTTTGGCTGGCGCCTGCGCCCAAGCGCTGGACGCCATCCGCCGAGATCGCAGGCGGCTGCACAAAGGTGACGTTCTACACGCACAGCGCGCTTGGCTGCGAGCGCCTCACGCGGTTCGTGGATTCATTCCAGCAGAGCGCGTACGTGTTCACCACGGCGGAGACGACTCTGGCGCAGGGCCCGGGAGGGTTCGTGTTCTAAAAGCGGGGCAGAAGCCCTTGGAGGAGTTTGGGGTAAGAAACCGGGGGACGCAAGAGCAGACTTGGTCCCCCGGTTTCCCCGCTACTTGCCTTGATCGTGAGGAACGCTACAGGTTGCCGTCACGGTCGTGGATACGCCGGCTCCATTGGTCGTGGAGGCGGTAACGGTGTACACCCGTCCGTTGCCGCTACCCAGACGGTCGGCTCTCACTTGAACGACACGCGGCTGCAGTCCGCTCCCGGTGATAACAATATCCGGTCCTGGACGAGCAGGTTCGGTGCTTGTGCCTGTGACATTGAATAACGCTACTCCGGAGTCGCCGGCCGATGGCGCAATGGCGGCAACCTGCACGAGTTTGCCGTTCGGCGGCCAGAGCGAACAACCGGGCGCCGGCATTCCCAAAGCCGCCGGCGCAGTCGTGTCGATCTTGAGAGTCAGCGGAACCGACGCCGAGAGACCGGCGCCATTCGTTGCGGTACAGGTTAAGGTCAAACTTCCCGTGACCGTCTGCGATCCGCAGCCGCTGGAAAACGCAATCCCCGATTCGGGATCGGTAACGGACCAACTGACCGTTACCGGTCCGGTGTACCACCCGCCCGAACCCGGAACCTCGCTGACGGACGGGACAATCGCGGGAGGCGTCACGTCTCCCGGCGCCGTTGGCCCGCTCTTGAACACGCTGCCCATGATGCCGGTCCCGTCGTGGCCGCCGATGACGTAGATGCTGTCGTTCGCGAAGGCGGCGCCGTGCCAAACGCGCGGTCCGGGCAGGGGCGTTTCGGAAGTCCATGCGTCGGCGGCCGGGTCGTAGACTTCGACCACGCTGAGGACCGTAGTCCCAATTTGTCCGCCGATTACATAAATCTTGCCGTTTGACGCCTGCACCGCGGCCGCGGCGCGCCGGGCTGTGGGCATGGGCGCTCTGCTCTGCCATGTATCCGACGCCGGTTCGTAGGCCTCAACCGTCGCCAGGTAATTGACGGGGTTCGGCGCGCCGGTTCCGTTGTAACCGCCAAACACATAGATCTTCCCGTCGGAAGCCGCAACCGTAGCGCCGCTCATGCGAGCCGTCGGCATGGCCGCTCTGGTCGCCCAAGTCTGCGTGGCCGGGTCATACGCCTCGACCGTGCTTAATGGCGCCCATCCGTAAACGCACCCTCCGATAGCGTATATCTTCCCGTCGAGGCCCTCAGCCGCGCCAAAGTCATAGCGAGCGGAGGGAAGGGCAGTCCTCAACGCCCAAGCATTAGTCGCCGGATCGTATTCCTCGTTTAGAAACGCGTAGTCTCCCCACGTGGCCCATCCGCCGAGCGCGTAGACCTTGCCGTTGCTTGCGCCCACAACGGCGATCAACATGCCTCCGACGGGCATTGAAGCTTTGCTCGCCCACGCGTTGGTTAGCGGGTTGTACTCCTCTGAAGTGTTGTACGGGAGGGTCGCTCCACCGATGGCGTAGATCTTGCCATTGGTGGCGGCGGCCACACCCAACCCATGTCTCGCGGTCAGCATCGAAGCCACCTCCGTCCAGGCGATATTACCTGCACTCGCCGTCGTGGCCCCGGCTGCAACTGCGATCACGCACAGAAACCTTGTCAATAAGCGTGAGTTGAAGAAATGGTTCATTTTGCTCCTCCTGGTGCGCCGCCCCGCTATGCCATTCGTGACGGGGTTGCTATTCTGCGGATCTGCTGGGCGCCAGACCACGACGCCAGGGCTCCTGGTCGCAGGTCCGAATCGAAAGGCAAAACACCGTCGAAATCAACGCAAAGGGTTCCGGCGAATTTCGGCTCGGAATATCTCTTTTAGCTTCCTGGCCGGGTAGATTGTACATCCAATCGCAGAAGTCGAGTGTCTTTTTTCGATGCCGCCCCGGATCTGCCGACCGGCGCGATGGGCCGTGCGGGAAACCAGGGGGAAAGCAGGAATACGGATGGGGAAAAGACCCGGGGGAAACGGGAGGAAACCTGAGAACTTTCTTCGCCTCCGGTTTGCCCCGGGGATCAGCAACAATCCGAGTGACCCAACATCCCTGAACGCGTCTTGCCGGTCACCGCCGCCGATACCCGCCACTGCCGAATATGACCGCGATGCCCGTGCCGTATCCCCTGCCGTACGAATCGCCGCCCCACACGGGGCCCCAAAATGGCGGCGGGTAGTTCGGCCCGCAGTTGGCGCAGCGTGGTTCGGCGGGCCGGCGGCGCACCTCGGCGGCGGGGCGCGCATAGTCTTCCGGAGTCGCAAAACGGAACGCCAGTGGGGCCTCCGCGGTCGCGATGGTGAGCGGAGCGTCGAAGCGGAACGTCAGCTCGCTTTCGGAGTTGACCACCGTGGGCCGGTTTCTAGTCAGCAGAACGGCGATAGCGCCCGCGGCCGCTCCCACTCCGGCGCCGGTCACGGCCCCGACGCCGCGGCCCGCCATTCCGCCGATCATCGCTCCCAGCGTTGTCGTATTGATTACGGTACTCGCCTGATCCACGGCGGGCGCGGTGTGGCCGCGAAAACCGGCAAGCTGCGTGCTCACGGGTATCTGCCGCCCATCCACCAGGCTCAGTTCGGTAAGTTGCAGCGCCAGATGCGAAGGCGTGTTCGCGGACGCGCGCGACGCTTCGGCCACGCGCCCGTATACCGTTTGCCCGCGCGCGGCCACCACCACGCCCCCAACCACCAGCGGTTGCATCAACTCTGCCGAGAACGTATCGCCGGCGCTATTGCGCTCCGAAGAGAGCGTTTCGTTGATGCGCACGTTGAGCAGCGTTCCGGGCTGCGCGGTCACTTCGGGCGGAACCATGGCCGGCGCCGGAGGCAACGCGGCGGGCGGCGGAGCCTGCTCGGGATCTGCCAGGGGAGGTGCGCCCTGGTCGACGGGCGGCGCCTGCTCGGGACCGCGAGCCACGGGTTCGGGGTCCATCTGCTGGCTAGCCGGTTGGTCGCCGATGCGCCGCCAGCCGCCCTGCGCCCATACCGGGCTCGCGGGCGCAAAGAATGCGGCGAACAGCAGTGAAACGATTGCGGAAGAGGCGAACTTGCGAACACGTACCATGATCTTCTCCTGGTCGCGGTTTCCGGATGCACCTGAACTGCCACTCCTAAGTTATACGCCTGTATCGAGTTGCCCTCGTCGAAGCTGGCCCGATTCCACCGCCGGTGGTGCATTTCGGCCATCGGGCCCCTGTCTTTTCCCCGCCGGGTTTCCGGTTGTGGCAGAATGGGTCTTTCGGTTCACTCGCGTCGATGCGCGGCGTGTGCGCCCCTTGCGGCTTGCGAAAGCTTCGCGAAGCCAGCTAAAATCACGCTTTCTCAGCAACATCCCAGGAGGACTTCATGGCAGCTGTAGAACAGAAGGTCAAGCAGATTATTGTCGAGCAGCTAGGCGTCGACGAAAGCCAGGTAGATAGCAACGCGTCGTTCGTTGACGATCTTGGCGCCGACTCATTGGACATCGTGGAACTCGTAATGGCTTTCGAGGAAGCCTTCGAACTGGAAATCCCGGACGAAGACGCCGAGAAGATCACCACCGTTAAGGATGCAGTGTCGTATATCGAGAACAAAGGTTCCAAGAAGTAGCCGCGTTTCTCACCCAGGAGAGTCGTTTTGTCGCGAAGAGTAGTAGTGACCGGCGTCGGCCTGCTGACGCCGCTCGGTATCGGCACCGAGACATCGTGGGAAGCCCTGCGGGCCGGAAAGTCCGGCGTAGGCCGCATCACCCAGTTCGATCCCTCGGCATTCTCTTGCCAGATTGCTGGGGAGGTCCATGGTTTCGACCCGACTCAGTACATCGAGAAAAAAGAGATCAAGAAGATGGGGCGATTCATCCAGTTCGCCATAGCGGCGGCGGATTTCGCCTTCAAGGGTTCCGGTCTGAAGATCGGACCCGAAAACGAGGAGCGGGTCGGCGTCTATATCGGCAGCGGTATCGGCGGGTTCGAGGTAATCGAACGGGAGCACCAGACGCTTCTGGAGCACGGTCCACGGCGCATTTCGCCCTTCTTCATACCGGCCACGATCATCAACCTCGCCGCCGGCCACGTCTCGATTCGGAGCGGAGCCAAGGGACCGAATTCCGCGACCGCCACCGCTTGCACCACCAGCGCCCATTGCATCGGCGATTCCTTCCGGATGATCCAACACGGCGATGCCGATGCCATGATCTGCGGCGGGACCGAAGCGGCCATAACGCCGATGGGAATCGGCGGTTTCGCGGCCATGCGCGCGCTATCGACGCGCAACGACGACCCCGAACGGGCCTCTCGTCCCTGGGACAAGAACCGCGACGGCTTTGTGGTCGGCGAAGGCTCGGGAATCCTGGTGCTTGAAGAGTTGGAATCCGCCCGCCAACGAGGGGCCAAGATTTTGGCCGACGTCTCGGGATATGGCATGAGCGGCGATGCGTTCCATGTCACAGCCCCGCCCGAGAACGGCGACGGCGCCTTCCGGGTGATGCGCAACGCTCTCAAGGATGCGGGGATCGGCCCCGAAAAGGTGGATTACATCAACGCGCACGGCACTTCGACCGACGTGGGCGACCGCGCCGAGACCGTGGCGATCAAACGCGCGTTCGGCGAGCATGCCTATAAGCTGTGCGTCAGCTCCACCAAGTCCATGACCGGGCATCTGCTCGGCGGCGCGGGCGGTATCGAAGCCGGCATCACCGTGCTGGCCATTCGCGATCAGATTGCTCCGCCTACAATCAATTACGAAACGCCCGATCCGAACTGCGATCTGGACTACGTGCCCAACCAGGCGCGCCCGATGCAGATCGATTACGCGCTATCGAACAGTTTCGGTTTCGGCGGAACAAACGGCTGTTTGATTTTCAAGCGTTATCAGGAGTAGCCTTGCCATGAGGCGGCAGGCACGCGCGCCCGGCCGCCCGCATGGAACCCCGGTAAAGCCAGTCCGCAGCGCGGAAGCGCCGCTCACGAAATGAAGATCATCGTCGCGATCAAACAGGTACCCGCCCGCGATTCCCAGTTACATGTCGATTCTTCGGGGCGGTGGATTGACGAAACCGGCCTGAGCTACGAGATCAACGAGCCGGACGCCTACGCGCTCGAAGAGGCGCTCGAACTCAAGGAAAAGCATGGCGGCGAAGTCGTAACCATTTGCGCCGGGCCCGCGCGCGTGGCGCAAACCATCCGTGAAACGCTTGCCAAGGGCGCCGACCGCGCCATCCACGTTGAGTTCGAGAATCCGGAAGAGCTGGACCCTCTGGCCGCGGCGGGCCTGCTCGCCGACGCCATCCGCCAGGAGAACCCGGACCTCGTGCTGACCGGGCTGCAATCCGACGACATGGGTTACGGGCAGACGGGCGTGATTCTGGCCGAGTTGCTCGGCTTGCCGCACGCCACCATCGTCATGGAAGTGGAGAAAGAGGACGGTTTTATCCGGGTGAAGCGCGAGTTGGAGAATGGCTGGTTCCAGCGCGTGGAATTGCCGCTGCCCGCGCTGGTGACCGTGCAATCGGGCATCAAGCCGCTTCGGTACGCCACGCTGATGGGCATCAAGAAGGCCAAGAGCAAGGAAGTTCGCCAAGTCCCTGGTGGAAGCCTCCCCGCAGCCGGACCGTCCTCGGTCGAAATCACTCGCGTGTATGCCCCCGAGCGGACCAAGAAGACCCAGATCTTCGAGGGCAGCCCGAAGGATGCCGCCGCGAAGCTGGTGGAGAAGTTGAAATTCGAGGCGAGGGTGCTATGAGCATCCTCGCGATCCTCGAACAGCGCGACGGGCAGTGGAACCGCATGTCTTTCGAAACCCTGGCCGCCGCCCAGCAGTTGGCCAGGGAACTCGGCACGTCCGTGATCGCGGCCACGCCCGGTTGGGGCATTGCGGCCATGGCGCAAGACCTTGCGTCGAAGCGCATCGAGAAGGCCTACGCGATCGAGCACGAACTTCTGGGCGAATATACGGCGGATGGTTACGCCGCCGCATTCAAGCAATTTGTCGCCTTCACGAAGCCCGACCTCGTTCTGTGCCCGCATACCTACCAGGTACGCGATTTCCTCCCAAAGCTGGCCGCGTCGCTGGGCCGTGTGGCGGTGACCGACGTGGTGGGCCACCGCATCGAAGGCGGCGCCCCCGTTTTTGTGCGGCAGCTCTTTCAGGGCAAGCTCAACGCGGACGTCCGCTTCGCGGCCGGCCCTCCGTCTTTCGCCTCGCTCCAGGCGGGCGCCTACCGCTCCGACTTGGTCGAGGAAGGGGCCGCGCCCGTGGAGACGTTTTCGCCGCAACTCTCCGCTTCCGAGCTTCGCGCCAAGCCGCTCGAACACTTCCGCCAATCGCAGCGCACGGTGGATTTGGGCGCCGCGACGGCGATCGTATCCGTCGGCCGCGGCATCCAGGAAGCCGAAAATATTCCCGTGGCTCGGAATCTGGCCGCCGCTCTCGGCGCCGAACTTGCCGCCTCGCGGCCGATTTGCGACGCCGGCTGGCTTCCGATGGAGCGGCAAGTCGGCAGTTCCGGACAGACGGTCGCGCCCAAGCTGTACGTCGCCGTGGGCATCTCGGGCGCGATTCAGCACTTGGTGGGCATGAAGGGATCGCGCACCATCGTGGCCATCAACAAGGATCCGAACGCCCCAATTTTCGAGGTGGCGGATTACGGAATCGTGGGGGATTTGTTCGAAATAGTACCCGAACTGATCGCCGCCATCGAGAAAGCGAAATAAGGTCAAAGGCGGCCCCGTAGCGGATGAAGGCCCTCGATCCGCGAACTGCCGGAAGGGTAGATGAAAGCCGCTGCAAACCGGATATTTCGGTTTGACTTCTTTCCCCGCACTTCGCTATACTTTCGAATCCGTCGCGTACGCCTGTAGGAATCCCATGCAACCTTTCGGGTAGGGCTCGCGTCGGTCTGTGTTACGCCTGTCTGTGTTGAATTGAAATGATTACGAAAACCACAAAAACCGGCCCCCGACCCAAGTTTGCGGCGTACCGCAAGATCCTCGAAAAGAAGGCCGACGAGGTCCGCCGCAGCATGTCCGCGCAAAAAGCCGCTCAAGTAGTGGCCCGGCTGGATGTTCCCTCCGATGAAGGCGACCTGAGCCAGCAGCACCACGAGGAATGGATTTTCCTGAACCGCAACACCATTGATATGAAGCTGCTGCGCGAGATTGCCGACGCGCTGCACCGCATTCAGACGGGCGCCTACGGCACCTGCATGGAGTGCGAGGAGCCGATTTCGCCGAAGCGGCTGGACGCGGTGCCATGGGCGCGCTATTGCGTGGCCTGCCAGGAAGCTATCGCCGCCCGCATCGCTCTGGGCGATTACGAAGACGAGTACCAGGAAGCCTAACCGAGCAAGCCGGCGGACCCCCGCAAGCTTGCCGCCTGACGCACCTTCGATTCCAGGAAAGCCGTGAAAACAGGCGCCTCGCCGATGAGCGCGGAGTCGCCTGCATTCCATTTCTGAACGGGCCCACTACCGTGAATTCGGAACCGCACGTGGATTCCGCGCTCTGGGCGCCGGCAGAGCCCCCGGCACGCTCAGTTGCGAGGAACTGGCGGCCATTTTTTCGGGCGCTCCGGCTTCCCCCGCCGCCGCGAAGAAGATTAATTTCCGTTCTCCACGCCCCGGCCCCGCCCCAGCCTGTGTATGATATCTCAATGCGATTTGCTTACATGTTGTTGCTAGCGCTTCCGCTCTGCGCGCAGCCGCCCCAGGGAGCGGCGCCTCAGGGAGGCCGTGGGGGGAGAGCAGCGGAGCCACCCAAGAATCTGAAGATCTTGAAGCCGGAAGAAGTCGGCCCAGCCATGCGGACATACACCGCCGGCTTGGGCGTGCGTTGCGATTTTTGCCACGTTCAGGATCGCTCAAGCGACGAACTCAAACCCAAGGTTGTTGCCCGCGACATGATCGCGATGACCCGCGACGTCAACACGCACTTCCCCGGAAAGGCTGATCGGGTGACCTGCTTCACGTGCCACCGCGGCGAACAAGAACCGGCATCGGCGGCTCCGGCGCCGGCTCCAGGCGGAGCGGCCCCAGGCGGAGCAGCCCCCGCAGCTCCCCAACAGCCTCGCAACTAGCCGGGCTAACCGCTCGGAAAACGAGATCCGGGCCGGAACGATTTCCGGCCCGAAATAGAGTCCCCCATAACGCGGAAGGCGGAGCTTTGCGTCGTAATTTTGGGCGCGGGCGCTCCGCGGCCCTCTCCACGGCGCCCGAAGCGGATTACAATCGCTGTTGTGAGTACGCGAATCCGTCCCAACCCAGAAATCCAGGCGAGCCCAGATCCGTCCTTTCCCGGAAGGCCCCGGCTGCGCCGGCTCGCATGATCCCTGTTCGCGAGCAGTGCGTCCTCATTACCGGAGCCGGCCGGGGCATTGGCAAGCGTCTCGCGCTGGGGTTCGCCCAGGCAGGCGCGCGAGTCGGCCTACTGGCCCGCAGCAAAGCCGAACTCGACCTGGCCAAGCTCGAGATCGAACAAGCCGGCGGCAGCGCCCTGCGGTTGCGCGCGGACGTGCGGGATTTCGATCAGGTGGCCGTAGCCGTGGAGCGCATCCGATCGACTTTTGGCCCGATCGACGTTCTGATCTGCGCAGCCGGCGTTCAGGGCCCCATCGGCCCGTTACTCTCCAGCAAGCCCAAGGCCTGGCTGGAAACCTTCGAGACCAACCTCGTAGGCGTGGCGAATTGCTGCCGCGCCGCCCTGCCGGGCATGATCGAGCGGCGGTCGGGCAAGGTGATTGCGATCTCCGGGCCGGGAGCCGCCCAGTCCCGCCCCAACTTCTCCGCCTACGCGGCATCGAAGGCCGCGCTAATCCGTTTCGTCGAATGCGTTGCGGATGAGGTGCGCGACCACAACGTGCAGGTCAACGCGATGGAACCCGGCGGCGCCTATACGCACATGACGGACGAGATTCTCACGGCGGGCGAAGAGCGCGCTGGGCGGAAAGAGATCGAGGACGCCGAAGCAGTGCGCATCACCGGCGGCGTGCAGCCCGATAAGCAGATTCAACTCGCGCTGTTTCTCGCCTCCGAACGCTCCAATCACATCAGCGGCAAACTGTTGTATACCGGCGACGATTGGAAGCGTTTCGAGAAGGAAAGCCTACGCCCCGACATGTACACCCTGCGGAGGGTCCAAAAGGCGTAGGCGTAGGCGCAGGCGTCAGGCCGGGGCGGAGCTGTGCTGCTGCTCCAGTTTGTCCAGAATGGCCTCGATAGCGTCCCTGACGTCCTCCGGGCTCTGGGTGCCGTCCACCTTGTAGACGCAGCCCCTGAGGCCCTTCTTGGTGCATTTGGGACCGAACCACGACAGCACCGGGTTGGTCAGCTCATTGTAGGTTTTCAGGCGCTCCAGAATGACTTCCACCTGATCGTCCTGACGCATGATGAGGCCGAAGCCGTCCCTATCGCAGAGCCCCCGGAAGATAGGCGGCCGCGAGCGCAGGTTGTAAATGCGCCTGCACCGCGGACACTGGCGCCGCGCCGAAAGCCGCGCCACCAGAGCGTCGTCCGGAACATCCAGGTGAATCACAATCGGGAGGGGCAGCCCTCTTTCGTTGAACAGGGTCGAGAGAAATTGCGCCTGGGGTACGGTTCTGGGATAGCCATCCAACAGAAACCCGCCGGCGCAATCGGGCTGGGCAATCCGGTTTGCCACCACGGCGTTGGTGAGATCATCCGTGACAAACCCACCGGACTTCATGATGGCGGTTACCCTCTTGCCTATTTCCGTTTCGGCGGCGCACTCAGCACGGAAGATGTCCCCCGTCGAAATCGCGGGCACCTGGTACTTATGCGAGAGATATTCCGCTTGGGTGCCCTTGCCGGATCCCGGCGGGCCGAACATTAGAGCGATCAAAAACTGGAACCTCCTCCTCAGGACAATACCCTAGACACCGCCCCCCGTTGGGCGGTTTTTGCCATATTTGAAGCCTACCCTTTGTTTTGGGAGCGCGTCAAGCGGCGTACGGTGGTGTAACAGTTACCCTATTGAGGGAGATTTCTGGCTTTTTCGTAGTCTTCTTTCAACCGGCCGGTGATTTTTTCCGCAACATCGGCGCTCGCGCCCCGGAATTTGGCGCCTTCGCTTTCCTGAGTAGTGGACCAAATCACATCCCCGTCGCGGTTGACCAACCGGACGGCGGCAACGGCTTCGTGGCGCCGCTCGGTCGAATGGTCGCTTTCATTCTCGCCAACGGTCACGCCCCCATACTGCCCGCGTGAGGTGCTGGTTTTGGTGGCGCCCGCGCTGGTGCGGACATTGAGGCTATCGGACGAGGAGTAGGAATTCGTGAAGACCAGGTCTTCCGCCGCGCCGCGGAGGATGACGTCGGCGCGGTCTTCGTTCTCGGTGAGGATGAACAGTTTCGCGCCTGCGAGGGCGCTGATCAGAATGTCCCGCATTCGGGCGGCGGTTTCTCCGCCGGTCAGGCGGTCCACGTAGATCCGGCGGATCTTCAGGAGTTGCCGCAGGCCGGCCTGTTCCACCTCCGCCGGGTTGTCGGCAGGGGCGATGTCGCCGGCCCAGGCGGCGGAGAACCCTGCGGCAAGCAGCAGGCAAACAGCCCGCAACGGTCTACGTTCCATGGCGCATCCTCCCCATCAGCACTCAATCCTGGCCGGCCTTGCGGGCCTCGGCGTCCTGGTACTCCACGCGCCGCCCGGTGCGCGCCGCCAGTGCGGCGAGCGCGGGGCGTATGTCGCCTTTGTCCACACGAACTACCAGTGCCTGTTGCCGGTCGTCCGCGTCCACGAATCCCAGAGTGATGAAATGCTTCCGGGACTTGCTCAACAGCAACAGCGGCGAGACCAGGATGGCGGCCGCATAGCGGCGGCTGACGGTTTGCCCGTATTCGATCGAGTTGACCTTGCGGTAGGGGACGCGCAACTCCGACTTCGCGCCCGCCAGCACGAGATCGTCGGCGCCGCTCACGTCCAGCCGCACGTCCGATTTCGCGCCGATGCCCGTCAGCGTGCCGCCCGCGAGCTGAGCTTTGAAGCTGGTCTGCCCCGCCGCGGGGGTATGGAGAAGCGCCAGCGCCCCCAACGCCAACAGCCAGTTATTGATCGCGCGTCCGTGCATTTGCCTATCTGAGGTTGTCCGCCAGCCGGCGGCAAATTCTCAGATATATTTCAGCAGCACTTCGGGCGCGTGAAACGCCGGCGGTACTGTTCCTCGGTGAAGCGCCTCCACTCCTCGCCCGAAGCGGCGCGTCCGTGGAGCCGCAGTTCCCTGCGGTAGGCGTTCTCGTCCGCCAGTTCCCTGAGAAGGGCCATCAGGAATCCGCCGAATCGCCGGGCCAGGCTCACAGGTCCTCCAGGCTCAGGCTCGAAAGCACGAACGGGGTCTCGCGCACCCGGCTATCGATGGAGCCGCTCAGGATTCCGGCCCACACCCGGATGGAGTCGATCAGCACGGTAGCCACCATCAATAGGAGTATGCCGCAGACCACGGCGTCCAGCCGCGCGTTGAAGATGAGCGTGCGCGTCGCGGCCGCGCTTCCGGCCGCCTTTCCCGCCGCCAGCGCGGCTTCGAGGGCGTTCGCCTGCGCCAGAAAACCGATCGCCGGCAACGGTGAAAATATCTTCTGCCATGCCGCGGTAAAGGTCACCGTGATCAGCCACGCCAGCGGCGCGCACGTGATCCAGACGTACTTAAGCCGGTGCATCTTGAGAAGCACGGTGGTGGCCACGCACAGGGCGATAGCCGCCAGCAGTTGGTTCGAGATGCCGAATAGCGGCCAGAGGGAGTTGATGCCGCCCAGCGGGTCGCGCACGCCCTGAATCAGGAAGTAGCCCCAGGCCAGCACGATGACGCCGCTCGATCCGATGACGCCGGGCATCCAACTTGTGCGCCCCAGAGGCTTCCAGACGTGCCCCATCAGGTCCTGGAGCATGAAGCGGCCCACACGCGTACCCGCGTCGATCACGGTCAGGATGAACAGCGCCTCGAACATGATGGCGAAGTGATACCAGAAACCGATCAGCGCCCGACCTCCGCCGCCGGAAGCGAAGATGTGGGCCATCCCCAACGCCAGGGAAGGAGCGCCGCCGGTGCGATAGAACAGCGTGCCCTCGCCCACGTCCTTGGCCAGGCTCGTCATGTCCGCTTCGGCAACGGGGAAGCCCCAGGAAGATATGGTCGCTACTGCCGCCGAAGGCGTGGCG
Organism: uncultured Acidobacteriia bacterium; assembly: GCA_903925975.1. Taxonomy (GTDB): domain Bacteria; phylum Acidobacteriota; class Terriglobia; order Bryobacterales; family Bryobacteraceae; genus BOG-224. Next base: position 65,285 of record CAIYHG010000181.1, on the reverse strand, counting down.
CCCACCACGCCGGCCGGAGAGTTCACAGCGAAGTACACGCCCGGCTGGAGCGAGCAGGCGGCCACCATGGCCATCAGCGCCACGAAACTTTCAAGCAGCATCGAGCCATACCCGATGGGCCGCGCGTGGCCTTCCCTGGCGATCATCTTCGGCGTGGTGCCAGAGGAGATCAGCGAATGGAAGCCGGAAATCGCGCCGCAGGCGATGGTGATAAAACAGAAGGGAAATATCTTGCCGGCGAATATCGGGCCGGTGCCGTCCACGAAACGCGTGAAGGGCGGCAACTGCAGCTCCGGCCGCACCAGGAAGATCCCCACTCCCAGCATCAGCACCACGCCCAGTTTCACGAACGTGCTCAGGTAATCGCGCGGGGCCAGAAGCAGCCACACCGGAAGGGCGCTGGCCAGGAATCCGTACAGAATCACAGCCACCGCCAGCGCCATGGCGCTCAGCGTGAAGACGGGCGCAAGCGAAGGCGATTGCGCCACGGAGCGCCCGCCCACAATGGCCAGCACCACCAGGGCGAACCCGAGCGCGGAGCACTCGAGCACCTTGCCCGGCCGCCAGTAGCGCAAGTAGAGCCCCATGAACACGGCGATCGGCATGGTGGCCGCGATCGTGAAGGTCCCCCACGGGCTGCCTTTGAGCGCGTTGACTACAACCAGCCCGATCACCGCCAGCAGGATCACCATGATCAGCATTACCGTGACCAGCGCCGTGAACCCGCCGACCTTGCCGATCTCCTCGCGGGCCATCTGGCCGAGCGACTTCCCGTCACGCCGCATGGAGGCGAACAGAATCGTGAAGTCCTGCACGGCGCCGCCCAGCACGGCCCCGACAATGATCCACAGCGTTCCCGGCAGGTATCCGAATTGCGCCGCCAGCACCGGCCCCACCAGCGGCCCCGGGCCGGCGATGGCCGCGAAGTGATGCCCGAACAGTATCCACTTGTTGGTCGGTTCGAAATCGTGGCCGTTGCGCAGGCGCTCGGCGGGAGTGGCGCGCTTGCCATCGAGCGCCATCACTTTCGCCGCGATGAATTTTGCGTAGAATCTGTAGCCGGTGGCGTAGGTGCAGGCGGCCGCCAGAACCAGCCACATGCTGTTGATGTGTTCGCCCCGGTAGAGGGCCACGCCGCCCAGGCAGACAGCCGCGCCCGCTGCCATGGCGATCCAGAAGAGAGTACGCAGGACTTTCACGCCCAACCAGTCTATCTAAATGCGCGGGGGCGAAGTTAGAAGCGCTGGATGGCGCGCAGCAGGTCTTCGGTGGTGCCGCCCTGCTTCATCGCAATCGAGTGCAGCGGCTTCCATGCGTCATCGACGGTTCCGATGTACATCGCGGATTTCGCGTTCTCGCCCATCATGAGGACGGTGTACTTGCGGGACGGATACGATAGCGCCTCGTACTGAATGCCGCCGACTTCCTTGAAGCGGTCGTAGCCCGGGTTTCCGAGTTTGCTGACCACGCCGAACCGGTCGTCGCGGCCCGTCAGGTTCTGATAGCTCTGATCGGCCGTAGTCAGGATGATGCGCTGGCCGCGAATGTCCCCAATGCGGTTGCCCGCCACCACAATCACGTACACCCCGACGAACAACGCTATGGCGACCCCGACCAGCCCCAGCACGCGCTTATCGGCCGTAGCCAGCCGTCCGCCCAATCTGGGAGGGGCCGCTCCGGGTCCGTCCGAACCGCCAGACTCCATCCCGCCCCGCGGCATGTTCAGCACGCGGCTCTTGAACGGGACCAGCATTCCGCCCTTGTACTCCAGTTCGCGGTTTAGCCCCACGATGATGACGGGGTCTTCAATGCGCGAAGGCTCTCCCACGTATTGGCGCGGAATCCAGAGTTCGTCCCCGGTCGCCTTGTTCTGAATCAGGACCTCGGACCACGACGCTTCCCGAACCTGCCACTCGTTGTGCTCGATGCCCACGATCGCGGGATGGAAAGAAAAAGGCCGGTCGGGAAACCGGTCGAACGGCGGCGGTAAGGGCTTCTCTGCCATAGAAGTATTCTTAATGGTACATTCTCTAGGCGCTCACCGGGAGACCCCGGTTACTGCGGAAGCGAGCCAGTTTCGCGGGATCGAGCAAACCCGCGCCGCAGCGCCGCCCGCGTACGGGTTCGCGACTCGCCGCTCTTTTCCTGTCCGTGGGAACGCGTTGCCGGGTTTGCGAGCCTCCCGATGGCCGCCGCGAGACTCCCGGCGCGCCGCGGTGGATACAACCATTAGACGGAAAAAGGGAAGGCCACGTATCCCGGACTGCGGAAACGCGGCCTTCCCTGGTGATGCTTCTGACTATTTCCGGTTGCGCCTAGCGCATCTTCATGGCTTCGTCGCGCATGGCCAGCGCGTTCCGATAAGCCTGATCCGTGACGGCGCTTTGAATCTTGGCGCAATCTTCGCTGAACTTCGCTCCATCGAGAATGCGCTGCTTGTTGTTGGTCGCCTTGCCGATGTTGTAGTTGGCGACGCCCAAGCCGAACAGAGCGCGAGCCCTCATGTCCCCGCCGACGTACTGAATCGCCGACCGCAGACTCTTGTCCGCCGGGGCCCATTGGTTGCGCTGGAAGGCGATCATGCCCTGCATGTAGTAACCGCTGCCGAGCATGTTGTCCTTCTTCTTTTCCCAGTCGGCCGCGCTGACGCCTTCCGCCTTCTCGGCCTTGCCCACGGCGGAGACCAGCCGGACGGCATAACCGTTGGCCTTATCCATCTGGCCCTTGCCGAATGCGGCATCCGTTGCCGTAGCCAGCAAGTCCAGGCTATCGGGCTGGTTGGCCAGTTGCGCCTCGGCGATATCGCCGATCTTCGCGCTGGCGCCGGACTCCCTGAGGGCTGCGAAATACGAAACGTACCCGCCTTGGTCCAGATACTTGCTCTTGGGGCTCGCCTCTACCAGAGCCTGGAACAGCTCGAGCTTCTGCGCCACGGGAGCGGCCATCGCGGCATTCAGCAACGCGTATTCGCCATACGATTGAACGCTGGTGGCGAACTCAACCTCTTCTTTCCACGTGGCCTTTTCCGCCTCGGCAGTCGGTGCGGCAGCTTCCGCCGCCTTCTTGCCGTTGATAATGGCTTCCAGTGCCATCTTCTTGATTCCGTCTATGTCCTTCTGCTGTTCCGCCGTCTTGAGAGCCGTCAACGTGACCTCAAGATCCTGTGCAGCGATTGCACCGCAACCCACAAACAGAAGAATGGCTATTCCTAGGACTCGCCGCGTCATTTCTTAAAATCCTCCAGAAAGTGCAGTAAATCGGATTATACGCTGTGGCACGCCCGGTGAAAAGGGGCGAATCCGGAAACCGCCTCCCGATACCCGCTTCCGGGGCCCGGTTTCCGAGCCGTATCTTTCCGAATTAAAAAGGGTTGCGGATCGCCTTGACCGGAATATAATGAAACTGGCCCAAATTGTAGCCCCACTTTCATGTGGGTCTTGTTGGTGGACCGCAAATGAGGAGGCGCTCTCGCAACCAGGAGCGACAGATGCTACATTTCTACTTACAGACCGAGCGGATGCCGTCAGCCGGGATTCTAGGGTTAGTGCGCGCACGCTTCTTCAGAGGGAGATCATCATGACTGCCAAACCGGACAGGGGCAGAGTGGAACTGGATAGTCAGGAATGCAAAGGCTGCGGCTTATGCGTTGAGGCGTGTCCCCCTAAAGTACTCCACCTTTCTTCTCATTTGAACCACTACGGATACCACCCCGCCGCCTACGACGGCGCCGGGTGTACCTCGTGCGGGATCTGCTTCTTTGTTTGTCCGGAGCCGGGCGCCATCGTAGTGCTCCGGCTGGTTGCGGCGTAAAACTCGGAGGACAACCATGAAGGCGCAACTGACCAAGGGCAACGAAGCCATAGTGAAAGCCGCGGTCCTCGCGGGGGCTCGCGCGTATTACGGATACCCCATTACGCCGGCGAGCGAGATTGCCGAAGCCGCGGCGCTGTACTTCCCGCAAGCGGGCGGGGTCTTCCTTCAGGCGGAAAGCGAAGTGGGCGCGGTCAACATGCTGTACGGAGCGGCGTCGGCCGGCGTCCGGTGCATGTCGGCTTCGAGCGGCCCCGGCATCAGCCTGATGCAGGAGGGTCTGAGTTATCTCGCGGGCGCCGAACTGCCCTGCGTCGTCGCGGATATCATGCGCGGCGGCCCCGGCCTGGGCAACATCAACCCGGAACAGGGCGACTATAACCAACTGGTGAAGGGCGGCGGCCACGGGAACTACAAGACGTTGGTGCTGGCCCCCAGTTCCGCGCAGGAAATGGCCGATCTGACGGCGTGGGCCTTCGATCTGGCCGATGAGTTCCGGAATCCGGTCGCCGTGCTGGCGGATGGGTACGTCGGGCAGATGATGGAGCCGGTGCGGTTCGCCGACCCCATCCCCGTGGCTCCCCCGCCGGACTGGGCCGTCACAGGCACGGCCGAGAGCCGCAAGAATCTGATCACTTCCCTCTTCCTGCTGGCCGACGAGGCCGAGCGCCACGTGCGCCACCTTGAATCCAAGTACAAGGAAGCGGAACGCAAGTACACCCGCGCGGAATGCTGGCGCACGGATGACGCCGAAATCGTTCTTGTCGGCTACGGCATCGTCGGCCGCATTTTGAAGGCCGCGGTGGAACTGGGGCGGTCGCGAGGAATGGCGCTGGGCCTGCTCCGGCCGATCACGCTTTACCCGTTCCCGACCGTGCAGGTGCGCGAAGTAGGCAAGCGCGTGAAAGCCGTCGTGGTGGTGGAACTCAGCACAGGGCAACTGGTGGACGACGTCCGCCTGGCGCTCAACGGGAGCGTTCCCATCGAGCTTTACAGCCGCGTAGGCGGCAACGTGCCCTCGGCGGAAGAGGTGCTTGGGTTCATCCAAAGGACATTCATGCAGTCGCGCGAGGAGGCCCTCATCCATGGCTAGCTACACAGTCACCCACGAGAAAGCCGAGTGCCTCTACGAAATTTACGAGCGCAAGCCGGAGCTGAAGCACCAGACCCACTACTGCCCGGGATGCGGCCACGGAATCGCGTTGAAGCTGCTGGCGCGGGCGATCGATGAAGCGGGCATTCGCGACCGCACGATCATGGTCAGCCCGGTGGGCTGCTCGGTTTTCCTGTATTACTATTTCGACGTCGGCAACGTGCAGGTTTCGCACGGACGCGCGCCTGCGGTGGGAACCGGTTTGTCGCGCAGCCTTCCCGAAAGCATCGTAATTTCCTACCAGGGCGATGGCGACTTGGCGGCCATTGGCACAGCGGAGATACTTCACGCCGCCAACCGCGGCGAATCGATGATGGTGGTCTTCGTGAACAACGGGATCTACGGGATGACCGGCGGCCAGATGGCCCCCACCACCCCGCTCGGGAAGAAGAGCACGACCACGCCGTTCGGACGCAACGAATGGACCGACGGCCCTCCGGTGCGCATGTCCGAGATTCTGAACGCGCTCGATGCGCCGGTATTCATCGAACGCGTCGGCCTGGGCGATAACAAGCAGATCATGCAGGCCGGCAAGGCCTTTCGCCGCGCCTTGGACATCCAGGTAAAGCGCCAGGGCTTCTCGTTCCTCGAAGTGCTCTCGCCCTGCCCCACGATCTGGAAACTCGACCCCGTGGATGCGCAGCGCTTCATCCGCGAGGACATGGCGAAGACGTTCCCTATCGGCAATCTGCGCGACCGCACGAAGGACGCGCTGTCGCGGCCGGCCCCCAAGCCCGCGCCGCCCATCGCGGAACTGCCGCGCATTCTCGAATTGACCGACGATACGCCGGAAGAGCCCGTGGCCACTCCCTCCAAGCCGCTCGACCTGCGGCTGCGGATTGCCGGCTTCGGCGGCCAAGGCGTCCTGATGCTGGGAGAGGTGCTGGCGGAGGCTGGCCTTGAAGCGGGTTATAACGTTTCGTGGCTCCCCTCCTACGGGCCGGAAATGCGCTCGGGCACTTCCAACTGCCACGTCCGCATTTGCAGCGACCCGGTGGATTCGCCGCTGGTTTCGAACCCCAGCGTGCTGATCGCCATGAACGAGCCGTCGCTCCGGAAGTTTCTACCCTCGGTAGAACCCGGCGGGATGGTGATTTACAACGGCGAAACCGAGCCCCCGGAAGATTGCCGCCGCCCCGACGTGCGCTTCATCACGGCCCACTTCACGGCGCTGGCCGATAGCCTGGGCAGTTCGAAGGCAACCAACATCGTGATGTTGGGCGCGCTCCTCGAAGCGGAAGACCTCATCGAAGAGAAGTACGTCGCGAGCGCGCTGCGCGGCAAAGTCAAGAGCCAGCGCTGGCTCAATATCGACTTCGCCGCCATCGAGCGCGGCCGCGAAATCGCATGCCCCGTCTAGCCGGGGCATTGCTCTGGCGTGCCTAAGGGAACAACCGAATACGCTTCCGCGGTGCGCGGCGGCTGCCGTTGCGCCCTCCGTGGGATAATTCTGGGCATGCGCTCAGGACTATGGACCGTGGCTCTTTGGGCGCTGGCCGCCTCCTCGCCGGGCAGTGCGCAGGGCATCGGCAGCGATGACCCCGGGGACTTCATCGTTCAGGCCCAGGAACTCGCACGCCAGGGCAATCGCGAGGCCGCGCTCAAGATGTATCGCAACGCCCTCCAGATTACGCCGGATTCGTTTCAGGCCAACCTGGGCGCGGGCGTGGAGTTCGACCTGGCGGGCGACTACACAACCGCCCGCAAATATTTCGCGCACGCCATCGCAACATCGTCCGGCGCCGATAGAGTTCACGCCCTGCGCAACATGGCCATCTCTTACGGCTTTGAGCGCGATTGCAGGGGCGCCGAACCCTACGGCAAGCAGGCGTATGAAGCGGGGCTGGCGGCCAAAGACTTCTACAATGCCGGCGAAGCCGCTGCCGAACTAGCCGGCCTGTGCCTGGAATCGGGCGATTCCGACGCCGCGCTCCGCTGGTACAAGACGGGTTACGAAGCCGGCCTTCGCGAGCCGGACATCAAGCCCGACCGCAAGGATCTGTGGGAATTCCGCTGGCAGCACGCCCAGGCGCGCATTGCCGCGCGCCGCGGCGACAAGGCAGAGGCGCAGGCCCATGCAAAATCCGCGGAGGCCATCCTGGCGAAGGGAACCAATCCGCGGCAGGAGCAGTTTCTGCCCTACCTCCTCGGCTACATCGCCTTCTATGCGGGTGATTATGAGACGGCGCTGGAGCAGTTACTGAAGGCCGATCAGAACGACGCGTTCATAGCCGCGCTAACTGCACAGACATACGAAAAGCTGGGCCGGAGCCCGCAGGCGATGGATTCTTACCGCCGGGCGTACGCGTTCACCGAGCACAACCCGCCAGTAGCCTACGCGCGCCCGCTGGCGCGCCAGAAGCTGCGCCAATAGGCGTTAGCCGAAGATCCGCTGAAAGTTTTCGCCGAAGATCATTCGGGCGTCGGCCTGGCTGACGCCGAGATCGAGCAGCGCTTTCGATTGCGCTTCGAAAACGGCGCGATTCCAGCCACGCGGAAAGAACGAGGAATCCGAGCCGAACAGCAGCCGCCCGGCCCCCGCCACGTCCAGAGCGCGGCGAAATACGGTCGTCAGGTCGAGGCCCTCGTAGCGCATCCAACTGTTGCTGCTGGATGTATCCAGGTAGACATTCGGGCACAGGTCGGCCACCATCAGGGCCTCCCTGAAGTAGCCCGCGCCGAAATGCGGGATGATCAACGGCAACCCGGGGTGACGCAGCGCCACGGCATGCAGGTCGATCGGGTTGGAATACCGCATGTCGAACAGGGAGTGCAGGCCCAGTTTCTTGCGCGCCCCCACCGTCAGGACGCCGCAATGCACGAACACCGCCCGGCCCGGCCGTTTGGCGGCTTCCTCGAAAACCGGCTTCACGCGCGCATCGTCGACGGAGTAATGATGCATCGCCGGAAACAGGCACGCCGCGCGCAGCCCGCTTTCGAACGCGGCGCGCACGCGCTCGCGGGCGTTGGCGCGGGTGGGGTCGAACAGGAACAACCCCACGAAGCGGCCAGGCGCCGCGGCCACCGCGGCGTTGGCCGAACCCTCATCGCCCGGAGCGCTCGAGATCAGCGCGGAACGCGCGACGCCGTGCGCATCCAGTTCGCGGACCCACGCCCGCGCCAGTTCCGCGGCATCCTCGGGCGGCTCGTCCCAGCCCAATACAGCCGCGGCTTCGGCGGCCGTCTTCCCGCTCAAAACCGCCAGCGATTCCAGAAATCGTCTCGAGAACAGGTGTACGTGCGCGTCCGAGACGGCGAGTTCACCCCAGGGAGTCTGCATCGGGCTTGTTCCAGTGCGTCAAGCCGGCGGCCAGCGCGAGTTGGGTCAGGCCGGCCACGTTGTTGACGCCGAGTTTCTTCATCATGGTCTTGCGGTAGCTGCGCACGGTTTGCAGGCCGAGATCGAGCAGCGCCGCGATGTCTTTACTTGTCTTCCCTTCGGCCACCAGCCGCAGCACCTGCAACTCGCGGGGCGACAGGGCCTCAAGCGGGCTTTGCACGCGGGTTTCGAGGTCGCCGCGCTGGATTCGCGCAAGCAGCCGGTCGGAGACTTGCGAACTCAGGTAAGACCCGCCGCGGGCCACGGTCCGCAGGGCGTCCAGCAACTCGGTTGACGAGGCCTTCTTCAAAACGAACGCCCGCGCGCCGGAACGGATCGCGCTCACCACCGAGTTCTCGTCGTCGTACATGGAAAGGATCACTACGCTGGTGTTGGGACAGTGCCGCAGCAGTTCCGTTGTGGCTTCGATGCCGTTCATTCCGGGCAGGCCGATATCCATCAGGACGAGGTCCGGCTCGGCTCTCCGGCAGAGCGTGACGGCATCGGCTCCGTTCTCCGCTTCACCTACTACGTGAAACTCCGCCCCCCGCTCCAAGATATTCCGGATTCCATCGCGCACCAGCTTGTGGTCGTCTACGAGGATGATTTTGAATGCCATAACGGTCACTCTTCGGGCGGGGCGGCCCGTACGGTGGCGCCCGCCCCGCGGCTGCTGCGGATGGATAGATCGAGGCCGGCCTGAGCCGCGTAGTGGTCCATGCTCAGCAATCCCAACCCCCGGTGCGCCCCTACCTCCGCTGGATCGAACCCCCGTCCGTTGTCCCTAACTTCCAGCACCGGCCCTGTTCTTGTGGACTTTACCGCGATTTCGATGGTGGAGCAACCGGAATGTTTCACCGCGTTCTCCACGGCCTCCTGCGCGATATTGTAGAGCGCCGACGCGAACTGCGGGTCCACCTTGAGTGACGGATCGGCATTCACCCGCAAAGAACCGGCAAAACGTCCGCGGATGCGGGTCGCAAGCCGGTCCAAAGCCGGCCGCAACCCGGCGCGCTCCACCATCGAAGGATTCAGCTCGTAGCTATACTCGCGCACGTCCTGCATCATCTCTTCGAGGACGGCTTGAATATCGGCCAGGCGCGCGGAGGCATCCGGCTGAAGGTCCATGCGTACAATGTCCAGTTGCAGCCCCAGCGCGGTCAGATTCTGGCCGACCTTATCGTGCAGGAAGCGCGCCACCATGCGGCGTTCGAACTCCTGCGCCTTCAGCGAACTCAGAACCGTATTAGCGAATTCCTGTTCGGCGGCGTTCCACAGCGTGATTTCACGGGCCGACCCGCCCACATACCGCTCGCCGCCGAATGTGAACGGAAAGAGGTTGAGTATCATGCTGCGCTCTTCGCGGCGTTCGCGAAGCAGCAGGGCTTCGCCCGAGAGAGCGCGACGGAAGCGGTCGCTCCAAAGAATTGCCTGTTCCCCCTCCAGGGCCTCCTCGATGCTCTGGCCAGTCAACTCCGGGGGCGTCTTGCCGAAAAGCGAGCAAGACTCGCCGTAGATTCGCTGGAACCGCCCCTCTGAGTTGAAGACCCAGCTACAGCACGCACTCTGCTCCAGGAACGCTTCGGAGAGGCAGCCTGAACCTGGCACGGTTCACCGCTTCCGCGCGAGGGCTTTGCGGGCGGTGGCGGCGATGTCGCGCGCCACCAGGCCATATTTGTCCAGCAACTCGAACGGCTGGCCGGATTCGGCATACCGGTCGTGGATGCCCACAAACTCCATAATGCAGGGCTCGATTTCCGCCACCGCCTGCGCAATGCGCACGCCCATGCCGGAATCCACCAGGTGCTCTTCCGCCACAACGATCGCGCCGGTCCGTGTCGCGCGCCGGATCGCTTCCCTGTCGAGCGGCCTCACCGTGTGCATATCCACCACGCGGGCCGAAACGCCTTCGGCCTCCAGCGCCTCGGCGGCGCGGATTGCCTCGGCCACGAGGAGCCCGTTGGTAATGATCGTCAGATCGGAGCCCGCCACCACTTCCACCGCCTTGCCAATCTCGAACTGGGTTCCTTCCGGATAGATCCCCGGGGCTTTCGGGCGGCCGGTCCGGATGAACACGGGGCCCACGTGAATTGTTGCGGCGCGTACGAGCGCCCGCGCCGAAACGTCGTCTGCCGGGCAGAGAACCACGAATCCCGGCAGCGAGCAGGCCAGGCTGGTCTCCTCGACGCTCATCTGCGAGGGACCGTCTTCGCCGATGGAGATGCCGCTGTGCGTCCCCACTACCTTGACGTTCAGCTTCGGATAGGCGACGCAGACGCGGAGTTGCTCGAAGCTCTTATTGACAAGGAACGCCGAAAAGCTCGCAATGAACGGGATTTTTCCCGCGTAGGCCATGCCCCCGGCGGCGGCTGCCATGTTGGATTCGGCGATGCCGAATGAGAAGAAGCGGTCGGGAAACTCGTTAGCGAAAAACGCGGTCATGGTGGACTTGGAAAGGTCCGCGTCGCACACCACGATATCTTTGTTTTCGCGCCCGAGTTCCACAAGCGCATGGCCGAAGGCTTCACGGGTGGCCGGGCCGGGTTTGAGTTCAAACTTAGGGCGGGCGGGCATTATTGCAGCTCCTTCAGGGCCAATTCCATTTCGGCGGGCGTCGGCGCCATGCCGTGAAACTTGGGATTGTTCTCCATAAAGGAGACGCCTTTCCCCTTGATCGTATGGGCCACAATGCACGTCGGGCGGCCCTTTGTGTTTTCGGCTTCGTGGAGCGCATCGTGGATCGCGGCCCAGTCGTGGCCGTCGATCTCGATGGTATGCCATCCGAACGCGCGCCACTTTTCGGCCACGGGCGCGATTTCCATGATGTCCTTAACGAATCCGTCCAATTGGATGCCGTTGTAATCCACGATAGCCACCAGGTTGTCCACCTTGTGGAACGAGGCGGCCATGGCGGCCTCCCATATCTGGCCTTCCTGGATTTCGCCATCGCCGAGCATCACATACGTGCGCCAGGGGCGCGCGTCGAGCCGGGCCACTAACGCCATCCCGAGGCCTATCGAAAGCCCTTCGCCAAGCGACCCCGTGGAGGCGTCGATGCTGGGCATGAACCGAACGTCCGGGTGACCCTGATACACGGAACCGAACTTCCGGAGCGTATTCAACTGGTCGGGCGGGGCGTCTGGGTAGCCCAGGTCGGCCATCACGGCATAGAGCGCCGGCGCTGCGTGGCCCTTGGAGAGAATGAAGCGGTCGCGATCCGCCCAAGCGGGGTTCTTCGGATCGATGCGCATCGCGTCGTAAAACAATTCGACGATGATTTCCACCGCGGAAAGCGAGCCGCCCGGATGCCCGGACTTGGCCGCGCCGATCATCTCGACGATCTGCCTTCGCACTCTTCTGGCTATGGCGCTCAACTGCTGTGGGGTTGTGTGCATTCGCTGACTCGATTTTAGCATTTGGCGCTAACCGCTCCGCCGGGAGGAGTCTCGCCCAGTCCATCGGAAGGGGGGAAGCGCGTTGCCGAAAAAGCTGCCGCCCCGCGGAAAACGCTCACACAACGTCGGCTTTGGCGTTGTCCAGCCACTTCCGGAGGCTGGAGGCCTGCAGAAGGATTCCGCTGCGGGAGTATTTCAGGTGGCCTTCGCGCTGGAAGCGGGCCATCCAGTGCGTCACGATCTCGCGAGATGTGCCCACGTATTGCGCCAGAGTCTCGTGGGTGAACGGCAGCATCCGCACGAAGCCGTCTTCTTCGAGAACGCCGAACCGCTCGGAAAACCGCAAGAGCGACCGCGCCAGCCGGCGGGCGATGTTGTCCACCGAGAAGCTCTCAATCCGGTGAAGCGAATCCACGGTCCGCTGCACCGCCATTTGCAGCAGGGCCACTCCCAGGCGGGGCTGCTTCATCACCAGTTGCTCGATCTCAGAGGCCGCCCAGGTCATCACCTTTGTGTCTTCGAGGGCGCTGGCCTGCTCATTGCGCTGGCCGATATTCAGAAAGGCGGCTTCCCCAAAAAACTCGTCGGGTTGATAAATGTCCACCACGACGCGATGCCCCGTGTCGCCAATACGCGTGATCTTTACTTTGCCGTCAATGATGAGATAGATCAGTCCGGAAGGCTGATTGTGGTCGTAGATAACCTGCCCTTTGCGAAAACTCGCAATGGTAGAACATGGCAGATAGGCGAGCGCGTCTTCCCGTATGGGACCGTTCGTCATTCCCTAGCGCCCTCCGTATTCAAGACCATAACATTTCACGTGTTTCAATTCCAAGCGCGGCGCGTGCGCGGGCGCGCTACTTAAGACTTATCGGACGTTTCACGTCTTGGGCGCGACCAGCTTAATTCTGACGGGCTTGGCCCCCGGCTGCGCCTTCACTACGCGAACCAGCAGTTGCAGCGAATCTACCGGCGAGATCACGCGCGCCATCGCGCGTTCCTGGTCCGCCCCGCCCAGTACCGCCACGCGCCAGGTAGGGAAATAGATTTCCAAAACCCGCAGCCGGGTAGCTCCGTGCTGGAAGAAGATCACCAGTTCCTCGTCTTCCTTGAGCGCCTTTTGCATGCCCGCGACCTGCCCCAGGATTGCGGCGCCCGCATTATCCGGCTGAGGCGCCGGAGCAGGTTCCTTGGCGGGAGCGCTGGTAGCCGAAAGCAGCGCCTGCTGCGCGAGTTGCTTGGTAAGTTCGCCGAGCGGCATTCAGCTTGATCCTAACACCGTACGGTAGGGCGTATCGCGCGCCCTATCCGTCGATGCCTCTCCGGAACAGCGCGGCTGCCGAGGCGCCCGGCTGAGCCGCGGAACCCACCGCGGGCTCATCGGACGCCGCAATTTCAGGCTCACCTTCCCCGGGAGCCAGAAAAAGGTTAGCGTCCATTCCGTGCTGGCGCGTGTAGAGGTCGTAGTAGCGGCCTTGCAGGGCATAGAGCGACTCGTGGGAGCCGCGCTCCACGATGCGGCCGTCTTCCACAACCAGAATCTGGTCGGCGCGCCGGATAGTGGAAAGGCGGTGGGCGATGACGAAGGTGGTCCGGCCTTTCATCAGATACGCCAGGCCCTCCTGGATGGCCGCTTCGGATTCGGAGTCGAGGCTGGAGGTAGCTTCGTCCAGAATGAGGATGCGTGGATTGGCGACAATCGCGCGGGCAATCGAGACGCGCTGGCGTTGGCCGCCGGAAAGCTTCACTCCGCGCTCGCCGATCACCGTTTCGTATTTCTTTTCGAGGCGCTCCGCGAATTCGTCCACCCGCGCGATGCGGCAGGCCTCCAGGATGTCTTCTTCAGACGCTCCCTGCCGCGCGAAGGCGACGTTGTCGCGAATGTTTCCATCGAAGAGAAAAGTTTCCTGCAACACTACGCCGATCTGCGTCCGGTAGGAGTCCAGCCGCACCGTCGAAAGATCGATGCCATCCACCGAAACCACCCCGGAAAGAGGTTCGTGGAAGGCCGCAATCAGGCTGATGATCGTGGACTTGCCCGACCCGGAAGGTCCAACCAGGGCCGTCACCGTCCCCGGCTGCGATTCAAAGTTGACATCCCGCAGCACCGGCATATCGGCCTCGTACTCAAACCCGACCCGGTCGAAGGCCACGGAGCCGTGGATAGGGCCCATCGATACCGTGCGGCGCGGGTTATCGTCTTCCGCTCTCTCCCCCAGGACCTCCTGCGTACGGTCCAGGCCGGCCAGCGCCTCGGCGAGTTGCGTGCCGATTCCCACCATCTGGAACACCGGGGCTACAAGAAACGCCAGAAACGCCGTGAACATCATAAAGCCGCCCAACGTCAGCGCGCCGGCAAATATCTCCCGCGCGCCCACATACATTACCGCGGCGCCCACAACGCCCATCAGCACCGTTGCCGAGAGGGTCATAAAGGAAATCATCGAAAGCGTGCTGATGACGTTTTCGAGCAGCCTGGCTACGCCGGCCGAAAACACGCGCGCTTCGGACGCTTCCGCGTGGTACCCCTTCACCACGCGAACGCCCGACAGGGATTCGTTCAGGCGGCCGACAACTTCGGCGTTGATCTTGCCGCGCTCTCTGAAATTCGGCCGTATCCGGCCGAGCGATTTCTTCAGCCCAAAGGCGAAACCCCCTATGAAGGTAACGGCCAGGACGGTAAGCAAGGGACTGGTCCAGAGCAACACGCCGAGAGAGAGCAGCGCCATCAGGACGCCGCCGGCAAAATCCACCAAGCCGGTACCGAGCAGATTGCGCACGCCTTCCACGTCGCTCATGATCCGGGAGACCAGCTTCCCCGTCTTGTTGGAGTCGTAATAAGCAACCGGCAGCCGCCCCACGTGTTCCTGCACCTTGCGGCGCAATTCGGAGATGAGGCGCTGCGCTTCCTTCGAAAGCAGTTGGGTCAACGCATAAGACGTAATCCCCTGCAAACAGGTGGCGGCCAGAACCGCCAGTATCAGGGGTATCAGCAGCTCGATCTGGCGCTTGCCGATTACGTTGTCCACCAGCCATTTGGTGGAAGCGGGCAGCACCAGGCCCGACGAGCGGTTGATCAGCATCAACAGGAAGCCGAGCGCCAGGAGTTTCCTTCGCGGGCGAACCAGTTCCAGTATGAGGGGCAGCGCGCCGCGCAGATGATCCGCGGCCTTCGCCTTGTTATCGACGGGCACTAGCTCCAGGGTACACCGCCCGAAGAGCGCTTTCCCGCGCGGAGATGCGGCAGTCGCGCGGGCGCATCACTCCGCCGCGGGCGTCCCGGCGGATCTACCGAAGCGCGCCGTTCTTCCGCGGATCGAAATTCAGGCGCTCGCAAAGCAGCCGGGTTACGTCTTCCGGCCGGGGGATCACGAGCACTTCGAAACCGGCCGCGCGGGCGCTGGCGATTCCCGACGCGGAATCCTCCACGGCCAGCGGGTTCTTGGCCGCCAGCAGCGCCGCGGCGCGCAGATAGGGGTGCGGCGCGGGCTTCACCTGTTCGGCTTCCCGGCCGCAAACAAGGAGTTCGAATACGCCATCGAAACCGCCGGCGGCTAACGCCGGCTCGATGACATAGCGATTCGTGGAACTCACTAAACCCAGGCGATACTCCTTCCGGAGAGCGCCCAGGAGCTCGCGCAGGCCTTCCGCAAAGGGCGGCGCGGCAAACAGAGTCCGGCTGAAGATTTCTTTCTTGCGGCTGTAAGCGGCCTCCAGCGTCTCGGCGTCACACGGCGATGGAGCCAGCGCTCCGAGCAGTTGGAGGGTGAAGCGCTCATGGGTCCCGACGCAGTGTTCGCGGTAATAAGCCCATTCGACCTGGATACCGAGCGGCGCAACCGCCTCCACCCAGGCGGCGAAATGCAAAGGCTCGCTATCCACAATTACACCGTCAAAATCGAACAACACTGCATCGAAACGCGCAGACATAGGCAGAATTCCAGCCTATCATGTGATTAAGACATGCCCACTGAAGAAGAACTACAAGCGGAACTTGAGCGATTGCGCGCCGAAAACGAGGCGCTGAAACGGCCGCGCGGGCAGCTTTCGCTGCGCGTGAGCGAGAAAGGCGGACTCTCGGTGTACGGCCTGGGGCGGTTTCCCGTCACCCTCTACAAAGAGCAATGGGAGAAACTGCTGGGGATGACGGACGAGATCCGGCGTTTCATCGCGGATAACGAAGGCAGCCTGAAGAAGAAGGAGTAGCGGTGGCCCGCGGTGCGGCCATCGTAACCGGCGCATCGGCGAAGCATCGCGGGCTGTGCGTGGCCTGCGCTTCGCGCCGCGCTCCATGGTCGCCAAGACGGTGAAGGATCTGAACACGTAGCCGGAGTGTTTCCCGGGCCAATGGAAGAAGCATTCGAAGCCGCGGGCGTGAGAGGAGCCCTGCACCGGCCCGAGCGCCCCGGTGGTGACGGCTTCCTCCTGACGCACGGCGCGGGGTCCAATCGCGACGCCCCGCTGCTGGTTCATCTGGCGCACGCCTTGGCGGCCGCAGGCTACACCGCGTTGCGTTACGACCTGCCGTTCCGGCAGTTGCGCCCCAAGGGACCGCCCTTCCCCGCCCACGCCGCGCGCGACCGCGAGGGCATCGCCCAGGCTGCCGAGGCGATGCGGGGCATGGCCCCGGGCCGCATCTTCGCGGCGGGTCACTCCTACGGAGGCAGGCAGACGGCGATGCTCGCAGCCGAACGGCCGGAGTTGTTCGCAGGCTTGCTGCTGCTTTCCTACCCCCTGCATCCGCCGGGCAAGCCGGAGGCGAAACGCACCAAGTTCTTTCCGCAATGGCGAGCGCCCGCGTTGTTCGTGCATGGAACGTCAGACCCGTTCGGTTCGATTGAAGAGCTGCAAGAAGCAACGGCTTTGATTCCGGCGCGGACGGAGGTCATGCCGGTCGAAGGCACAGGGCACGATCTCAAGCGGGCCGCGGGGCGAGTGGAAGAAATCCTGGCGCGGTTTCGGGCCATCGCAGGCTGACGCGCAATTACGCCACGCATTCCTCACCGGACGTACCATTGATCCATACAGCGCGGAGTTGGGCATTGCTGAAACTACTTCTCATCGTCGCCATCCTCCTGTTCTTCTGCGCGAAGAGTCTGCCTCGCCTGGGCTCATGGCTCGGCGGCCATTCTCGAAAGCGTTTTCGCCAAGCCAACTGGATGTGGAGTTGGATGGCCGGAAGCGAGACCGATGCGCTCCAGGCGGAACAGGAGTACGGGACCGAATGCGCCCGCCAGTTCGCGGCGCAGTTTCCAGGCCGCGCCTCAAGCGCAGCCCAGGAGCTTGTAGCAACGGTCGGCTCAAGCCTTGCGGCGGTCGCCGATCCGCGCCGGAAGTTTCAATTTCGTGTCCTCCGCGCCGGCGTGGCGAATGCCTTCGCGCTCCCCGGCGGCTTCGTGTTCATCACCGAAGCCCTGATCCGCCTGTGCGCGCAGGACCGCGACGAAATCGCGTTCTTCCTCGGGCACGAAATGGCCCACGTCACGCTCGGCCATGCGAGGAGCCAGCTAACCACCCAGACAATCCTCGGCGCGGTCACCGCCAGGCTGTCCGGCGCGGGGATGCTGCTTCGCGAATTGCTCGGTAAGGGCTACTCGCGGGATTTGGAACTCGAGGCCGATCGCGAAGGAGCCCGGCTCTCCGCGGCGGCCGGTTTCGATGCGCGCGCCGCGGCCCGCGCGCTGCTTCGCCTGGCGAAAGCATCGCCGGGCGATTCCGGTCTGGCGGAATACTTTTCAACGCATCCGCCGCTCCCCGAACGGGTCAGTGCGTTGGAGGCCAAGGCTGGCCGGTAAGAGTCACGGACCGCGCGTATTCCACGCCTTCCCGCATCAACGCCAGCGCACGCAGCATTTCGGGAACGTCGTCGAAGCCATGCGCGGTTCAGGGCTCTCACGGACTGGCGCACGGCGGGGTTTGGATGTTAGTACGGCTTCTCCGGAAATAGCCCCGGCATCCAACGCGAGGCGAGCGCAGCGGGAAATGCCAGGCGCAGC
This sequence comes from uncultured Acidobacteriia bacterium, assembly GCA_903925975.1. GTDB lineage: Bacteria > Acidobacteriota > Terriglobia > Bryobacterales > Bryobacteraceae > BOG-224. The sequence goes on along the minus strand of CAIYHG010000181.1, from coordinate 47,612 downwards.
GGGGAACGCGGACTGTCCGACACCAGCACTTCCTTCTCAAGCAACGCCGATACGATGCGGCGGGCCTGGCGCTCGCCGGTTCCCACTAGGGCGGCGGCCTCGCCGCGGGGCAGCTCGCCGCGATAGAGCACGGCTTCAAGAATGCTGCCCGATCTTGCCGGCAGTTGGCCCATCCGGGTCTCTTCCTCGGCCCATAGCAGGATGCGGGTGCGCAGGCGGTCGGGCTGCATCAGACCTTCCATGAACGCGACCTGATCGGCGCAGACCGTGAGGAAGAACCGCGTAAATTCCGCGAGAGCTTCCTCGCTGAGCGCTCCCCGGCCATCCAGATTGTTGCGCCGCGGCAAGTCGCAATTCGCCAGCAGGGTCTTATACTCCTGTACATTCCGCGCAAGTCCGCGCGCCACCGACCAGACCGCGCCGGTATCGAGGATATTGAGCAGCATCGCATGCGACATCAGGCGCGCCACTCGCCCGTTGCCGTCCACAAACGGATGCATCCATAGCAGGCGATGGTGTGCGGCTGCCATGGAAATTACGCCGTCGGCCTTGCCTGGATTTCCGTACGCCTGCTCGAAACGCGCCAGGAAGCGGGGCAAAGCGCCCGGACTGATCGCGACGTGAGTGCCCACCTGAACATCCCGCCTGCGGAATTCGCCGGGCGCGAGCCGGATGCGTTCGTGGGTTGTGGGGTCTTCGACCCAGAGAAGATCCTCGGGCAGAAGTTCGCAGAAGCGCCGGTGAACCTCCGCAATCGCCCCGGCGCTGACGGCGCCGCCTTTGAGTCCGCCAGTATCGATCCATTGCTGCACGGCTATGTGGGCTTTGGCTTCCACCTGCAAATCGCGCTTGCGGCGATCGTGGCTGTAATCGTTCTTCAACGCCCGCTCGATATCCACGGGGTGTGTGTCGTGGCCTTCGATCAGGTTCGAGTAGTAGCAGTTCATCGCCCGGACCAAATCGGCCAGCGACGCGAGCAGGGCGGCCGGCAGACTGCGGCGGAAGCCGGCGGACCTCTGGGCGAGATCTAGCGCAAGGTCCAGAAGCTCCCCTCGATGGCGAGAGCCGTCCGCGATCAGAAGCGGCTCCATCAGGGAAACAGCCTCGCCTCGATCTTCCGCTAATATGTCCGCATCCATGACCGTTATATAAACACAACAACTACTTATATATCATTTAATTAAGTAGACTTCAAGGTCGGTATAGACCTGCGCAATGTCCGCTATAAAGTCCGGTAAATCATCCCTTGGTCAAGATTTCAGGCACGGGCGCGCGCGTATTCCACCGCTTCCTTCATCACAGCCAGCGCGCACAGTATCGTAGGCGCGTCCTCGTAGCCGTAGGATAGGCGCATCTGGCGCTTGCCCTTTTCGACTATCTCGCCCCTCGGGTGGACACAGTATTCCCCGGGAATGTACATCACCCGCGGCAGGCGGTTGCCCTCAGGGCCGTCGAGCAAGGGGTCGCCCGTGGTGCGCGTCAGAAACTGGAACAGCGGCGAGGCGGGGTGCGTTTCCACGTCGCGGAAGGTCAAGTAGTAATAGAAGCCCGCGCTGCCGCCGCGGCACTCTTCGAGGAATGGGCCGAGGCTGCGCTCGATCCCCTCACGAACGGCCAGCGCCTTCTGGCGGTAGCCTGCATTCACGGCGCGGAGTTGCGCCGTGACGTGCCGGTCCAGAAGGTAAGATGCCATCTCCTGAACGAAGAGGGGCGCGCTGAACCCCGTGTCGCTGGTCTTCTGCACCATCGCATTCATCAGCGGGCCATCGGGACCGAGCAGATAGCCGATCCGCAGGCTTGGGGCCAGCAGCTTCGAAAGCGTTCCGATCTCATAGGCGATCCCGAGTTCGTCTTCGGGCAGCACGGAAACAAAGGGCGCAGCCTCGGGATCGTGCAGCAGCAATTCGTAGGCGAGGTCGTAGAAAATAGGAATGCGCCGGCCTTGCTCGCGCGAGAGCCGCGCCGCGACATCGAGCAGCGCGCGCCGGCGCCGGTTTGAGAGCAGCGTACACGAGGGGTTATTGACCGTGACAGCGTAGAAGAAGGCGAGCCGGTTGATGCCGTCGCCGAGCGACGCCAGTTTTCGCTCTAGCGCTTCGAGACCGATGCCTTCGTCGTCCTCAGGGACAGCCAGAACCTCGAAGCCTTTGCGTTCGAGCGCCTCGCAGTAGATGTAATACATCGGGTCGGACGTGACCACGATTCCCGGCTCGATCACTTCGGCCAACCCATCGAGAATGCTGGTGGCGCCACACGGGCCGATGATCAACTGCCGGCGCTCGACCGTGGCCGGGTCGAGCGCGCTCCCCGGCCCGCTCAGCAAGCGGCGCAACGACGCCACCAGATTCGCCGAGCCGGCCGGACCGCCGGAATTGAACGCCTGCCTGTATGCCACCGGGTCGCCCGCAACGGCCTGCATGGCCTCGATGAGCGCCGGAACCGGGATGGTCTTTTCGTTGACGTAGCCTACGCCAAGATTGATATCGACGCCGTCGCGGAAATCGCTGGCGAAGGCCTGCATCATCCGGTTGACAGGCGCCGGCCGCGACGAAGCCCGGCCATACGAGGAGAGATGGACGTCCATGGGAAACTCCATTCTAGTTTCCCGCGGCACAGCCCGGGTGGCGCCACTAGTGATATGCTCGGCACAAGAGATTTACCGGCACTCAAACAGGAGGGACACCATGAAGGAACAGAAGACGATTGCCGTAATCGGCGCTACCGGAGCCCAGGGCGGCGGATTGGTGCGCGCCATCCTGCGCGATTCCGGCGGAGAGTTCCGGGCGCGCGCCATTACCCGCGATCCGCAATCCGACAAGGCGCGCGAACTCGCGCAGCTCGGGGCTGAGGTGGTGGCGGCGGACGTGGACGACGAGGACAGCCTGCGGCGCGCGTTCGAAGGCGCGTACGGGGCGTATTGCGTAACCTTCTTCTGGGCGCACTTCTCGCCCGAAAAGGAACTGGCCGAAGCTGCCGCCATGGCGCGCGCGGCGAAAGGGGCCAAGCTGAAGCACGTGATCTGGTCCACGCTGGAGGACACCCGTAAATGGGTCCCGCTCAGCGACAACCGCATGCCCACGCTTCAGGGGAAATACAAGACGCCGCACCTCGATGCGAAAGGCGAAGCGGACCATTTCTTCGTGGAGTCTGGCGTGCCTGCCACGCTGCTGCTGACCTCGTTCTACTGGGATAACTTCATCTCCTTCGGGATGGGTCCGCAGAAGGGCGCCGACGGGCGCTTAGCCATCACCTTGCCCATGGGCGACAAGAAACTCCCCGGCATCGCCGCGGACGACATCGGCGCATGCGCGTACGGCGTATTCCAGCGCGGAGGCGAATACGCGGGCCGCACGGTGGGCGTCGCGGGCGAGCACCCGACCGGCGCGCAAATGGCGGAGAGCTTCAGCCGCGCCCTGGGGCAGGAAGTCCGCTACAACGACGTTCCGCCGGATGTCTATCGCGGCTTCGGCTTCCCCGGCGCCGACGACCTGGGCAACATGTTCCAGTTCAAGCGCGACTTCAACGATTACTTCTGCGGCGCGCGCAGCCTCGTGGTGTCCCGCGCCCTGAACCCGGCGCTGCTGACGTTCGATCAGTGGCTGGCGCGGAATAAGCAGCTCATTCCGCTGGCGCAAACGGCCGGATCGGCGTAATCGCCAGCGCGCCCTCGCCTGGCCGCTTCCCGGTTTCCCGCCCTGGTTGCTTGTTACGTTGTCTAAAGGTGTAGGATAGGCAGCGTGGGCGCCGGAAAAGTGAATCCTTACGAAGAACTGAAGAGACTCGACGAGCAGATCGAGTCGGCGGCCGATGTTGCCGCCTTGCGGCCGATTCTCGCCCGGCTGAACGAGATCGTCCACGGCTTTCCGGGCGATCTCGACGTGCAGCTTGAGGCGGAGGAAGTGCGGCTGCGCCTGATCGCGCGCGGCACGCTACTCAAGCACCAGACAGGGTACGCTCCACCGCCTCCCGTTGCGCCGAAACCGGCGCAGGCCGCGCCCGCCGAAAAGCCCAAACAAGCCGCACTGCCTGAGGTCTCGGCTCCGAAGCCGGCACGGCGCGCCTGGAAGCGCGCGGCGCTGATTGCGTTGGCCGGCGCCTTGATCATCGCGGCCGGGGTCTTAGGGAACTATTACGTCACCCAGCAAAGGGCGCGCGAGGAGGCCAACAAGCGCCCGCCGGCGCCCGTGGTTCAGGCGCCGCCGCCATCCATTCGCCTGCTGACGGATCTGGCCCAAGGCAAGGTCGCGATCGACGGCCAGCCGCCTGCGGATCTGCAGGACGGGCAGTTGGTAATTGACAAAGCGATTCCTGGACCCCACACGGTGAAGGTCACGGGGCCGAACGTGGACGCCTCCTTCGCGTTCGAAATCGCGGAGACGGGGACGCCGGCCGTGACCGGGCCCATTAGCGCGCGGAACATGATCGCGGTGCTGGTGGCCAGTTTCGGAAAACAGGCGCGCATCGTCACCAACGCCGGCCCCTGGAAGCTCGCGGTGAACGGCCAGGCGCAAGCGGACGCCGGTCCGGAGGGAACGGACATCACTAGTTTTCAGCAGGGCGTCAACGAAATCGTTGTCGGCGAAGGCAAGGATCAGCGGAACATGAGCGAAAGCTTCGGGCCATCCCCCACGCTGACGGCATTCCTGAAGACGGACGTCAATGCGGGCACGCTGATCGTGGCCACCGGCCAGGACGATGTGCGCGTATACCTGAACGGCCAGGAGTACAAGACTCGCACGAAGCGCGGCCAATTGCGCATACAGACCCTCGGGCCAGTGACGGTGCAGGTAGCCAAGAGCGGCTTTGAAGAGACGGCCCCGCAGACCGTGGAAGTGAAGAAGGGCGCCGAGGTGCGCGTGAAGTTCGAACTGACGCCGCAGCCGCAATTCAGTTCGCTCGACATCCGCGGCGCAACGCCAGGGGCGCAGGTTTTCATTAACGAGAAAGCGGTTGGCGAGACAGGGCCGGATGGCTCGTTCGGCCTGGCCGGCATTCAACCGGGCGACCACGCCGTGGAACTGCGGCGGGAGAACTTCTTGCCCAAGCAATGGGACCGTTGGTTCCATGCGAACCAGCCGGTGATTCTGGAAGGAGCCGAAGTTCAGCTTGCGCCGGCCCTGGGCGTGGTCCGGCTCGCGCGCAACCCGGCCTCGGCGACGGTCACTTACCGGCGCGGCAATGAGACGGAAGGGCACGAAGTTCGCGGAGGGCAGATCGAACTGTTGGCCGGGAGCTATACGTTTTCGGCGAGCGCCCCGGGTTTCATCGATTCCACGGCGACTGTGCAAGTGGCCGCCGGCGAAGACCGCGACCTGAGCATCACGCTTCGCGAGCAACCGCGCGCGCCGGCGCCGCCGCCCGCGGCGCACAGCATCTCGGAGTTCGACGACGCGGCCGCCTGGAAGCAGGTCGGCGACACATGGACGCGCAAAGGCGGCGGGTCCGTCACCTACAAGCTGCCGCCCAAGGGCGTGTTTACGTTCACGGTGAAACTGCTCAGCGGCGGCGGACTGTTCCGCTCGGGCAAGATCCGCTGGTTCGTGCAATATCTCGACGCCAAGAACTACCTGCTCTCAGAGATGGATTCAAAGAGCTTCTGGGCCGGAGTGATCGCGAAGGGCGAGCGGTACGAGCGGGTGAAGGCGGCGCAGAATTTCGGGAATCAAAAAGAATTCCCGATTGAGATCGACGTGACGCCGGAGCGCCTGGTGCAGAAGGTGCGCGTGGGCAACGAGTGGAGGGTGCTCGATTCCTTCGCGGAGCCGGGGCGCAATTTCACTCAAGGCAAGTTCGGCTTTCTGATTCAGGGCAACGACGAGATCGGGATTTCGGATTTCAAGTTTCAGCCGCAGTAAAGCGCGGGACGCCACGGGAACGCGGTAGCTCCCGCAGCACCCGTGTGTTTTTGAGATCCCGCTGGCCGGTCGCGGCTTTCTCATTGCGTCTCGCCGCCAGCCACCAAACGTCCAGTGGGCTAAGCCATTGAGATCCGCTGGTGAGAGGTCCGTGCAGGGTGTCCAGGTCCTGCGGCGCCTCCGCGCTATGCTGGTTCTGAGGCCGAACGCAGGGGCGGAGCCATATGAGCGGCGAGCAGGCTGAGTCAAATGCGATAGTGCTCGAAGATGAGGTCAGACTCGCGATCGATGGAGATCGCGCAGCTCTTGAGAATCTCGTCCGGGCGATCCAGGGCGATATCTATGGCCTTGCCTTACGCATGTTATGCAATCGGGAGGATGCGGAGGATGCAACACAGGAGATTCTGGTCCGCATCGTAACGCATCTCTCGCAGTTCGATTTTCGCAGCAAACTGAAAACATGGGCGTACCGCGTCGCCGTGAACTATGTCCTCGATGTGAAGAAGAGCGCGGTGGAGCGCCTGCACTTGAGCTTTGAGCGCTTCGCCGAAGACCTGACCCAAGGGCTGGGTCCTGAGGCGCCGGCTGAGACAGAGCATTCCCTCCTGATTGAAGAGGTGAAGGTAGGGTGCACGCTTGCCATGCTCCAATGCCTGGACCGGCCGCACCGGCTGGCGTACGTGCTCGGCGAGATCCTGGAATTGCCGGGCCCGGAGGCCGCCGAGGCTCTGGACATCTCGCCAAGTCTATTCCGAAAACGTCTCCAGCAGGCGCGCACGGCTATCTTGACGTTCACCCGAAGCTACTGCGGCCTTGCCTCGGATACGGCGCCATGCTCGTGCAACCGGCTACTGCCTGCGGCGTTGCGGGCCGGCAAAGTCCGCGTTGACTGCTACGATTTCGCTGCTACGGGGTCATCTTTTCGCGAAACACGGGCAGTAGTCAGGCAGGTCGAGCAAGCGCGATGGGCGCTTGAAGTTCATCGTTCCAGTCATCCACGCGCTTCTTCAGTCGATTTCGCCCGGCGCCTGATTGATACGCTGGATGCCGGCCGCGATCCGCTTGTGGGATAAGAGCGGCTCACGTTCCGCGGGCGTTTTCGGCTGTCCGGTGGGGGGCAGGCTGAAGAATATCTCCAGGCTGTTTCTGCGCAGGCGCACTTTCACCGATTGGGGTTCACAGTACGCACTCCCCGCTCGTCCAAAGAGATGGAACCAGCGCCAGGAAAGAGATTGAGCCGATGAATAGACGCCAGTTGATGAGAGCGACTTTCAAGGCAGCAGCGGCCTCCGTGCTGGCCCACGGACAGCTCCCGGCGCAGGAGACTGGCGCCAGGACCAGTGCGGCCGAAGGAAACACGCTCTGCCTGAATCCGGCAACGGGCTCGGACACGAATTCCGGCGCCAAGGCCAGCCCGTTGCGCACGCTTGCCGAGGCGGCGCGGCGTGTGAATCAGAGCGCCGCTTCCGGGCCGATGACAATCATCCTCTCTGAAGGAATCTATGCAGTAGGTGAGACGACGTTGCTCAAGCCGGAACGCCGCGCCTTCTCCAGGACGGAACGATTGACCATCCGGGCCGAGGTGCTTCCGGACGACTCCGAGTGGCATACCGGCCGCATGCCGACGCTGATCCACACCATGCCCCTTCCCAAGACATGGAACGGCCGGCCCGATCCTTTAGGCGGCGCCGCGGACGGCATGATGATCGAGACGAGCCACGTAACCATACAGGGTCTGAAGTTTCTGGGATATCCCGTCGTAGAGACGCCGAAGCCCGGGGTGATCCAACGCCTGTATGGCATCAGCCGGCTTCGCCGGGATCTGGAGGACTTGGAGATCGCGCAGTGCGTATTCCTCGGCGACGATTTAACCAACCCCAACCACGTGTCGATCATCGCCAACGGAAATGGCGTGAACGTGCATCACTGCATCTTCCGCGGCCAGAAGATCTCAGTGGTGTACTGGACCGGCGGCAGCGGCGGCCATGCAATGAGAAACTGCTTCTGTGATGGCGTATACGGGAGCGGCGTTTGGACGGCGGGCATCAAGCCCGATTTCGACTATCGAAACAACGTCATCGCGAACTGCAACTACGTCTGGACCTACCAGGGCGGCGCTTCGGCGCTGGCCGACGCCGGCGGCCGCGGGGGGCAACAGGGCGGCGCTTCGCCCGCTGCGCCCCAGGAACTCACGCATTACAAGGTGGTGAACAGCTATTTCGCCAATAACCGGAGGCTCACGGGTTCCGGCACGGGAGCCAGACTCGAATACGCGGACATCGACTCGTCGTTCCTCGAATTGGCAGGAACGAAGGTCACCGACCAACCGGTAGTGATCGAGCGGGACCAGACGAAGCGGAGCTACTTGCATCCAGTCGCCGGATCGGAAGCAGCCAAAATCGGCGCGGGGCTGTTCATGGGGCCGATCGCGTGAAGCACACAGCCTGCGGATTCCTCAGCTGCGTGTTCACAGTCCATCCGGAGCCGTCGTCTAAAGAAGGTGCACGGAAGCGTCTTGGCAAAGTGGGGGCCGATGGGCACGAGGCCGTCGGCATTCGCGTAGTTCTGGCGCCAAAAGGCTTGAGCACAACATTACGCCTGCAACAGGCTAAATAGAACAGGAATTCATTATGAATAAAATCACGATTCGATACGCAGCGTGCGCGCTCACCATCGCCGCCGCTCTCATTACTTCGCAACTGCAAGCCCAGCCGGCGGCGCCGCAGGCAGGAACGCAAGCGGCTCTCGCCAAGGATGCCGGGACGCTCTCCGATAAGTTCGTCGGGCTTGCGCGCGTCATGGCCGGAAAGTACGACTGGCGTCCCGGCCAAGGCGTGCGTTCCGTCGCCGAGGTATTTAACCTGATCGTCAGCGAAAACGGCATGCTGGCTGGATTGCTTTCGGGTCAGGCCGCCTCCAAGGCTGCGACGATCACGGAACCCGCGCAGATGCAGGAAGCCCTGCGCACATCCTACGCGAGCCTGCAGAAGGCGATCTCGGGGCTCTCCGATAGCGACCTGAAAATACCAGTGAAGATGTTCGGCATGGATATGACCAAACAGGGGGCCGTCACGTTCCTCTTTTCGGACCAGCACGAGCACCTCGGCCAGTCCATCGCCTATGCGCGGACCAACGGAGTGGTTCCCCCGTGGTCGAAGTAGCGGGGCGGAGCCTGTTCAACTGAGGAACGGGCGGCAAGCGGTCGAGATCTTCACCAACGCTCCAATGGCCGCGCCGTGTTCGAAGGGCGCGGCCGCATTAGTGGCTCTGCCGTGGAGCAAAGTCGGCGCTACTCCACCAGCAAGACGCAAATGCGGTCCATGATGCCGCGCACATCAGACGCGGGCCCGGCGTAGTTGTTGACCAGGATCGAAAACGCCAGCCATTCCCCATCGCTCCGTTGGGCGTACCCGGATAGCGCGCTCACGTGGGACATCGGTCCCGTCTTCGCCACGATCTTCGGCCCCGCGGCGCCGGCAAACCGCTCGCCAAGCGTGCCGTCCGTGCCGCCCACCGGCAGCAGCGAAACCCACTGCTCGCGCAGCGGGGAGCCATACATCGCTTGGAGCACCTGAATCAGCGCCACGGGCGAAACCAGGTTCAACCGGCTTAGCCCCGAGCCATCGCGAAGATCGTAGGAGCCGGAGTCAATCCCCAACTCGCCGAGGAAGGTCTTCATTTCGGCCAAGCCCGCTTCCAAGCTGCCTACGCCCGTGCGGGCGCGTCCCACGGCCCGTAGCGCCATTTCCGCGTGCAGATTCTGGCTGATCTTGGCGGTCACCTGAAGATCTTGCGCCAGGGGCGCCGATTCCCTGCGCGCAAGCTGCACTCCCTCGGCGGTCAACGGCCCGCTGCCGCGAACGGCCTCGCCTGCGTACAGATGCCGCGCCGAAAGGCCTCCGCTGACGGCGACGCCCTTTTCCTCCAGTGCCTCGCGCAGCGCCCAGGCGGCGAAGAGCGCGGGGTCCTCCACGGCCAGCAGTTCCGTTTCCCCACGGTCCCGCAAGGGGATCGTCCCCCTTACGCGGATCTGCCGCTCGCCGGGGTCGCGTTCGATATGGATGTCACGCTCCGCGCCGGCTGGCCTCGTGCGCAGCCGGTTGTCCACGCGATAGAACTCCACCGGAGGGTCGAAGCTTACAGCCGCCAGATCGCCCGCTTTGGCGCCGGGCCGGATCGCGAGCGCGAGGGTATTGTCATTTACCGAGAGAGCCGACACCGGCGCGCCGTAGTCGTTCAAGGGATCGTCAACCGCCCACCCTTCGGGATAGGGCTGCCAGACGTACCAGGAATCGTCGCCGATGATGCCGCCTTCGATTCGCTTCACTCCCGCGGCTGCAATCTGATTCGCCAGATCCTGGATTGCCGCGAGCGCCACGCCCTTGGCCGCGCCCATGCGGTACGGCAGTTCCCTGCCCGAGAGGTTCGGGTCGCCGCCTCCCACCAGCCGCACGGCGCCGGCGATCCGCCCGTTTGCGTCCGGAGGCTGCTCCGCAGTCACTCGCGTCTCGAAACGGAAGTCCGGCCCCAACCGCGAAAGCGCCAGCGCCAAGGTGAACAACTTGGCGTTAGAAGCGGGCACAAACAGCTTCTGCGCGTTCAGGCTGTAAATCGCGCGGCCGGTGCTCAACTCCACGATTTGTATGCCCCAGAAGGCGTTCCGGCTCGCGGTAGTTGTCCCCAGCAGGCGCTCGATCTCTTGGGGCACGGAAAGATCGGCGGCTGCGGCGGCCACTGCCGGCAGCAACCACAATACGACCGGTAGCGCGAGTCGCCGCTTCATTTCCCGGTGACCTTGGCCTCCAGGCGGATGGCCGCTATCAGAAGTACGACGATGAAGGTTCCGATGAGCGGAATCCCCACCACCACCCCCGCGCCCAGGTAGGCGGCAGCCCAACCCAGCGAGGCCGGCGCCAGCAGGCCTCCGAGCAAGGCCAGCGAAAAGATGCCGTTAAAGAAGCCGGGGTGGTAATACGGAAAACGCCGGCCGATTGCCTCCGCCACCAGGGGATAAACGCTGGCGTAGCCGGCGCCGACGAAGAACACCGCCGAAGCGGCGCCAAACGCGTTCTCGGTGGAAAACAGGATCAGACAGCCGAACAGGGCTGAACCCGCACTGCCCAGTAACAGCCGCCCATGGCGCACGCGCGGCAGAATCGCTACCGCGAGCAACCGCCCTGCCAGCAGAAAGAACCAGTACAGCGCCAGCGTCAGGACGGCGGTTCTGGGGCTGAGGCCCAGGCGGCGGATCAGAAACACCGGCAGCCATCCGGCGATGGACCACTCGTTTCCGAATTGAAAGAACAACAGGAGCGCGAAAAGAATCGCCGCCGGACTGCGGAAATCCTCCACTACCTGCCGCAGCTTTGGCTCGCCGTGAGACAGGCGGGTCTCCGGGATGGGCCGGCTAACGTACCGCCAAAGGAAGCCGGCGGGCGCCAGCGCCATCACTGCAAGTGCGCTCGAAGCGTGATATGGGCCCGATGCGTCAGCCGCGCCGCCCGCGATCAGGGTGGCCGCAAGGCACCCCCCACCGAACCAGGCTCCGCCCCTGGTTATGAGGCCGGCGGCATCCTCTTCAAAGCCGCCCTTGAAAGCATGGAAGAGCGCCATGTTCAGCAACCCCGCCGCAAAGCCCAGGGCCATGAGCCCGAAGGCGCGCCACCAGGCCGAAACCGGCGGCGATACGAAAGCGAGGAATACCAAGCTGGCGCAGGCCAGGCCGCAGGCAAACACCAACAGGGAACGCAGGCCCCGGCGCTCCAGAATCCGCCTTCCGGGCGCCACCGAACCGGCCAGGCCCACCGCCAGGCAAAGGAAAAAGGCGCCGACCAAGCCGAATTCGGGCGGGTCGCGATGGTAGCCCCAAGCGGGCAGTATGGCCCCCGTCAGTGCCAGCAGAAAGCCGGACAGGCAAAAACCGGAGAGGCAAATACCGGCCAGGGCGTGGCTCCCGCCCAGGTCTGCCCCCGTGGCCGGCGCCTGACTGGATGGCCGAAATTGCACAGATCCATTGTAGCCCGCACCGCCTGCCTGAGTAGCTATGGGGAAACGGAGCTTAGCCTACGGTTTCTTGAAGAGTCGCCCGGTTTGCGACTGATATTCAACAACTTGCGTACGGCCATCCGCTTGCACAGCCAGAATCGGTCTAGCTAGAGGGATCTTACTTTGGTGCGTTGCCTCTCCTGGGCGATACGCGGCCCTGCGCCGGCTCCATCTGCCGGCGCAGGGCTCTTTTTCGTTATACTCAGAGTTTCCTGAATGAGGGGACTCTACGCCCGGTGGATCGACCGCTGGGAGCGAAATCTAGCATCGCGGGACACCGGCCGTCTGACCCGGCCCTTTGAATGGGGTTCCGAGTGGCTCGAACTCCTGGGTATGCCTCCGCTTCCGCAGCCCCTCCCCGTCGACCCATCCGGCCCCGTAGGCGGTTTCCTCAAGTCCGCGTTGGCTGATTCCGAGGCATTCTACGCCTACCCGCCCGTCACCGATTACGCGTTCCGGAACGGCCGGCTCACCTTCCCCAGCCCCGCCCCCTCCGGAATCGCTCTCAACGATGAGGTGCACGCGCTCTGGTTCCCCGCCCCGCGCGACCAGGGACGCGCGCTGGTCGTTCTGCCTCAATGGAATTCCGACGCGGATGGCCACGTCGGTCTCGCCAAGCTGCTCAACCGGTTCGGAATCAGCGTGTTACGCCTGACGCTCGCCTATCATGCCGAGCGCATGCCCCCCCAGCTCGGCCGCGCTGATTACCACGTCTCCAGTAACATCGGCCGCACTATTCACGCCTGCCGCCAGTCGGTGGTCGATACCCGCGCCTGCCTCGATTGGCTTGAGTCGCGCGGCTACCGCCGCTTGGGAATCCTGGGCACCAGCCTCGGATCGTGCGTGGCATTCATCGCCACCGCTCACGACGCGCGCGTGCGTTCCGCCATATTCAACCACGTCTCGATGTATTTTTCCGACGTCGTTTGGACCGGGCTTTCCACCCAGCACGTTCGGCAGGGGCTTGAGCAAGGCGTGAATCAGGACGACCTGCGCCGGTATTGGTCCGTGATCAGCCCGGCATCGTTTCTCAATCGGCTCCAGGGAAGAAATCTGCGCTCACTGCTGGTTTGGGCGCGGCACGATACCAGCTTTCTGCCGGTTTACTCGAAGCAATTGATCGAAGGCTACCGGGCTCTGAACCTGCCCCACGAAGTCTTCCGGCTGCCGTGCGCCCATTACACCACCGGCGAGTTCCCCTTCAACCTGATGGACGGTCTGGCGATGAGCCGCTTCGCCGCGAAGACGCTGTAGAGCCGCCTGCGAACCCACCTATTGGACCCCCTCCCAATTCCTCCCATTGTAGTTTGACAACTTCCGCGAGGCCGTGAGAGCATGAAGGCTACAACTGGAAAAGGAGGTGGTCCAGCAAAATGGATAGTAATAAAAGACCGCGAGAGGTGGCCGACTGTTGAAGTCGTGCCTCTAACGTAGCGATTCCGTCCAGTATCGGAATCAGGTTCCTGTGGACCGGCTGCCTCTTGCGTCAGCTACAGCCTCAGGTTTACTTCTAGGCTACAAGCCCCCGTGGACCGGAAACGGGCCACGGGGGTTCGTGTTTTGCTATACTGCTAGTTTCGAAAGGATTCCCTGCACCAAAATGAAAGCTGGTATTCACCCCGTTTACAATGAGCTCAATGTGGTCTGCGCCTGCGGTCACACGTTCAAGACGCGCTCCACACATAAGGGCGACATCCGCGTTGAAATCTGCTCCTCGTGCCACCCGTTCTTCACGGGCCGGCAGAAGCTGATTGACACAGCCGGACGCGTGGATAAGTTCGAGAGAAAGTACGCCGTATCGCGCGCCGCCAAGAAAGCTCAAGCGCAGCCTAGTCAGTAGTTCTTCAAGGTTTGGCTGGCTTTCGGCAGGTGGGAAAATATGCGGAGATGGCGGGCGTAAGCCCGCCTTCTTTTTTGCGTGCCCGGTTACTGCTTATCCGGCGGGGGAGGAGGCGGCGGTCCGTCGATCTTGCGGCGCTTCCGCTCGGCATCCCTGGCCTGCCGGTACTGCTGGTATAGCTGCTGCTGGTCGGGACGGAGCACGCGCTCCATCTTCTGGACCAACTCCTGCTGGATGGCCTGATTTTCCGTATTCCATTTGGACCGGATCTGGCCGAATTCCTGCTCCGCCTGATCGAAAATCTTGGTCATTTCCCCGGTTTGCTGCGCATCGAGCTTGAGCTTCTGCTGCATGTCGGCCAGGTTCCGCTTACGCCACTCGGAGGGGTCGGGCCGCTTGGGGGCGGCTGCCAGATTGGCTTCCGCGGTGCGGAGGGTGTAGGCGCGGTGCGAGAGCACCCCGAGCAAGCCTCCGCTCACAAACACCAACACCAACGATAGCGCAGCCGAAGTTTTTGATTTCAGCATCAAGGTCACCGGGACGGATCGGCCTGATCCGTGAACACCGGGGCGACGATATCCGGGAGGTCCAGACTGTTCGCTTCAGCCAGGGCATCCACATAGGTTTCCGAGTAGTACGGGTTGGCGTGGGGAATCGACATGTAGACGCCCAAGGCCACGGAAAGCGCCAGGGCAGCCGTGACAAAAGCCCCCGCCATGCGTCGGAATGAGAAGGTGAACCGTTGGCGCGACTCGATCTTCTGCCACAACTCCGGCATGAAGTTCACACTGGGTTCCGGCGTGGGACAATCCCGGTACGCCGCAAACAGTGCATCGAGCGTCCTCTCCTCGCGTCCGTGCTTTGCTTCCATATAGCCTCTAATCGCCGGTATTGGCCGGCGCGCTGCCGTCTCGTTCTCCAAAGGCCTTGATCACCCGTTGCCGGGCTCGGAATAATCGGACCTTAAGAGCATTTTCGTTGACCCGATAAACTTTTTCAAGCTCCTTGAGCGAGAGGCCCTGAACCTCCTTGAGAACAAGGAGGATTCTATCGGCCTCCGAAACCGCTCCCAGCAAGGCATCCACGGTTTCTCGAACCTTTTCCTGCCGCCGCTCGTCCAAATCCACCTTTCCGCTCGCCAAAGCATCGGCGAGGACCACCTGCTGCTCGGAAAGGTCCGACATTCGAAATTCCTGCCGCCGCCGCTGCTTCCGCAAGTAATCGTACGCCGCGTTGACGGTCAGGCGATGCAACCAAGGCTCAAAAACCTCCGCCGTCCGGAGCTGATCGAGGGAAAAATATAATCGCAGAAAAACTTCCTGCGCTACATCCTCGACGTCCTCCGGCCGGGAGATCATCCGGGCGACGGTACCCATGACGCGTTTGCGGTAGGCCAGAACTATGTCATTAAACGCCGCATTATCACCAGCTTGCGCGCGTCTAATGAGATCGAATTCTACCAGCATGTGGCGTTAGAGGCGCCGGCATCCTGAAATCTCTCCATCGAAATCAGAGGCGTGCCAGCAAATGTTCAGGTTACAAGGGTTTATGAGGAAACGCAAAGGCAGGGGCCGTTCACTCTACGATGTACGCCCCAGCCGTGCCCGAGGTGTACTTCGTCGTAACCGAATGCGCTATGTACGTGTTGCCCGTCAGAACGAGTTTGCTGGTCACGATCGTGGCGGCAATCCCGGCCGAGGCTCCCCCGCCCGTGAGGCTCAATGTGGCGTTCGGCATGTAGACTACCCCCTCCAGATTCGCGGAGGTGTTGCCCGAGAGAGTGGCGGCATTGGTGTTCGACCGGGCTTGGAAAAGCAGGATTCCCTGCCAATCCCCCGAGGTCGGCGCCGTAAGGGTCAGCGTCCCGCTCCCGGCCAGACTCAGTGCTCCATCAAGCATGTATATTGTTACTCCGCTGCCCGTGATGGTGGCCTGACTGCTCGCGCTGAATCCGCCTTTGACAACATACACCCCGGGCCGGAGGGTCAAAGCGGCCTGACTGCTCACTGAGATTCCCCCGCAGATGACTCCAGGATCAATGGTCGCCGTCTGGTGGTTGCCCAGCGTGACCGCATTCGAAGTGCACGCCCCAACCGCGGGAGGCGCCATGGCCGCGAACGGGTCGACGACGGTTGGAACACCGAGCGTGGGAGCCGGGGTAATGGTCGAACCTCCGGTCTGGGTCCAGCCCCCCACTATCTTTACGTCCGCATTGTGCGTCCCCACAATCCTCGCCCCGCCGTTCAAGCTGATCGCCGAAGGGCTGTTGGAGTTTACGTACATGCCGCAGCCCGTTTGGATCAAAGGGTTTCCGGTATTGGTGACGGCGGTATCGGTGGGGCTCAACGTGTAGATGCAGCCTCCGGCGCTGGGCATGACGTACGCCGCGGTGGAACGGGCGCTCACGTTGAAGAAACGGCCACCGAAAAGAGACGAGAAGGTGCGCCCCAGTTGTTCGGATACCGTCACGCTCATCCAGTACGTTGCGGTGAATCCAGGCACGGGGGGCGTGCTGTTATTCGCCGCTACCCGAACGCTCTGCGTATGGTTCACCGGATCGTTGGTGAACCCGTTTTGCCGGGCATAAAGGCACGCCGCCTGAACCGGTTGGGCAGGGTTGCTGAGAGTGGCCGGACACGCCGTGGATTCCTGGCATGGCACGCCTAAGTTACAGACATAATTCGCCGCGTCCTTGGCAATCTTAACTCCGGCCATGGCCGCGGATTGCGCGGCGGCTTTGCACACTTCTTTTCGGTAGTACGCCCAGCCTAGCTCGGCAGCCAGCCCGGCCAAACCAAGCACTACCGTCAGAGAAAGCGTAATGAAGACCGCTGCTTGGCCGCGTTCGCCGTCACATTGGCGCATTCCTGCCCATGCTACCGGAAAGCTCCAGGGAATGAATGTTTTCGTTGGTAAACCGAAATTGGTCACTTCGGTTTACAGACGGCTCGGGGCTCTGCCCGCGAGGTGACGGCCGGGGCGCCGCGGGTCAGCCGCCGGGGCAGGCATCCCGCCCCGTCTCGATCAGCCCTTCGCCACCCCGATCAATGCGTTGACCAGGATTGCGCCCATGCCCACGGGTATGGCGATCTTCCAGCCGATATTCATGAGCTGGTCGTAGCGGAAGCGAGGGAACGTGCCGCGGAACCAGACCATCATGTAGATCAGCGCTCCCACTTTCAGGAAGAACCAGAACAAGCCGATCACGGCGCCGTTCACCACTGGAACCAGGAACGACGCTCCTATGAAAATGAGCCCCACGGCCACCAGCGCCAGCACTTTCTGCTGCAGCGGCTCCTTCAGTTTCTTGATCAACGGCAACGTCATAGCGCCCGAGCCGGCGAACAGCAGGAACGGAAATCCGTAATTGAGCGGTATTTCGAGCCAGCGCACGCTGGCAAACGGCCTCAGCCAGCCGCCCAGGAACAGAGTGGCGGCCACGGAACAGACCACCAGCACATTGCAATACTCCGCCAGAAAGAAGAGCGCGAAGCGGAATCCGCTGTACTCGGTGTGGAACCCGGCCACCAGCTCCGATTCCGCCTCAGGCAGATCGAACGGGGCGCGGTTGGTTTCCGCCGTGGCCGCAATGATGTACACGGCGAAGGGCACGATCATGAATCCGTAGTTGGCGAAAACGCCCCAGACTCCCTGGTCGAGCTGCGATTTCACGATGCCCTGCATGCTCAGCGTGCCCGCCGCCATAACGCCCGAAAGCAGCGCGAACGAAAGAGCCACTTCGTAGCTCACCAACTGCGCCGCGCTGCGCAGCGCGCCGAGCAACGCGTAGTGGCTGTTCGAGGCCCAGCCGCCCAGAATAATTCCGAGGATGCCCACCGC
The DNA here is from genome assembly GCA_903925975.1 of uncultured Acidobacteriia bacterium. GTDB lineage: Bacteria > Acidobacteriota > Terriglobia > Bryobacterales > Bryobacteraceae > BOG-224. The sequence goes on along the minus strand of CAIYHG010000181.1, from coordinate 30,032 downwards.
CGACACGGACGAAACCACCAGCAGGCCCACGTTCACGTCCGCCACATAAATCTTGGCGGCGAAGGGGAGAACCGTAAACGCCGTCAGCGCCGTGATTGTGGAAACGCAGGGGGCGAACCAGAAGATGGCCTTATCGGCTCCGCTGGGGATAATGTCTTCCTTGAGCAGCAGCTTGAGCGCGTCGGCGATCGGCTGAAGCAAGCCGTGCGGCCCCACGCGCATCGGCCCCAGCCGGGTCTGAAAATCGGCCAGAACCTTCCGCTCCACCAGGGTCAAGTAGCCGGCCACCAGAGGAACGCCGCCTATGATCACCAGCGTTAGCACGAGGGGAGCGAAGAGAGGATGTGAAATGATCGCGTCCATATTGTCCCTAACGCAAAATCGAATTCTGAGCCAGCCGGAGCAGCGGCTCGGGGAAGATGCCTATGATCAAAGTCGCCGCGCCCGCTATGCTCACGGCCACGCGCAGCCCCATCGACGAGGCCAACGGCGCCATCTCCGTTTCCTCGCGGATGAACATGTTGCGCACGATCTTGAAGTAGTAGTACAACGCCACGGCCGCGTATAGCGTGCCGATCACCGCCAGCGTGTAATGCCCGGTCTGGATCAAGGCAAGGAAGATGTAATACTTCCCCAGGAAGCCCGCCGTGGGCGGGATGCCGGCCAGCGAGAGCATGAAGATCAGCATCAGCACCGCGTAGCAGGGGCTCTTGTGCATCAGGCCGTTGATGTCGTCCAGCTCGTCGCCGATGATGTTCTGCCTGCGCAGCGCCACCACCACCATGAAGGCGCCCAGCGTCATGAAGGCATACACGGCCATGTAAACCGCAATTCCGTTGATGCCGGTTTGATTGCCCGCCACCAGGCCCAGCAGCATGTAGCCCGCGTGGGAAATCGAGCTGTAAGCCAGCAGCCTCTTGATGTTGGTCTGGTTCACCGCGGCCAAGTTGCCGACCGTAAGCGACAGCACCGCAACCACGGCGAGAATCGGCTCCCAGGTGACCCGGACCGGCGCCAGCGGCCCCATGAACATGCGCACCAGGAAGATGATCGACGCCGCTTTCGAAGCTACCGAGAGATAAGCCGTAACCGTGGTCGGCGCTCCTTCATACGCATCCGGAGCCCACATATGGAACGGCACGGCCGAAATCTTGAACAGCAGCCCCACCGACGTCGTCGCCATAGCCAGGAAGACCAGTGGGTCCCACGCCGGCCGGGCCTCAATCGCCACGCGGATGTCGGCCAGTTTGGTAGACCCGGCAATGCCGTACAGCACCGAGAAGCCGTAAGCCAGGAACCCCGAGGAAAACGCCCCCAGCAGCAAATACTTGAGCGCGGCTTCGTTCGAGCGTTTGTCCCCGCGCAGGAAGCCCACCATCACGTAGAAGCTCAGCGCCATCAGTTCGAGGCCGATAAAGAGCGTCACCAGGTCGGAGCCCGTCGCCAGAAAATACATGCCCGTCTGCGCGAACAGAATCAGGCTGTAATACTCGCCATGATGCTCGCCGGAAATCTCCAGGTACTTATAGGAAACGATGGCCACCAGCATGGCCGCGATCAGGAAGATCCAGTTGAAGTAGATGGCAAACCCATCCACCAGGACCGATCCGCCGAATCCGATGATTTGCGGCGCGCGGTTCACAGCCAGCCACGCCTGCTGCCGGTAGAGCCCGAAGCCGGTGAACCCCTCGGCCAGCCCCACGAAAATCAGCAGCCACTTCCGCTGGCGCGGGTCCGGGAAAATGATGAAGTCGAATAGCAGAACGGCGCACCCGAACAGCGCCAGCATCACCGCCGGAACGATGGAGAAGTGATCCATCGACGTATAGAACTGACTGAAACTCATTCCGCCCCTCCCGTGTGAGCCGGCGCGTGTTCCACCGCGGCCTCGGGCGGCGGAGCCTGCGCCCGCGCCGCGAAGTACTCGGGCCTGACGCGCTGCACAATCTGGTTCACGGGTTGTCTCAAAATATCGAAGAAGGGCTTCGGGTACACGCCGATCCAAATCGAAGCCGCAATCAGCGGAACGAAGACGGCGATCTCGCGGAGGTTCATGTCGGGAATGACCAGATTCTTTCCGTTAGTCACCTGCCCCAGCATGGTCCGTTGGTATAGCCACAGCAAATAGGCCGCGCCCAGAATCACGCCGGGAACCGCGCAAGCGGCCCATATCCAGTTAGCCTCGAAGGCGCCCTGCATGATCGTAAACTCGCCCACAAACCCGTTGAGCAGCGGCAGCCCCGCCGAGCTCAACATGGCGAACGCGAAGATGATGGCGAATTTCGGCATCACGTGCGCGAGGCCCCCGTATTCGGCGATCTCGCGCGTGTGGCGGCGTTCATAGATCACGCCGATCACAAGGAAGAGCATGCCGGTCGAAATGCCGTGATTGACCTGCTGGAGCACGCTCCCGGCGATTCCGTTCGGATTCATCGCGAAGATGCCCAGCGTGCAGAACCCCAAATGGCTCACCGAGGAATACGCGATCAGCTTCTTCCAGTCCTGCTGCATCAGGCTGACCAGCGCGCCGTACAAAATGCCGATAATCGAAAGCGCCGCCAGAATCTGGACGATGGTGCGGTCCATCGAAGCCGTGGGCAGCAGCGGCAGCGAGAAGCGCAGGAAGCCGTAAGTCCCCATCTTGAGGAGAACCGCGGCCAGGATCACCGAACCCGCGGTGGGAGCTTCCACGTGCGCGTCCGGCAGCCAGGTATGGAAGGGGAACATCGGCACCTTGATGGCGAAGCCGATGAAGAACGCCCAGAAGACCCACTGCTGCGTCGCCAGCGGCAGGTTCAGCCGCATCAACTCGGAAATCTCGAAGGTGTAGAAGCCGAACTGCTGGAAGTGTGCGAAGTACAAGGTCAGGATGCCCAACAGCATCAGTACCGACCCGGCCAGCGTATAGAGGAAGAACTTGATGGCGGCGTAGAGCTTTCGCGGCCCGCCCCACACGCCGATGATGAAGTACATCGGCACCAGCACGAGTTCCCAGAAGACGTAGAACAGGAAGAAATCGAGCGAGATGAAGACGCCGATCATTCCCACCTGCAACAACAGGAACATCGCGTAGTATTCCTTCACGCGGTCCTGAATGGCGCTCCACGAGCACAGGATCGCCAGGAAGCCCATCAGCGTGCTCAGCATCACCAGCAACAGGCTGATGCCGTCCATCCCGACGTGGTAATTCACGCCCAGGGAAGGAATCCAACTCACCTTCTCCTCGAACTGATAGCCCGGCAGTTCCGCGCGGAAGCGCATCACCAGCGGCAGGGAAATCAGGAACCCCGTGAGGCCCGCTACATTGGCCCAGATCCGAATGAGGCCCGTGCTCTTGGAGGGCAAGAACAGCAGGACCAGAAGTCCGGCCAGCGGCGTAAACAGAACAATACTGAGTAAATGCTGGTCCATATCGTTACCGCGCTACGTAATAGCCCAGAAAGGCCAATACCCCGACCACCACGAAGAAGGCGTACGCCTGCACCCGGCCGGTCTGCAGGATGCACACGGGGTAAGAGAGCAGCTTCACGGAAAACGCGGTGAACCGCACCGTTCCGTCCACCACCCACGTATCCCACCAGATCGAAACCTTAGAGGCGAAGCGCGTGAGCCATCCGGCGCCGTTCACGCCGCCATCCACCACATTGCGGTCGAACGAACCCAAAAGAAGGCCGCCGCCCTTGCACAGGCCGTTTACGAACAGAAAATCGTACAACTCATCCACGTACCACTTGTTGTAAAGCAGGGTGTGCAGCGGCTTGAAGCGCGCTTCGATGCGGTCTGGAATCTCGGCGCGGATGCAGTAAAGATACCGCGCCAGAGCGATGCCTGCGATCGCGATGGCCACCGAAAGGCACATCAAACCCCATTCGACGCCAGTGGAGTGTTCGGCGCCTTCGTGGGCGGCCCCGACGGCCGCCGAAGCGAACACCGGTTCCAGCCAGATCTCGAACGCCCGGAAGCTCTCGCCCAGGTTCCACAGTTTCGGAGTGCCCAGCCAGCCAGCCAGCGCGCTGCCGATTGCCAGCAGCGTCAGCGGCACGGTCATGGCCGCGGGCGATTCGTGAACGTGCTTCTCAGTCTCGGCCGCAACGCGCGACTTCCCGTAGAAAGTCATATTCATGAGCCGCCACATGTAGAAGGCGGTCATCGCAGCCGTTGCCAGGCCGACAAACCACAACAGCTTCGAACCGAGGGGCGAGCTATACGCCTGCCACAGAATTTCATCCTTGGAGAAGAACCCAGCAAGCCCGGGGATGCCGGCGATAGCCACCGACCCCACGAACATCGTCCAGTGCGTAATCGGAATCTTCTTCTTCAGCGCCCCCATGCGCCGCATATCCTGTTCCCCGCCCATGGCGTGAATCACAGAGCCGGAACAAAGGAAGAGAAGGGCCTTGAAGAACGCGTGCGTAAACAGGTGGAACACGGCCACCCAGTACGCGCCCACTCCCGCCGCCAGAAACATGTAGCCCAACTGGCTGACCGTGGAATACGCCAGCACGCGCTTGATATCGTTCTGCACCAGCGCGATCGTCGCCGCCAGGATGGCCGTGAACGCGCCCACCGTGGCCACAACGGCGGAAGTGTGCGGCGTCAACTGGAACAGCGCCGCCGAGCGCGCCACCATGTAAACTCCGGCGGTCACCATGGTCGCCGCGTGGATCAGGGCCGATACCGGGGTGGGGCCTTCCATCGCGTCCGGCAGCCAGATATACAGAGGGACCTGGGCCGACTTACCCGTGGCCCCAAAGAACATCAAAAGCGAGATAGCGCTTAACACGCCGAAACCAGCGACTTCCACCGGGAATTGGCCGCTGTGCAGAATCGCATTCACGTCCGTGAACCGCAGCGTCCCCAGCACGGACATCATGAGCAGCATGCCCAGAATGAACCCGGCGTCGCCCACGCGGTTGACGATGAACGCCTTCTTGCCGGCATCGCCGGCGGATTTCTTATGAAAGTAGAACCCGATCAGCAGGTAGCTGCACAAGCCGACGCCTTCCCAACCGACGAACAGAAGCATGTAGTTGTTCGCCAGCACCAGCATCAGCATGAAGAATACGAACAGGTTCAGATACCCGAAAAAGCGGTAATAGCCGTTATCGTGGGCCATGTACCCGGTGGAATACACGTGAATCAGGAAGCCGATTCCGGTCACCACCAGGATCATCACCGAGCTGAGCGGGTCAAGCAGGAAGCCCCAATCCGCCGAGAAGGTCGCCATGGCTCCGTTGGCCATGTGGAACGGCAGCCCGGCCACCCAGGTGAACTGAACTACCTGGTGTACGCGGCTCTCAACCGGAAGCCGCGAGAGCTGCCACACCGCGCCCGCCGAAAAGAGGAACGAGAGCAACACGAACCCCGGGCAGATGAAATTGATCAGCTTCTTCAACGGGGAGTGCGCGTGCCCGTGGGCATCGTGCCCTCCGTGCCCGTGGTCCGCGTGCCCGGCTTGCGCGTGGCTGGCGTGCGCTCCGCCGTGATGTTCGTCCGCCACCGGCTCTACGCCCGGCGCAATCGCCACTTCGGACGCCGGCTGCGGGTCCAACTTCTTACCCAAGAGCAGCATCAGCGCCGCCCCGAAGAGCGGAAACAATGGTATCAGCCAGATTTGGTCGAGGAAGTTCACAGTATTCCTACCACTTCAACAAGTCGATTTCGTCCGCTTGCACCGTTTCCCGGTTACGGAACAGCGCGATCAGAATGCCCAGTCCCACGGCCGCTTCGGCCACCGCGTCGCAGATCACGAAGATCGCGAACACCTGCCCGTTGATATTGTGCAGCGTATGGGAGAACGCCACCAGGTTGATGTTCACGGCGTTGAGGATCAGCTCGATCGACATCAGAATAATGACGATGTTCCGCCTCGTCAGAATGCCCACGGTCCCCACCAGCAGCAGAGCGGCGCTCAGGACCAGATAATGAATGGTCGTTATCGGATGCATTGTCAGACCCTCTTCTTCGCCATCATCACCGAACCCACCACGGCCACCAACAGCAGCACCGAGGCGATTTCAAACGGCAGCAGGTATTCGGAGAACAGGCTATCGGCGATCATTTCCGTATTGCCCAGCGCTTGCACCGCCTGCTGGCCGCCGTTTGAAGCGATCTGGAACGCGTCCTTGCCGCGGTACAGGAAATAGCCGATCTCGGCGCCCACGGCCGCCGTCGCCGCCAGGGCCACCGTCCAGCCCCGGCTGAACTGGCGCTCGTGCGCCGCCTGGTCCAGGTTGACCAGCATGATGACGAACAGGAACAGCACCATGATGCCGCCCACGTAAAGCACGATCTGCACCGCGAACAGGAACTCCGCCTGCTGCAGCAGGTACAGCCCGGCCACGCCCAGCAACGATACGATCAGCGAAATGGCGCTGTGAATTGCGCTGCGGCGGGTGATGGTCAGAATTCCGCCGCCCAGGACAAGGACGGCGAAAATGTAGAACAGAATCGTATCGATCAGCATTTGTATTGCTTCGGCCGGGGCCCTTCTTCCAGCGCTTGCCGGTCCCAGACCTGCCCTTCTCTCGTATACGAGGCCATTTCAAAATCCTGGGTCAATTCCAAAGCGTCCACCGGGCAGGCGTCTTCGCAAAGCCCGCAGAACATGCAGCGGGACGTGTCGTAGGTGAAGTTCGTAAGGTCCTTGCGCTTGGTCTGCTCGTTGCGCTCACTCGTGACCACGATCAGGGTTTCCGGGCACGCCAGCGCGCACAGGTTGCACGCAATGCACAACGTCTCGCCGTTTTCCGGGTTACGGTTCAGCCGGGGCGCGCCACGATACCGCTCCGCAATCCTGGGCCGCTCCGCCGGATACTGCTCCGTGCAGATGTACTTGGGATTCTGGTTCCGGAACGTGACGCCCAACCCTTGAAACAGGTCCACCAGAAAAATCTTTCTCAGAAGGCTGCCCATATAGTCCCCTTCGCAGCGCCGCCCGGCGGCCGCTCTACCGGTCCACCTCTCCCAGGACGATGTCCAGCGTGCCGATGATGGCTACCACGTCCGCCACCAACCCGCCCCGAATCATCCGGTCCAGCGCCTGCAAATTCACGAACGACGGCGGCCGCACGCGCACGCGGTAGGGCTGCGTGGAGCCATCGCTCACAATGTAATACCCCAGTTCGCCCTTGGGCGCTTCAATAGAGACGTAGGCCTCGCCGACCGGCGGCTTGATCACCTTGCCGACCTTGCCCATGATCGGCCCCGCGGGAAGCGCATCCACCGCCTGGCGGATGATGCGCACTGCCTGCCGCATTTCCTGCATGCGGATCATGTATCGGTCGTAGGTGTCGCCGTTCTGGCAGGTGGGAATGTCGAAATCGTATTTCTCGTATCCGGAATAGGGCTGCGCCTTCCGCAAGTCCCATTTCTCGCCGGCGGCGCGAAGAACCGGCCCCGTCACGCCGTATTCCTTGCACTCTTCCGCGCTCAGCACGCCCACGCCCTGAAGCCGCGCCATCCAGATGCGGTTGGCGGTCAGCAGCTCTTCATACTCGTCCACCTTGGGCAGGAACATGTCGCAGAAGTCCTTGCACTCCTGCTCGAATCCTTCGTAGGTCTCGTATTGCAGCCCGCCGATGCGGAAGGCGTGGGTGGTGAGCCGGGCGCCGCAGTATTTTTCGAAAATCGTCAACGCCGCTTCGCGTTCGCGCATGCAGTAGAACAGAGGCGTGATGGCGCCGATATCCAGTGCGTGCGTTCCCAGCCACAGCAGGTGGCTCGCAACGCGGTTCAGTTCGGTGAGGATCACGCGGACGGCCTGGGCGCGAGCCGGCACTTCCGCGTTCAGCAGCTTTTCCACCGCCAGGCAATAACCCAGCCCGTTCGAGATCGCCGCCACGTAATCCATCCGGTCCACATAGGGGTTGAACTGGGCGTACGTGCGGTTCTCCGCGATCTTCTCCACGCCGCGGTGCAGGTAGCCGAGGACGCAATCGGTCCCCAGGACTTTCTCGCCGTCCAGTTTCAGAATCACGCGCAACACCCCGTGCGTGGAGGGGTGCTGCGGTCCCATGTTGAGGACGAGTTCGGTGGAGTCTAAGAATGTCGAGTCCGGCATACCCGTTACTGGCCGCTTTCAATCGCCAGGTTCTCCCGAACCCAGCGCTGATCCTGTTTCAGGATGGAGTAGTCTTTCCGCAGCGGATGGCCTTCCCATTCGTCGGGCATGAGGATCCGGCGCAGGTCCGGATGGCCGTCGAACTCGATCCCGAACATGTCGAAGACTTCGCGCTCCAGCCAGTTGGCCGTCAGGTGGACGCCCACGGCTGTCTTCGGCTTATCGCCATCCTTAATATACGTCTTAATGCGGACGCGCTCGTTCCGCGCGAAACTGTAAAGAATGTATACCAGATCGAACCGCTCGGGCCGCTTCGGCCAGTCCACCGCCGTCACGTCCACCAGGTAGTCGAAATCCGCTTCCACCTTGAGGTATTCCATCACCGGGATGGCGGCTTCGGGCGTAGTCACCACGAAGTTCTGGCCCACGTAAGTGGAAGTATCCTTGATTGCATCCCCGAACCGGGCTTTCAAATCCTCCGCCAAAGGAGCCGTCCAAGGCGTTGCCATCATTACGGCTGGAGGCTTGGGAGCGGGCGGGGCCGCCGGTTTCGGCGGGACGGGCTTCGGAGTCGCTGGCGCGGGTGGTTTGGCCTGCTGGGCTTCGGACCCACCGCCTTCGGAAGGCGCAGGCGAGCCCTCAGGCTTCTGCTCGTCGGGCATTGAATATCCTCGTGGAAAATCTACACTTACCACCTGAATCCGCTGACTGTCAAATTGCTCAACACATTGAGGAAAGGTAAGCGCCTAAGAACGCATGAGCGATAAAAGAGTTTAGAGTCTGAAAATCCTAATTGGCCTAATCTAGTCCAGTTTTAGCGTAACACTTTCGCATCGGATTGTCTTGAACCCCCGGCCCGGCTCTGCCCTGCCCGCCGCGGCCTTCGCAAACCGGCCCCCGGGGCTTCGATGCTGCCGCCCCCCCCCGCCATCCATCAGAAATGAATGGGTGTTAATATGGATCAACCGACACTGAATCCGGCGGAGCGACCCCACTCACGTCTTCCTGATCGGGCAATTGCCGGCAATTGGCGGCCCTGGCGGCTGCTGGAGTGGTTATCGCATGCGCATTCTCCTCTACAACCCCGATAACGGCGTCACGCAGAACTTCATGCCTCACCTGTGGATGTTTCTGCTGAAGTCGTTAACCCCTCCCGGCCACGAAGTCCTGCTGATCGACGGCAACACGCGGCCGATGAGCGACGCCGACATCGTCCAGTACGTCCGCGACCAGCGCATCGATCTGGTCGGCATCGGCGCCATGACGCGCATGATCGCAAAGGCCTACCGGGTGGCCGACGCCCTCCGCGCGGCCGGCATTCCCGTAGTCATGGGCGGACCGCACGTCACCGAATGCCCCGGAGAGGCGCTGGGAACCGAAGGCGGCCCGAAGCACGCCGACGCGCTGGCCATCGGCGAGGCCGACGAAACCTGGCCGCTCATCGTAGAGGATGCCGCGCGCGGGGAACTGAAGGAAGTCTATTCTCCGGTTGACGCCTTTGGGAAAGAACGCAAGCCGGACCTGGGGAAGTATCCCACGATCCACTGGGATACGGAGGACTTGGGGCAGTTCAATCGCGTCCCGGGCTTCCTGCGTCCCGTGATGCGCCATTACGGGGCTAGTTGGGAGACATTTCATATCATCCCGATAGAATCCGGACGCGGCTGCCCTTACGGGTGCGAGTTCTGCACGGTCACAGGTTTCTTCGGCGACTCCATCCGGTTCCGCACCAACGCCAGCATCGTCGAGGAAATGCTCCGGATCAAAGAGCGCGCCAAAGGCAGCAAGGGCCAGGCGGCGGTGTTCTTTGTGGACGATAACTTCGCCATCAACGTAAAGCGGACAAAATCCCTGCTGCGCGACATTATCGCCGCCGGGGCGCAACTATCGTGGGTGGGCCAAGTCAGCGCCAATCTCCTGAAGGACGAAGAGTTGCTCGATCTGATCGCCGCTTCCGGCGGCAAGTGGATCTTCATCGGGATGGAGTCCCTCGACCCGGCCAACCTCGCCAGCGTCAATAAGAGCTTCAATAAGCCCGCGAACTACGCCGAGGCGCTTGAGGCGCTCGCCCGCCGGCGCGTCTACGCCATTACCTCCTTCATTTTCGGACTCGACCACGATACTCCCGGCGTTGCCGGGCGCACCGTCTCCCAAGTTCGCCAGTGGCCGCCGACGCTGCCCGTGTTCGGGCAGATCACCCCTTACCCCGGCACTCCTCTGTATACGCGCCTCGAAAAAGAAGGCCGCCTGACGCGGCCCAAGCACTGGCTGGAATTCGCGCCTTTCCAGATGGCGCACACGCCCCTGAATATCAGCGTTGAGGATGCGCACAAAGAGGTCCGCCTGGCCTGGACGGAAGCCTACAGCCCCGAGGCCACGCAGCAGGCTCTCGATTCGATAGCGCACGAACCGGCGGCCTACAAGATCAGCATCCTGATCTCGCGCTTCTTCTTCCGCGGGATCTACTTCCAGCAAAAGGGAGTTTGGGGCTGGCTGAAGCTCCTCTTCCGGAATCGCGGCCCGATTAAGAGCGTGGTGCGCGACTGTTTCAAGCGTTGGCACGGGGACAAGCGCGTCGCGCCCCTGGATTTCAATACCGGAGCGCTCGCGGAAGCCCCTGACGCGGCATCCCAGGGCGACTGAGCCGGTGGAGGCAAGCTAATCCACGGCTGACCGGCCGCCAGGCCCCTAAACCGCGCGGAGCGCTGGACTTCCCTACGCTACCGTTCAACCCCCGCCATCCGCCGATCAGCCTGCGCGGGTCGCTCCCCGGCGGGGCTCGTGATGTAATAGAACAACTGCTTTCTATGAGGGATCCGTCCACGCAAATACGCAGGCTCTGGAAGCGTGCCAACAGGCGCCGGCGCGAGCTGCAAATGATCGGCAAGGCGCTGCTCTCCAGGGATCATCCGGTGATGGCCCATGTGATAGCCATCCGCCGCTGCAACCTGGCCTGCGCCTACTGCAACGAGTACGATAGCCATTCGAAACCTGTGCCGCTCGAAACCATGCTGCGGCGTCTCGACGATTTGGCCAAACTGGGCACGTCCATCATCACCATCAGCGGCGGCGAGCCGCTGCTGCACCCCGATCTGGACGCCATTATCGCGGGCAGCCGCCGCCGCGGCATCATCGCCGGCATGATCACCAACGGCTACCTGCTCACGGCCGACCGCATCCAGCGCCTCAACCGCGCCGGACTGGATCACCTGCAGATCTCAATCGACAACGTAATGCCCGACGAGGTATCGAAGAAGAGCCTCAAAGTGCTCGACCGCAAGCTCGAACTCCTCGCCGAACACGCCGAGTTCCACGTGAACATCAACTCCGTGGTGGGCGGCGGCATTCGCAACCCCCACGACGCCCTCGTGGTGGGCCGCCGAGCCATCGAACTGGGCTTCACTTCCACCGTCGGCATCATCCACGACGGCGACGGCCAGTTGCAGCCGCTGGCCGAGGACGAGCGCGGCGTCTACATGGCCATGCGCTCCATGGAAAAGAGCAGCTACGCCCAGTTCAACCATTTCCAGGACAACATCGCGCACGGCCGCGAGAACCAGTGGCGCTGCCGCGCAGGAGCCCGCTACCTCTATATCTGCGAAGACGGGCTGGTGCACTACTGTTCCCAGCAGCGCGGCTATCCGGCCAAACCGCTTGGCGAATACACGCGTGACGACATTCGCCGCGAGTACCGCATGGCCAAGAGCTGCGCGCCTCGCTGCACCGTAGCCTGCGCCCACCAGGTCTCTTATATCGATTTCTGGCGCGACCCGCAGGCCCTGCCGCCCGCCGCGGCCGACTTCGAGCCGGAACCCGCGCGATTGGTTCAAATCCGCACCTGAGCCGCGCCCCACACGCGCAATTGGTCGCGGACATCACCCGCCCGGCCGCGTGCGCCCGAACGCCGCGGGTTATAATCGAGAAAAAGCATATCAACCGCAGACAGATGTTCTAGTCAATGCCTATCCGCGCATTCAGTACAGTCTATAAAGAGCGGGACGAAGAGGTCCGTCACATCCTCGGCGGCGTCCAAACACCCTCCGTGGAGCGAGTGCAAGAGTTGCTCGCCATGAGCCTCGAAACCTCGCTGGGGCTTCCCGAACTCGCCGAGGTGCTGCAACTGGGCTTCGATCAGGCAGCCTCGGAGCAGTTTGAAACGCTCCGCGCCTTTGCTCTGGCGAACTGGCGCAAACCCTCCGGCAACCGGCTGCGCTACGTTGCGCCCATCTACGTGTCGAGCTACTGCGTGGACACCTGCTCGTACTGCAATTTCTCCGCGTTGCGCGAGGCCACGGCGCGCAAGCGCCTCAATGTCGAGGAATTGCGCTTTGAAATTGACGCGGTTATGTCCTCCGGCGCGCGGGTGATCGAACTGGTCTACGCCACCGACCCCGAGTTCACCACCGAACTTCTGGCGGAGTACGTTGCCGCAACGGCCGAAGCGCTGGGCGGCGAGGAAGGCTCCGGCGTTCTGCTATGCACCGAATACCTGACGCGCGAAGCCTATAACTCCCTGAAGGAAGCAGGGCTCAACGGAATCATCCAGTGGGATGAAACGCTCGACCGCGCCGCGTACGCGCACTGGCACGATTCGAGCCCGCACAAACGCGCTTTCGATATTCGCATGGATAACCACGACCGCGCGCTCGCGGCGGGCCTTGAAGTGGCCACCGGCGCGTTGTTCGGCCTGGCCGATTTGCGCTACGACGCGCTGATGCAGATCGCCAAGGCACGCCATTTTCTGGCCGAGTATGGCCGCGGCCCATTCGTCTTCGGCGCCCCGCGTCTCAAGCCCATCGGTGGCCACGAACTGCACTTGAAGACCTGCGCCAGCGACCGGGCCTTCGAGACCGCGCTGTTCGCCTACAAGCTTGCCGCGCCCGAAGCGGGCCGTTGGCTGCAAACGCGCGAGGCATTCGAGATGAACGTCCGCAACATGCTCGATGACGATGTGTTCACCTACCGTTGTGGCGACGTAACCCCGGGCGGCTACCACCAAATCGACGGCTCGAAGTCGGTTCTGCGCAGCGGCCAGTTCGGCGTGAACGAGCTTAGCCGCGAAACCGTGGAGACCGCGCTGGCCCGGCGGAGTTTTGCTATCGACTACGCCTGGGTGACCGGCCGGGATGCCGCCTGCGCCGGTGCCCTGGCTTGCGGAGATTCGCAGCGGACCGCCTAGAAGGGCGATCCGGGGAAAGCTCTAAAGCTGGCCGCCCAGGATGCCTTCTCGCAGCGCCCGCGGGCGCGCCGTGCCTACCAGCCTCTGAGCGCATTCCGCTTCCCAACTTGAGGAGTTTGCGAACGAGCGGCCACGGCCGCATCGCCGGCTAGATTCTTTCAATACCCTCTTGATAATCACCTTCATCTCGATATAGAATGGTACATATGTATTTCGACGACAACGCTCTGAGCATCGGCCACACCCCGCTGGTTCGCCTGAACCGCATCGTGGGGAACGGCGCCACGGTTTTGGCCAAGATTGAAGGCCGCAACCCGGCCTACTCCGTGAAATGCCGCATCGGCGCCGCCATGGTCGCCGACGCCGAAAAGCGAGGCGTTCTCGCCCCCGGCAAGGAATTGGTGGAGCCCACCAGCGGCAATACCGGTATTGCGCTGGCCTTCGTGGCCGCCGCGCGCGGCTACCGCATCACGCTCACCATGCCCGAGACGATGTCGCTAGAGCGCCGTAAGGTGCTCGCCGCATTCGGCGCCAACCTGGTGCTGACCGAAGGCGCGCTGGGCATGAAGGGCGCCATCGCCAAGGCGGAAGAAATCCACGCCAGCGACCCCAACCGCTACGTCCTGCTCCAGCAGTTTCAGAATCCGGCCAACCCGGAAATTCATTTCCGCACCACCGGCCCCGAGATCTGGGAAGACACGCAGGGCGAAATCGACGTGTTCGTCGCCGGCGTGGGCACCGGCGGAACCATCACCGGCGTATCGCGTTACATCAAGACCGTGAAAGGCAAGCAGATCCTTTCGGTGGCCGTGGAACCCACCGGCAGCCCCGTCATCTCGCAGGCGCTCCGCGGCGAACCCCTCAAGCCGGGGCCGCACAAGATCCAGGGCATCGGCGCCGGAATGATCCCCGGCACGCTCGATCTCAAACTGATCGACCGCGTGGAATCCGTCACCAACGAAGAAGCCGTCGAGATGGCCCGCCGCCTGGCGCGGGAAGAGGGCATCCTGTCGGGTATTTCGAGCGGCGCGGCCGTGGCCGTTGCGGCGCGCCTCGCGCAGTTGCCCGAATTCGCGGGCAAGAAAATCGTCACCGTGCTGCCCGATTCGGGCGAACGCTATCTGAGTTCGATACTATTTGAAGGTATCGCGTAGCGCCGATGAAATTCAAAACTCTCTCGGTCCACGCCGGCCACCGGCCGCAGGACCACATGGGGGCTGTTATGCCCCCTATCTACCAGACCTCCACTTTCGCGTTCCGCGGCGTCAACCAGCCCGGGCCGTTTGACTACTCGCGCAGCGGCAACCCCACGCGGAAGGCGCTTGAGGATTGCCTCGCCGCACTCGAAGGCGGCTCGGCCGGCTTCGCGTTCGCTACCGGCATGGCGGCGGAGGCCACCGTCCTGATGCTCTTTCCGGCCGGCTCCACCGTCATCGTGCATAACGATCTTTACGGCGGAACCTACCGCCTGTTCGAATCGGTGTTCTCCACCAAGGGAATTCGCGCCCGCTACGTGGACCTGCGCGACGCGCGCTGTCTTGAGGCGGCGCTTGCCGAAGGCGCTGCCGCGGTATGGATCGAAACCCCCACTAACCCCCTCATGAATCTGGTGGATCTGCGCGCCGTGGCCGAGGCCGCGCGCAAACACGGCGCCCTCACCATCTGCGACAACACGTTTCTCTCGCCTTACTTCCAGCGCCCGCTCGAATTCGGCATCGATATCGTGACGCACTCCACCACCAAGTACATCAACGGCCATTCGGACGTGGTGGGCGGCGCGGCCATCGTGGGCGACCCCGCGCTAGCCGAGCGCATCGGCTTCCTGCAGAACGCGATGGGCACGTGCGCAGGCCCGCAGGATTGCTTCCTCGTGCTGCGCGGCATCAAGACGCTGGCGCTGCGCATGGAAGAGCACCACCGCAACGCGCTGGCTCTGGCCCAGTGGCTGAGCCGCCATCCCAAGATCGCGCAGGTGCTCCATCCCGGCCTGCCTTCGCACCCGCAGCACGCTCTGGCGCAATCGCAGATGAGCGGCTACGGAGGCACGTTCTCTTTCCGCGTTCACGGCGGCCAGGACGCCGTATTCCGCCTGCTCTCCGCCGTGCGCGTATTTACTCTGGCGGAATCTCTGGGCGGAGTGGAATCGCTCATCGAGCACCCCGCCACGATGACGCACGCCTCCGTCCCCGCCGATGTGCGCGAAACCATGGGCATCACGCCCGATCTGATCCGCGTCTCCACCGGCCTTGAAGACATCGAGGACCTTATCGCGGATCTCGACGCCGCGCTGGCCGCCGCGTAAGAATCAGCGCCGCTCCAATAGGGCAGGTCTCCTCAGCCTGCCCTAAACTTTCAAACCCGCCCTAAGTCCGATTCCGAGCCGTGACCGACTAGGGAGCGGTAGAAACAGCCTCCCCACCTGCCTGAGGCCGCGGCAATTCGGAGCACAGCAAGCCTGGCCGACGCCTGGAGCCCACCGCAATCGCGCCCATCCGTGGCAATCGTTGCAACTATTTCACACCCTACTGCCCCGGTTCTTCCCGCCCAGCCAGCGAAATCGCTCAGGGCCTCGGCGTCGCCGGCGATTCCTTTATCGTCGCAAACACGGTCCCAATAGGGCCGGGGAATCGCGGCTCCACCACGTTGTTTTCGATACGGTTCTCGCCGACGGTCACTTCGGCGGGGGAGGTCACGAGCGTGCCTATCTCGTGCGTGAGAACAACGCGCCCATTTAGTTGCGTGACCATCGTCCCGGTCTCGGGGCGGTACGTCAGCCGCAACTCGGCGCTGCCCACATCGCGCGCTTCCATCACGTATTCCACCTGCCGCTCGTCGTTGCGTGAGATCAGGCGGAACTTGCCGTCCGCACGCTTCACGTAGAGGAAGTATCGATAGACCTGGCGTCCCATGGTCACCAGAGGCGCGCCTTGCTTGTCGGGCACCGCGTCGAGGCTGGCCTTAACGTCGATATCCACGTACGGATTCAGCATGGGCCGGTAACGTTCGATCGGGCTGAACCAGCGCGCCAGGCGGACGTAGCCGGCGGGGCGGGATTTCAGGATGCCGTCGTAGGGGCCGGAGAGGGCCAGCGCCATGTTCGCCACCACGCCGCACGCGATCAGAAGCGTCAACGCCCCGCTCATCAGGAAGCGGCTCCGCCCTGCCCGCCGGGAGATGTGGATACAAACGTTGGCGAGCGCCGCCAAAACGGCTAGCGGGAGGAAATCCACCTCGTACCTCTGGGTAGTAAAGCCGCAAAAGGCCAGGAACAACAGAGCGCCAACCGAAGTGGCGAGCGACGTCCACAGCAGCAGCGCGGGGCCAACCGGCGTCTCGCGAGCCTCTTCGCCGGTGCGCGTTCGGAGCGGAACAAGAAACGCGCCGATCACGAACGGCGCCAGGTAAGGCGCGCCCATCGTGGCCTCCATGAAGTAGCCCACGGGGAAAGGGCGGCCGCCGAGCGGGAAGCGGAATATCAAAGTAAGCCAAGGAAAGACAGCGCTGACGTTAGGCGGGCAAAGCAGCCAGAAATACAAGCCAGGCAGCAAATACTCCGCGGAGAGCTTCACACGGTTCTGCTCGGGCCCGGAGAGCAGATAGCGCAAACCGAAATCGAATACGTTTCCGAAACGCGCGTAGTTGTAAGCCATCACGCCCACTCCCACGGCCGCGAAGGCGAAGGCGAAGGCCATGAGTTCCCTTGACCGGAAAATGCCCGTGAGTCCGCGCCTCCGGAAATAGAACAGGGCCAGCCCGAGCAAAGCAAACGCGCCGCCCATGCCGAGCTGCGGCCGGCAGGCGGCCGCCATGCCAAACATAAAACCGGAGGCGCCAAGCCACAGCGCCGCCCGCCGGGATTGGGCCGAACGGACCAGGAAGAACATGCCGGCGGAGAGGCTGAAATATGCCCCCGCGATCGCGATCTCGTATACGTCCACCCGGTTCAGAAGGTACGGCGCGCCCTGGCAAACCCCCAAGGCCAGCAGCGCGGCGGCGAGCAACCCTGGCCCGATCTTCGCGCCCGCGAGCCGGAGCCAGCGCAGCAGCGTTGCGCTCAGGAACGCATAGGCCCCGAAGCACATCAGAAGAATTGCGAAACGCTGGGGCAAATCGTGCCCGGTGATAAGTTTCCAGGGCGTAAACAGCATTACCGCCGGCCCGGCGCCGTGGTAGAGGTAATAGTGGCCGTTGTAGAGGACGGCGTCGTGGAGCTTCAGATTATCGGGGATGGAAAAGTCCCAAGGGTTCGGCATGGCCAGCAGCGCCGGGTCAGGAGCCCACGAGAGATAGAGATGCCCGCTGGCGAATCCTTGGGCGAGGTAGTTGTAGTAGCCATCCTGAGACTTCTTGAAATCAAAGTGATAGCCGGTTGCCCGTAGCGTCCAGAGATAAAAAGCGCCCACCCCGAGGCTCACGAGTGCAATTGCGAGTCTCTGTGAGTTGGTCAGGCGTCCGGGGATGTGCACTGAGACAAATTTTAGCAGCGCTCTCGCGCGCGCAGAAAATCCGCGAACGCTTGGAGAGCGCGCGTGGGCGGCGCCAATCACCGACCCGGCCTCCCTGGCGGGGCAGCCATGCTTGAGGCTGCCGAAAAAAGCGAACCCAAGAATTTGGCCACAGATCAACGCTGATTAACGCGGATTGCAGGAGCACGACTTATCGGCGTCCATCGGCGTGAATCAGCGGCCAACGTTTCTTGCTCGTTTTTCAGCAGTCTCATTCCTGGCTGCGGACCCGCTTTCGAGCGGGTTCCATGCCCTCACACGGCGCCGCTGCCGGTTTTTTCCAGAACAGCCGCCCTGATGCCCGATTCTTCGCGGGCGGTATTCAGAAGCGAAGGCAACGAAGGCAGCGGCCTGACCCGCATGAAAATCTGATAGGCGAACAGCCCGCGTGAAATCCGGATGAGAAAGCGGTTGGCCGCTAGCAACGTCTTGCTCAGAACGTTTTCGCCGATCGCCAGTGGGAATGGCACGGGTACGCCCTTGGTTTCCAGAATCTCGAAACCTGCCTGCGAAAGGGCGCGCCGGAAAGACGCAAACGTGAACAGGCGCGTATGCGTAACATCCAGAATGCCCCGCTTGCCGTAGTTGAACTGGCCGAGCAGAAGCATCGCGCGCGTAATGAAGCAAGCAACGTTGCCCGTGCTGATGAGCACCTCTATCGAGGGATTGGCCGCCAGCGCATGCCGCAGTTGTTCGAGATAATCTTCGGGCGCTTTCAGATGCTCGATCACGTCCAACATGAGAATCGCGTCGTATTCATCGGCCCGAAAATCGGGAAGCCCGGCGTCCAGGTTGTGTTTCCGGAATTCGTCCAGGCAGCCCGCCGGCACTTCCGTGACGTCCACGCCCGAAACGAAGCACTGCTTCCGTGTCTTCAGAACCCGCCCCATGTAGCCGCCGGCGCACCCGAGATCCAAAACCCTGCTCCCGCCGCGAATGCGTTCGAGGGCCAGCGTGTGAGGGCTTGTATAACCCAGCTTGAGCGTATACGGAGAGTACGTTTCGGGCGGCGCGCAGTCGAACCTTCTGTCATAGAAAAGGCTCAACTCCTGCAGCTTGGCCTTCAACGCCGCGGCGACCACGTTGACGGCGTACTTGATGCCGTTGACGTTGCAGATTTCATCGCCGTAATACGTCGGAATCGGCAGTTCTTTGATGGCCTGGCGGGCGATTAGCAGTTGGATAATGATCTCGGTATCGAAATCGAAACCATTGGAATTTCGTTCAAAAGGAATCGCCCTGAGCGCTCGAACCGAGTAAATCCTGTAACCCGAGTGAAACTCGCTGAGGTGGGCGTGCAGCAGCTTATTCTCGATCCACGTCAGGATCTTGTTCCCCACGAATTTGTATAGCGGCATTCCGCCCTGACGTGCGGCCTTCGGGCTCAGCATTCGCGAGCCGAACACCGCGGCCGCTTCGCCATTGCGGAGCGGTTCGAGGAGCATGGGCAGGCACTCGGGAGCGTACTGGCCATCTCCATGCAGAAGCGCCACAAAGTCATACCCCATTTCGATCGCGTAATGATACCCGATCTTTTGGTTCCCGCCGTAACCCTGATTGACCGGGTTGAAGAGCACGTGAATCGGAAATGGGGATTGGCTGGTCTTGCTCGCTCTATGGCTCAGGTCAAAGGTCGAATCCTGGGAAGCGTCATCGATAACGAGGATTTCGATATCGTAGGCCTCCGAGAGTTCGGCGGGAATGCGGCGCAGCACATCGCGGATCATCGCTTCCGCGTTGTACGCAACGATCAAAATCAATACGTGCGGCTTCGCCCGTGTGCCGCATATAGGGAGCGCCCAGCCGATCTTTGGAGAGGTAAACTGCTCTTCCGGCACGTGTTTACAATAATATGCCGAGAGGTTATGGACTCGCAATGTTGAGGTAAGGCAATCCACCGGCGGGGGTTGCCGCCAACGCGCAACGCATCACGCGGTCATGCTCTGCCGCCGAAGACCTTCATTGCGATGGAACGGGGGGCTTCGGCATCACGCGCGCGAGCTTGCCGTCCGCCATATCGAATACGAAATCGGTCTTGGCGATCTCCTCGGGCCGGAGCGGCGTCTTCCGCTGCGAACGCACCCGTACGGTCCTGTCGCCGAACCAAAGCTTGCCGATGAACACCGTGTCCCAGTCCTCGAAGGGATCGTTCAGGAAAAGCACGCTCGAGTGCGGTGGAACCTTCGGATTCTGGGCATAGAACCGCCGGATCACTTCCTCCGTAAGCGGACCGAGATCTTTCAGCCCGGGGACCGTGTACAACCGGTTGTAGGCGCGGTTCTCGCGCGCCCACAGAAATACTACGATAGCGACCAGAAACAGGCACAGGCGCGGCGCCCCGATCCATCGCATCCCGGGTTCCTTCTCCCAGGCCCGTGCGATAGCGCTCGCGATCGCGACAACGATGCACGATGCAAACAGCGCCCAGCCCGCGAAGGGAATCGCGATACAGGCGCCATCGCGTCCCGCCAGGAATTCGATCGGCAGCGGGCCCACCATGATGAGCGCCAGGCAGAAACTCAGAACGCGGTTACGCCGGCGAAACGCCAGATAAATCAGCGCCGCCCACACGATCACGATGGTATGCCAGGAGTGGTTCCAACTGAAGAACAGGTTCGCCAGTTCCCGCCGCTGAAAGTCGAACATACGCGTCTTCGAGAAGACCAGCCGGTACTCCTCCGTTTTCTCGGCTGTAGGGCCCAGCATCTTTCCCCAAACGTAGACTAGATCCAGCGCGACGGCGATCGATACCGTCCGGCCATTGCGAAGTAACCAGGCAGGCCAGCCGCTTCGGTCCCGCAGATCCGGCGCGTGGTACAACGCCTCATAGACCAGCATCATCACCGGCAGCGTTACGGCCATCTCTTTGGAATTCAAGGCGCACAAGTAAAGCGACAGGAAGATGGCCGTTTCGCGTCCGTTCAACGGCCGCTCCCGGTTTCGGATGCCGGCATAGTAGACGAAGGCAGCCAGATAGAACAGAAAGCAGAGGACGTCGAAAACAAAGGCAGTATTGAAGTAGAGATTCGAAATCCCATCGTGGTAGCACAAGACCAGCGCCGCAAGGCCGGCCGTGAGTTCGCCCGCTCCAAGCACCCTCGCGAAGCGGTATATCAGGTAGACATCTACCGCCAGCAGCGCCATCAGCGCCGCGTGGTACGGCATCGGGTTGAGGCCGAACGCATAATACAGCGGCAAATAGAAAGCCGCCGCCATCGGACGCGGCGAGGCCCAGATCGTGAATTGATCCAGAAGCGTGCGCCAGAGCGGAGGCTCCCACAGCAGCGCCATGTTCATCATGTCGTCGGCCGCGAACGGCGCGCGCAGGAAGGGCCAGTTGAAGTAGCAGAAGTACGCCAGCAGAAACGCCCCGAAAAGCGCCTTCCGCCAAAGGGCGATGCCCTGCTCCGCCGGTAGTGAGGTTGCGGTCCCGCGATTCCGCGATTCCGCCGCTGTTTCGCTCATGCGACCGGGAAAGACGTTCCTGAAGTTGCCACAAGGGCGTGCATGGTCGCTATCGTACAACCCGTCCGCGCGGAGGTCAATTCGGCCCCGAAATCAGGCGCAAGCCGGGCTCGCTCGATCCTGCTTGAAAAGCCCGCAGAGTGGCGCATAATGTACCTAAATCCGAGAAAGGAAGGCGTTACTAGTATGCTTGGCTTCGATTCACAACGGGCCCTCCCTTCCCCACTCCGCCGCCTGGCGCTTGCTGGATTGGCGCTGTTCCTCTGCGCGCCAAACCCCGCTTCCGGCCAGCCCCCCGCTATTCCGCCGCTCGCGGCGCTCACTTGCCCCGAGGGCGGGAGACTCATCTTTGAGGCGGGATCGGTGGAAAGACCGGCCATGTCCGCGGTTTACCACACCGATTGGGGCGGATGGCTTGACGCCTTTAGCCTGGGGACCGCCATCGGCGGCATCGGCGGAGGCGTCGGAATGGCGGGAACGCCCAGGACCGTGGACGAAAGCAAGAGCTTCCAGGCGGGAATGATCGCCGCGCTGAAAGACGTCGACCTGCGGAAGATTCTGCTCGATGCTTTGGAGCGCCAATTCAGGCCGCGCACCTCCTGCGCCACCGCCTTCATGACCTCAAACGAGCGGCACGCCGCTACGCTGACCCCATCCGACCGGGTGGTGGGAGTCACCTTCAATTTCTTCTTCCTGGGAGGCAAGCCAAACCTTCGGGCGTTCATGGGAGCGGCGCTGATCGCCAAGGGCGTGGATATTGCCGCGCTCGAGCGCCAGGCCCAGGGCCTGAAGCAACTTTCGGACGAGGCGGCTGCCGAGGCGCAGACCAAAGTGAACCTCTTGCATCCCAACCCTATGGACCTGCCGAAGATGAGAGAGCTTATGGCGGCCATGGGCCGCCTCATGAGTAACCTCGACGGCATGAAGAGCATTCAGGGCGAATCCCCGTCTCACAGCACGAAGGACTGGCTGGCCGGAAACGGGAAGCTGATCCGGAGCGAATACGAAGCAACCGTGGATCGCCTCACCGGGCAGCTGGCAGCCACCCTTTTCCCCTAGCCCCCATACTGTTCACTCAACCCGCGTGGGGCGGCCACTCTTGGCTGCGAACCCGCTCCCCAGCGGGTTCCCCGGCCGTCAGGCCGGCGCCCCGTCACCGCTCCGTCGCCGCCGCACTCGTTAACTGAACGGTATTGGGGCTGGCGCCGTGACCGCGGGATTTGGCGGAATGCGGCGCCACATCACGCGGGCTGAGCCCCCGGACATTCCCCCGGCTTCCCGCTTGCTTCTTGCCGGCCACTATAGGAACGGCATCCACCCGCCGATACGTGTAATAGGTTTTCCGCCGGCGAGCTTGCCTGACCGCAAACGCGCCGGAGTCCGGCGGCAGCGGCGCCGGCACGGTCCTAACGGAAACCAAAGCGAATGAAGCAGGTGAAATCGCAGATGACGATTGGTAAAAAGCTGTCTCTGAGTTTTGGCGCCGCGCTGGCGCTCACGCTGGCCGTCGCGCTGGTCTCGCTTCTGGGGATCAGCAGCCTCTCGGCGCAGATCGAAGATTTGGTGGGCAAGCAATCCATAAAGCTGTTTCTGGCGGGCGAGATCGCCAAGGGAGCCGCGCAACTGGTCGCGAATGAGCGGGGCATTCTCCTCAACGGCCAACTGAAAGATGTGGCGAGAGTCAATCAATACAAGCAGAGCTTCGAGGACAGCGCCACTCAGATGGGAAAGGGAGTGCAGGAGGTTATCCCGCTCCTGCAGACAGCCGAAGGGCGCCAGTTGGGCGCGAGCATGCAAACCGATCTGCAAACGATCCTGCGCAATCACCAGGAAGTGTACCGGATGGTCGCGAGCGGCGGGGCCGAAGCGGCCGTGCTGCGGTTCCGGGAAATGTTGCCCGTGATCGAGCGGCTCGACGCTTCGGCGGACCGAATGGTTAAGTTGCAGCAGGGGATCATGTTGCAGGTGAAAGAGGCATCGGCGACATCAATAGCGCAATCCCGCTGGACCATGACGGGAATGATCGCGCTCTCGCTGCTGGTCGGCATCGCCTCCGGCTTTACGTTGCGCGGCATAAACCGGGTGCTGCGGCAGACGGTGGCCGAGTTGGGCGAAGGCACGCAGCAGACCGCCAGCGCGGCCTCTCAGGTTTCCGCTTCCAGCCATTCGCTGGCGCAGGCGGCATCCGAGCAAGCCGCGTCGCTCGAAGAGACGGCTGCGTCGAGCGAAGAGATCAATTCGATAGCCGGCAAGAATACCGAAAACAGCCGGGCGGCGTCGGCCGAAATGGGCAGGACGGCGGAATTGGTGGCCGCCACGAATGCGCGGCTCGACGAGATGGTGACGTCCATGAAGGGCATCACCGATTCGAGCAACAAGATATCGAAGATCATCAAAGTCATCGATGAAATCGCATTCCAGACGAACATTCTGGCGTTGAACGCCGCCGTGGAAGCCGCCCGCGCCGGCGAAGCGGGCATGGGTTTTGCGGTAGTAGCCGACGAGGTTCGGAACCTGGCGCAGCGAAGCGCCCAAGCGGCTAGGGATACCGCCGACCTGATCGCGGAATCCATCGAGAAATCGACGGTGGGCAGCAGGAATCTGGACCTGGTGGCGGAAGGGGTTCGGACCATTACGAACGGCTCCGCGCAGGTGAAGACGCTCGTAGAGGAAGTGAGCCTGGGCAGCGGGGAGCAGGCGCGCGGAATCGAACAGATTGCCAAAGCCATTGCGCAGATGGAGCACGTGACCCAAAACTCAGCCGCCAGCGCCGAAGAGGGAGCCTCGGCAGCCGCGGAGTTGAACGCGCAATCGGATGCATTGCAGGGCATCGTGCAGCGCCTGGCGGCGTTGGTAGGCGGCGCGGAATGTTCGCAAGGCAGGGCCGCCGGTTCGCGCAAACTGCCGGCCGGCGCTCGGCCGGTGGCCACGGCGCCGCGCGGAAGCAGCGCGGGCCGCAGCCTCATGGCCTTACGCGCTGCCGTGGGCCGAGCGCCGGCCCCGCGGCCGGTTCCCGTCACCGCAGCCGTAAACGCCGGCTTGAAACCGTTCGATCTCGACGCAGAGATCTAGACGCTTGCGGAAGAGGGCAGAGGATTGCCGACTGCCGGCGAACACGGGTGGCCGCCGATTGAAGACGCCGTTCTCAAGCCACTCCGGGTCGCGGCGTACTTCTTACGCCGCGGCCATCCCCGATTACTCGCTGCCGGATGCGCTCGCCGTTACCGCGCCGGCGCCGCCGGTTTCGCCGCGGCGGGGAGCGGGTGCGGCTTGACTTCGTAGTTCGTCTGCCGCAACGCCCAGCGAAGCGCCTCGTAATAGATTCGGTACACCTGGGGGTTATCCCACTCTTCGGTGTTGTGTCCCAGGGCGCAGTAGAACACACGGCCCTTGCCGTAGTTCTTCGCCCAGGCCAAAGGGAAATCGCCGTCGGTCTGACGAAGGGGTTTTCCGTCATAGATCGAGGTCTTCGACAGCTTCGAGGTGTCGAGGCGCAAGATGACGTCGCTCTCATCGCGCGAAAAATCCTTGGTTTCGTAATACTCTTCTTCGAGAGGAAACACGGCGGGGAGGTGTTTGACGCCGGGGAAATTCGGATTCTCCACAATCACTGGCGCCTCGACGATGTACCAGGGATGCTGAACGAACCACCCGCCCATCATCTTGCCCCACTCCGGCCAGCCTTTGTAGTCCGAGGCCCCCTGCCCGTCGATGAAGGCAGTGTCGGCGGCATGCGCGGCTACGATGCCCTTGCCGTCATCTTTGATGAATGACATCAGGTCTTTCTTCTGCGAATCAGTCAATTCGATCTCGCGGAGACCTATGAAGAAGATGGCGTCCACCTGATCCAGATTCAGGCTGCTTGCGGTAATCGGTTTCCCTTTCGTATCGACCGGATGCTTGGAGATGACGTTCGAATCGGTGCGGATATAGGTGTCATAAGCGCCCGATTCGTAGCCAAGGCGTTCGATCACGGCCATGGCGTGGCTGACGGAATCGTGCTGCAATCCGCCGGGGCCCGTGTTGCGGTAATCGGCCCATGCGAGAACGATCGGCCGTCCGCTGCGCTGGTGGTAGGGCCGCGGTTCGCCCAGCGGGCCCGCAGGTACGCCCGGCGGCTTCGGCGGCCGCTCTTCTTGCGCTATCGCCCAGACAGAGCACATCAAGACAGTGAAAAGGCTTAGCGCGATTTTAGTTTTGGCAGACATTCCTTAGTCCTCCTCATGAAGAACCTCCCGGACTACGCTAGTTCATGGCAGAGGGCCGGCGTAATCTCGGGGCGCCCGAAACTGCGAACCGCTAGCCACAACGGTACCACCGCCGTCGGGGTGTTGGAGTGCCACCCGCAAACCCGCGGGCGAAGATTCCTCGCGGCTGCGCCCAGTGTCCGTTCGAAATCCTGCCTTTTCGCGCCAACCGTTTTCCAGCCCCGGTGGATTTGGGGGCCTTCGGGCGAACCGTCCCCTCACTTTTCTCCTGTTTTGGTCGATAAGCACAGCGTATGCCCCTAATTGTCTGGACCGAAGCGTACAGCGTGGGCGTCGCTGATCTCGATAGCCAACACAGCCGCCTGATTGAACTAGTGAACGAACTGCACGGCGCGATGGTGCGCGGCGCGGCGAACCAGGTGATCGATGGCGTGCTTGATCGCCTGATCGAATACACGAAAACGCATTTTGCCGCCGAGGAACGGCTGATGCGCAACGCAGGGTACCCGGATTTCGCGGCTCACAAGGCCCTGCACGATTGCTTTGCCGTTGAGGCGGCTAACTTGCGGGCCGGTTTTCGCGCGGGGAAAGTGGGCATCAGTATCGAGGTACTGCAATTCCTGAGGGGATGGCTGATCCAACACATCGCCACACGCGACAAAGACGTAAGCCGCCATCTCGCGCAGCGAATCACGGCGCTGCCCGGCTGGCCCGCAATGCTCGCAAGGCCAGGGTAAGAGAAACTGACGGCGCAGGCGCCCGGCCGCTTCCGCAGCCTATTTCGCAATCGACGGCACGGAGGCCAGCGAGAAAGCCGGTCCGGCCCGCAATCCCAGTACGCTGACCCAACCGTCGGCAGGGCGCCGCAATTCGATTGTGCCTCGCCGGCCGGCGGTTTGCGGAAACTCCGAATCCAGCATCAGGGCTCCGTGCCCGCGCGCATCGAGCGAAATCTTGCCCTGCGCGATACTGGCGCCGTTCTCATCGCGCAACACCACGACGACGGCGCCCGCCTGGCCAGCAACGTTCGCGAGCGCGATGGCCGTGCCGAAGGGCGCGGGGGCGCTCAAGGGTACATCTTCGGGCTGAGACGGTTTCCGCCTCCTAACCGTCGCGATTACCCTCCTGAATCCCCCTAAATCCCGGGCACGGAACCCGGTATTGAGGAGTAGAGTAAATCATCGGGCCCTTGCGACACCGGGAGGTGTTCTATGCGAGCGAAACCGTTCCTCTTCGCTGCGGCGCTGGGTTTGCTAACGATATCGGCGCCGGCGGGAACCGTCCAGAACTTCGTGATCGTTTCCGCCTCGAATCTCAGTCCCACAGGCGGCGTATTCGATGCGCCGGATGGCGGCAGATATTTGGGCTCGTTCGCCGTGGATCAAGCCACATTGCCGACACAGACAGGGATCAATGTGCCTCTGGTTGCGTTCGACGTTACCGTGACGGCGTCTGCTGCGAATCCATCGGCTTTTCCGGGCGCGCAATACAGGCCGGATCTGGGTTCCCTCGGGTGGATCGCCCTTGCCGGAACCTTCACCGACCCGTTCTCAGACCAAGCGTTGGCTAGCTGGGGCGTGGAGTTTTGGTCATCCGGCGACATTTTCCTGATGGAGTTCGTGAATGTCGAATCCACCTTCACGGGCGGTCAGGTGATATTTGCCTACGAGCGCCGGGGTTCCCCTTTCCGCACCGATACCCACGGAAGTGCGCTGGCCCTCGACCCGTTGTTTCTGGCGCCCGAGCCGGGAACGCTGGTCACGATGCTGGGCGGCGCTGCCCTTCTGTGCCTCGCGGAGAGAAGGCGGCGCAAGCGGAGTTAGCCACGGCGGCTCCACGCATTCTCGAGCGCTTGCGCAGCCAGGTGGGGCAGGCGGTTTCGCCTGCCAGGGCTCAACAAGCTCTTATACCCCACAACGAAAGCCATCCGTTGAACGAAAGCGCCAATAGCGGGATCACTTCCCGTCTATCCCTGCCTTCCCCGCCTTACGCGTATAGCTTCACCCCAAGTCGCGCGGCGGTCTGCTTGAGAAAGTCGTGCGACTTCTCGTACATCGCGGCATCCTTCAGATGCTCGATCAGGAGGCAGCGCGGGTATTTCAGCCGGCTCAGGTGCGTGAGGTAGACTTCATAATCCATCACGCCTTCGCCGAGAACGAAGCCTTCGGAAAGCGCCGGCGTCATCGACGTCCATTGGATGTCTTTGGCGTGGGCGACCACGATATCCTCGCCCAGCAGCTCGAAGCAGGTATTCAGCAGTTCCGCGCTTCTGAAGTACACGCCGGGATGGAACATGTTGGTCGGATCGAGCGTCACTTTCACGCGGTCGCTGCCCACGTCCTGCTTCAGGCGAACGTGTGACTGGGGAGTGTTGTTGTTATGGGAATTGACCGCCTCAAATCCAAGGTTCACCTTGCTGCCCGAAGTGGCCGCGATCACCTTCTTGGTATTGGCGACTGCTTCTTCCCACAGCGCCCGGCTCCAGTTCAGGGGATGCGGCTTGTCCTGATTCTGCGGGTCGGCTCCCCCGGTATGCATCACGATATTCTTGACCCCGGCCCGTTCGGCCGCTTCGATATTGGTGATGTACGTCCGTATGTTTCGCTCTTTGATTGCGGGGTCGGGATGAGTGAGATTCGTCCATACGTGGATGGTGTAGAACTCCACGTCGAACTCCTGGAGCGCCGCGCGCAATTCCCGAATCTGCGAGTCGGTAAGGTCGTTCACCGCGTTGGTGGGAGCCTCAACCGCGGAGTATCCGCCGTCCCGTACCCTCTTGACCGCATCGCCGATGCTCTGTGGCTGGTCGGGCCCGCTCCTGCCGGCCCGGGGCAGTCTGAGCCCAAAGGCTTCGCAGCTGATGCGGATGGGCGTCGGCCCCGGCGTCAGGTCGCGTTTGACATTCTCAGGCGGGGTCCACTGCATCATGAAATCCTCGCCCCAAACATTCTTAAGCGGGACCTGCCCCTTCGCGGGCGCAGCGCCCTGGGCCAAAAGATTGCCGGAACTACACACTCCGGCCGCGGCAGTTCCGGCCGCGATTAGTTGTCGTCTGGAAATGTGTTCTGACATAAGCACCTCTCATTCTAATCACCCGCCGCGGCGCCCGGCGGCAGGCTACGTGACAAACTCAGCCGCCCTGTGGCGCACGCCTTCAGCGTGCAGTCGCCGGCTCCTCAGCCGGCGATGCCGGGCCCTGCCCGGCTGCTCCCCGCACCTCAAGAAGCAGGTCAAGATCAACGCGGCCCGTACTGGCTCATTCCGCTTGAACGAGGGAAGACGACGTGAGCGTCCCCTTGTTGCCCCAGACATCATGCCGGGCCGATATCGTAATATCGGGCGGAACAAACCCATTCCGCAGCCGAACACAATTGACGAAACAAACCCATTCAGCGGCTGCAAGCTGCTGAAAAGGGGCACGGAGCCATACTGCGGCCCGTGACAAAACGAACCCAATCTCAGGTGAATTCCCAAGCAGTGGAGTAGAGATCTGCGCGTTCCGCCGAACCCGCGTTAGGGACAGCTATCAGGCCTGAATGAACCAAGCCAAATCGGCCGGGCGCTCGCAGGCTGCACCCCCGTGAGGTGCGACCCATCATCCGGCTCTACTCTAACATGGGGGTGCAAGGCGCTCCCGTTAAGTTGCAGATGAGACTAGACAAGAAGGCTGTCACCGGCTTCGCATGGCGGACGCTCGCGGGCTTCGTGAGTGACCAGCCGCGCCCTGATGCGAGGGTTACGTGCGGTCTGTCCCCCGGTTTTCTGTCCCCCGGTTTTCTATAGATTAGAGAAGCCTATTGGGATCGCGAAAAAATGAGGGGCTGTGGGTCCAGGCGTTCGCCGTGCGGCGTGGGTGGCAGCAAGGCGGTTCCGGTTGTTGTGTTGCTGCTGGCGTTCTCAGAATTGCAGTGTGTCTTGGCTCCCGGTTGCTTCCTTCGGGGCTTTTTTGAATGCAGACGAATCGATCAGCGGGATATTCGGCTGCTTGCCCTCGAACAACTCGCGGATTGTCAGGATTTGGATCTTGGGGTACTTGCCGTATAGCGTCTCGTAGAAACCCGCTTTGACGGCTTCGGTGCGCATCGGCCCGGTGGAATCGGCCAGCGCAATAAACACGCCGATCTTGGCCTTCTCGCGGTCAACGACGTGCGCCAAGTCGCGCACCATGGAGACGTTGACGTTTTCGCCGCCCTTAACGGAAACTATAGCTTTCTCCGTGCTCTTGCCTTCTGGTTTGAAATAGATCAGCCCGTCGATACCGGAGTCCGCCCCCTTCTTCTTGCCAGCGAACGGTACAGCATTGACCAAGGAAACAGCCCACCACTGAAACTGGTACTTGTCGCGCGCCGCTAGATCGCGTGCTCCGTCCAGGTCTTCGGGCGTTCCGTGGACTACGTACTTGATTCCGGGAAAGGCGTCCTTTAGGCGTTTTTCGATAAGAGAGATCGCCAGATGAGTGACATCAATCCCTATCCATTCCCGCTTGAGCCTTTCAGCGGCGTGAATCGCGGTGCCGCAACCGCAGAACGGATCTAGTGGAGTGCTTCACACGCTTTGAAGGTTATCCAGCTTCCTGCGGGCGCGGGTGACCTTTTCGAGAATGTCCCGGGCGG
>CAIYHG010000180.1 GCA_903925975.1 uncultured Acidobacteriia bacterium | reverse complement strand
GACACAATCACAACCCCAAGCCGTTCATCTGGACCGCCTCCGCCCGGGACATTCTCGAAAAGGTCACCCGCGCCCGCAGGAAGCTGGATAACCTTCAAAGCGTGTGAAGCACTCCACTAGTGACGCTTGTCGGCGGAGGCACAAATAACGGCGGCCACTTACCGGGCGAACGCCATTCGTAGTCAGTCGGAGTGTAGCTATCCAGGAAGTTCTCGGAGTAAGGGGCTTCCGGATAGAGGGCGGTCTGAAAAACAAGAATCTTCCCCGCAACCTCCTCGGCACTTGGCGGCTTCGAAGGGTCGTAATACAGCATCTGCGCCGTCACGCCTTCAGGCGGAGTGAAACCGGACGTCATGCCGTACGAGGCCGCAACCGGTACGGGCACTCCGTCGCTCACCAGCTTTTCGAGCGCGACACCCGAATTGAAGGAGTGGGTGCGGCGGTCAGGCCAGTCGTCCACGATGTAGTGATCGTACGGAATCTCGACGTAATCTAAATCGATGGCGCCGAACTCCTGCATCTTCGCGATCAGGAAATCCGTGTAACTCTTCCAACCGGCGCTGCCGGCGTAGGTCGGACCGCACTTGCTCTTGAATACGTTCCAATCCCACGAGAGATCGGGCGAGATCATGAACTTCGGATCGATTCCAGGAAACTTTGCGGAGCCACTCGGACTGCTCTGGGCCCATTGGGTTCCCCCGGTAAGGAACGTGCCGGCAGTGAGGCTGGCGGCAGCCTTGAGGACGGTCCGCCGTTGGGGGTTAGTACCGAGTGTGCTTGATCCGTTCATCGTGCACTCTCCTGAGCCGGGCAAAAGCCCAGACTCTCGTCGATTGCTTCAGGAGTTTGGCCTTGGGATCCGGACTCAACCAAGTATACAGCGGCTGAAGCAAGGCGAGAAAATGCTGCAGCGGCCTAGACTAGCGCTGTTTTGCGCGCTGTGACACGCGCCGCCGGTGCGCTACCTGTGGCCGTTTCTGCCGAGCTTCGTGCAACCCGCTCGGCCTTGGTCGGCGAATATCGCCGCCACCTGACCGCTTCGGTGAACTCGTGGTGAGCATCCCGTCGACTTCCGGGAGGGGTAAGCTAGTCGACTTGATCGCATCACAAATGTGTCATACGATCGCCCGGTGATTAAGAACGGGCACATCACGCTGCCGGATAAGCCCGGCTTGGGCATCAAGTTGAACCCGGACGTGGTGAAAGCCCACCTTGCCAACGGCGAGACCTGGTGGGGATAGAAGTGCGAAGGCAACGTGTGGGGTGGTCTTGAACTACGGCTGCGGAGGTGGAACGGCCCATAGCCATCGCGCAATTACGAAGGTGGCGCCCTGGGCGAGCAGCACTAGCGCGACGCATCCCGGCCAGCCGCCCAGGCTCCATGCGTAGGCGGGAAGCGTAGAGCCAACCGTACCGCCCAGATAGTAGAACGTGGCGTAGAGCCCGACTGCCAGCGCGCGATTCCCGGTGGCGCACAGGCCAATCGAACTGCTGATGGACGCTTGGGCAATGAAGACGGCGCTACACGCGATCGATAGCCCGGCGAGGACCGCCCAGAGGTTTGCTTGGGTCGTAAGCAGCAGCCCAAGCGCTCCCAGGCCGGCTGCTCCCATCAACGTGGCGCGGGAACCGAACCGGTCCAACCACCACCCCGCTATTGGAGTTGCTGCGGCCCCAACCAGATAGACCACGAAAATCATCCCCAGCAGCGCCGGCCTAAGATTGAACGGGGGCGCCGCGAGGTAGAACGTGACATACGTAAACGTGGCAACCTGCGAAAACAGGACGCAGAAGCCCACGCCATACCGGGCCAGGAGCGCCCGATTCCGCAAATGCTCCAGGACGGAGGGTAGCAGCGAACCGGGTTGCTCTGACGGCTCCGCGGACCGTTCGATCGGCAGCCACCGCCAGATGGCGGCCGTCATGACGAGGTTCACCAAACCGAGTACGACAAACGCGGTTCGCCAGCCTGCATGATCGGCGGCGAAGCCGGTTGTCATGCGCCCACAGAAGCCCCCAACGACCGTGCCGCTGACATACGCGGCCATGGCCGAGCCCGTTCTACCGGCCTTCCACTCCTCGTTAATATAGGTCACCGTAACGGCGAACACCCCGGGAGTGAATACGCCCTGAAGGAAACGCCAGAAGACCAACTGCGGGAAGTTGGCGGAGGTTGCGGCGAGCACCGACGTCAGGCCCAGGGCCAACGCTGAGGCAATGATGACGCGGCGGCGGCCGGCGCGGTCAGCCAGCATGCCCATGAACGGAGCGGCCAAGGCGACGCCCAGCGTTGAAGCGAACACAGTCAGGCTTACGCCGGCTTTATCGACATGAAACGTGTTCGCCAGTAACGGCAGAATTGGCTGGGTGGCGTACAGATTGAGAAACGCGCAGATTCCGGCCAGAACGACCGTCCACAGCGGCGGATCTGCAGCGTTGTTCGAATTGGCGGGATGACGCGCATGGGACGCCTCGGGTGGAGTGGTCATGCCCGCCCGCGCCTGCGTTGTCCGCGAAGATGCACGATAATTCCCGCCGCTTTTGACACTACTGTTCATCTTACCGGGTGAGCCGAAGGTGAAGCGGAATGCGTCCGCTTGCGCCTTGGCGGTGCGAAACTGCTTCTGGCGCGAGCCGGGCCTCAATTCGCGGGATCATCAGACGGCGACTGGGTGTATACTGGCTGGCATTCGCGATCTAAATGGAAATCCGGCGCAAGGATTTCAAGTAGTAGCGCAGTTAGGCTCGATTTGGAATGGTGCGTGCACTTATGGAAGGTGAACCCGTTTGTCACCACCTTTCCCGGGAAAGAAAGGATGCGGCATGACCAGAAGAGAATGGCTGGCTATGATTGCGGCTACACCGTTGTTAAGAGCGGCGCCACAGATGCAGGGAAGCGCGAAATCGGCCCCCGTCTCCCCGGTCGCAATCGGCAGGTCCGCCACGTACGACACCCAGGAGGTTACGGCGGTAATGGCGGCTATGTTCAAGCAACTCGGCGGCATCGAGAAGCTTGTAGCCAACAAGACCGTTGCCATCAAGCTCAATATGACTGGCACGCCCACGGACCGGAAGGATAACCTTTCCCCGGGCCTGACCCACTGGGTGCATCCAGCAGTGGTCGGCGCCGTCGTCTCGCTGATCGGGAAGGCTGGAGCGAAACGGATACGTCTCCTTGAGAGTCGTGGACTCGCTCCCGACTACTCCTTGCAGGGTTACATGGCGAAGGGAGACTGGGACGTCAGTGCAATCCAGAACGCGGCGAAGAACGTGGAGTTCGAAAACACCGACGGCCTGGGTTCCGGGAAGAATTATTCGCGCTTTTCGGTGGGCCCCGGCGCCTATATGTTCCCCGCCTGGGATATGAACCACTCGTATGCGGAGAACGATGTTTTCATCAGCATCGGAAAGATGAAGAATCACAGCGTCGCCGGGATCACGCTTTCGATGAAGAACCTTTTCGGGATTCTGCCGCTCTCGATCTATGGCGGCGATGCGGGTGTGGACGAGCCGAACGAGAACCATCCCACGGCGAACCGCGCATTGGTGGGGCACACTGGCATGCGCGCGCCCGCGAAGTGCTCGCCCGGAGAACTCAATTTTGGGGCCAACCATGACGGCGGCTACCGAATGCCGCGCGTTATCGTGGATCTGCTAGCGGCTCGGCCAGTTCATCTGTCGATCATCGATGGCATCGAATCGATCGCCGGCAGCGAACTGCCCAGGAACGTGAACCTGACCAAACCGAATGTGCTGCTTGCCGGGTTCAACCCGGTGTGCACGGATGCGGTCGGCGCCGCGGTGATGGGCTATAACCCTCGGGGATCGCGCGGCGACCCAGGCTACGCGAGGAACGACAATCAATTCGTGCTCGCCGAACAGCGCGGCTTCGGCTCCACGGACTTGAAGCAAATCGAAATCCGGGGTGTGCCGCTCGAAAAGGTTATTTATTATTACGAGTCGATAAGGCCGAAGGCGCCGGCGGCTCCTGCTGCGCCGGCGGCGCCCGTGCTGCGTCCTCCGGCGTAGTGTATTGCAGAGCGGGGGATAGGGCGCGCGCGCTTGGTGGCGGCCCGTTGTTGTTTTCAGAGTTGGATGAGCAGCTGAGCCCTGGCGAAATGATCACTCGTCAAGCTTCGATCAACGTTGCAACCTTGTTCAGATAATGCGCAGAATCTTGGTCTTCTTCGCCGTGCTTGTACCTGTGGTGGTTTCCGGTCAGGTTTCCCGCCCAGTTGCCGGGGCTGCTCTGGCGAGAATGGTGCTGTATGCGGCTATTGGTCCGGAGCTGGATCAGTACGATCTCGATCCGAACGCCGCTACTCTGACGAAGCGCGGTTCGGTAACGCTGCCCGAGAATCTCCAGGAGGCGGCGTTTCTCGATGCGACGCCGTCCGGGAAGTATCTCTACGCGGCCTGGAGCAATAATCCGGGTAGTGCGCGGGTGAACGGCGTTGCCCCGCCTGCGGGACATCACGGCATCAGCGCTTTCCGTATCGACCCGGCTTCGGGATCCCTGCTTCCGCATGGATCGTCTGTGACGCTGCCCGCGCGACCCATCTTCATCACTACAGATCAGGCGGGCGCCCACGTCATCACGGCCCACAACAGCCCCAGTTCCGTCAACGTGTACGGAATAATGCCCGACGGAACGCTTGGAGCGCAAGTCCCGCAGCCCGCGAACCTGGATTTTGGCGTCTACGCTCACCAGGTTCGCCCCGATCCTTCGGGTAAGACGATTGTTGTGATGACCCGCGGCAATGCTCCCACTGAGAGCCGCCCCGAAGACCCGGGCGCAATCAAGATCTTCAGCTACAAAGCCGGCGTGCTAGGAAACCTGCTTTCCATCGCGCCCGGAAAAGGCATCGGCTACCAGGTTCGTCATCTGGATTTCGACCCATCGGGCAAGTGGGCCTATGCGACTCTTGAGAAGCAGAGCCAGATTCACGCATACAGCAGGACGCCGGATGGCCTGCTGAGCGTCGATCCGGT
This sequence comes from uncultured Acidobacteriia bacterium, assembly GCA_903925975.1. GTDB lineage: Bacteria > Acidobacteriota > Terriglobia > Bryobacterales > Bryobacteraceae > BOG-224. The sequence continues at coordinate 3,116 of CAIYHG010000180.1, read as the reverse complement.
TTGCATCCGCGGCACGCTAATGAAGACGACGCCGGCCGGCGCCGGACAGGCGGCGTCTATCCATGTTCATCCGGGCGGGAAGGTTGTATACGTAGCGAATCGCTCAACGGCAGCGGGAGGTGAGAACACGATTGCCGTATTCTCGATCAACCAGCAGAACGGAGAACTGACGTTGATTCAGAGCGTCGACACGCGAGGTTTCGAAGCCCGCACTTTCACAATCGATTCCGGCGGGAAGTTCCTTGCCGTAGGAAATCAGACGGCGAAAACGATAGAGGATAGCGCGGGGAGTTCGACCGCCGTGCCGGCAAGTATTGCGCTCTTTCGGATACTCGAAGACGGGCAACTGGAATACGCGCGAAAGTACGACGTGGAAACCAGCGGCAGCCGCAGCCTGTTCTGGGTGCGCATGGTTTCGCTGCCGTGAACCGCCGGCGATTTTCCAGGCGGTATGCTCTTGAGCGGACCGCAGCGGCCGGATTGTCAGCACTTCGTCAAGAGCAATCTCGCGCAATAACTAAGGAGAACTTACAATGAATCGCCGTAATTTCATTTCCACCGGCGCCTTCGCGGCAGCGGCTTCGGTTTCCGGCGTTGCGCCATCGGCGGAGGCGGCGCCCGCTCCGAAGCCCATGTTGATGAAGATGGGAGCGGACGCTTCGGATGAGCAGGGGTTCAAAGCTCTCGGACGTTGGGGAATCAAGAACATCGTCAGCTCCGTGCGGATTCCTCCGGAGGAAAACCGCCTCACCCCCAAGGTGGAAGAGCTCAACGCGCTGACCGATCTCGCCGCGAAATACGATCTCAAGATCGAGATCTATACTCCCCCCCACCTCACGTCGAGCCATATCGACCGCGAGAAGAACCCGGGCATCATGCTGGGCAAGGAGCCTGAGCGGGCGCGGGAGATCGAGGCGCTTCAGAACACGATCAAGAACCTTGCCGCCGCGAAAATTCCCTGTTTCAAGTACAACATGAGTCTTCTGGGCGTGCTTCGCAGCGGGCAGAAGCCGGGACGCGGAGACACCAGCTATAGCTCCTGGGATCCGAAGATCGCCAAGATGGACCCGCCGCTAACCCGCGCCGGCAAGGTGACCGCGGAGATGTACTGGGAGAGGATTACCTATTTCCTGGAACATATCGTGCCGGTTGCGGAGGAGTACAAGATTCGCATGGCCTGCCACCCGAACGACTCTCCTGTAGCGGAATGGCAGGGAATCGTTCCGGTGCTCGGGAGCGTCGAAGGGCTGAAGAAGTTCGTTCAAATCAAGGAGAGCCCGTACCACGGTCTGAATCTCTGCCAGGGCACACTTGCCGAAATGCTGGTGGACCCCGGTAAGGAAATTTACGCCCACCTCCAGTGGTTCGCCGAAAAGAAGAAGATCTTCAACGTGCACTTCCGGAATATCACGGGCGGGCGGAATGGCTTCTCCGAAGTCGCGGTGGACGAGGGCGATGTGGACATGTTCCGATCGCTGAAGATCTACAAAGCCGCCGGCTACCCGTTTATGATTCAGCCGGACCACGGCGTGCAGTCTCCCAGCGATAACGGGGGAGACTACCAGTCTTTCTACTACGGCTACATCCGCGCAATGTTACAGGCGGCGGAACGGTCGGCGTAAAGTATCTGTTCGATGTGGCCGCCTGCCATGCCGTTGCGGGCAGGCGCCACACCGAGTTGACAGGCGAACTCGCTCTGCACTGGCCGACTCAGCCGGAAACGCGCCGCGGTGGGCTCCAGGCGCAGCGAAGTTCGCGCAAAGCGTCTGCGTTATCATACGCGTATGGAAGTTTCCATGATCGGGACCCGGAAGAAGCGCCGAGGCCTCGCGAAGGAACTGGTAGATGCCCTTGCGGACCGCATCCGAAAGCGTCAAATCCGCCCTGGCGACAAGTTGCCCACCGAATTTGATCTGATTCGGGAGTATGGCGTAAGCCGAACGGTGGTGAGGGAAGCAATTTCCGGGCTGCAATCGGCCGGTCTGGTGGAGACGAGACATGGCATCGGCACGTTCGTTCTGGAACCCCCGCTCACGCCTCAGTTCCGTGTGAATCGCAGCAGCATCCCAACCGTCCGCGAAGTGCTGGCGATGCTCGAATTGCGAATCAGCTTGGAGTCGGAGGCTGCGGCATTAGCGGCGGAGCGCCGCACCGAAGAGCAATTGAAATCACTGCGCCAGAAGCTGGACGAGTTCAAGGCCGCCATGCATGCCGGCGACAACGCCGCCGAACCCGACTTCAAGTTCCATCTCACGGTCGCAGAGGCAGCCGCAAATCACTATTTCTCCGAGGTCCTGGCGCAATTCGGAACCAGCACCATTCCGCGGACTCGCATCAACGTCCTGCAATCCACTCGCGATCAGTCGGCGTACCTCCAGACTCTAGGCCGGGAGCATGAGCGCATCTACGAGGCTATTGCCAAGGGAGATCCGAAAGCCGCCTCGAAATTCATGCGAGCGCATCTGACTGCCAGCCGCGATCGTTTCCGGAAGGCGCAAGAGGAAGCCCAATCGTAACTGAGTCGGATATCGCAGCCCGAGACGCTGACACGTTCTCGTTGCGACATGCGATGCACCGACAATTAGCTGACGCTGCCGGGCAGCGACCGTAGCAATAACGCGAAGACGCCACAGTAACGTCCGGCATTGCCCGTCGGAATCCGGCATTGTTATGTGGCCGAACTCCCTGGACATGACATATGATGTCTGATATGAGACTCAATCCGGGAAGATCCGGCCGGTCGGGGAAATCGAGGAGCCTGGCGCGCGATCTTTCCGATACTTTACCCCTCGGCATCCGCCTGCAAATTGCCTGCGCTCCCAGGGGCCGGAATCCCGGGGGCGTATTGAGCCGCTTGGGAACTTCTACCATTCCCGTGTCCCACATCCCGACGATCCATCGCCAGGGCGGGCAGACTCCGTACCGAAAGGTGGCAAACCGGCAGCGAAGAGAGTGCGCCGGTTACACGGCGGCCGGCGTAGCTCGCCGCGAAATTAATAGTGGAGAATAATTATATGTCTTACGTCGCTGACTCCTTGCGTCCCAACCTTTTTAAAGCTGCATTGCGTGACGGACAACCCCAAATTGGATTGTGGAGCAGCCTTTGCAGTAATATT
>CAIYHG010000179.1 GCA_903925975.1 uncultured Acidobacteriia bacterium | reverse complement strand
TTCATGGCAACGAAAACCGAGTATTCCTTGTGCTGATCACATCCGATAAACTGTCGCATAGCGCTGCAGCACCTCCTAGATTTGGCTGCTTCGCCAGTTTACCGGCGGCAGCCCGCTGCAGCGCTCTCATAGGATCAAAATCGGTTCTTGCGAGAATTTCAGGGATTGCGCCTTGTACGACTATCGCGTTGGGCCACGGCGCAAAGTTCGCACGAATCCGATCCATATCGGTCACGTACGCTCCGGCTTCCAGTGTCTGCCTCGCAAGCGTAAGCCTGCCGCTCCGAACCTCCCGATCCGAATACTGCGTCAGAACGGGACCGGCAAAGGTATCGATCAGATAGAACCGTCTACCGACGGTGTTCCAGCGCAACTTCTCCAGGATGGCGGAGCTGATGAAGCCCGCATTCACGCCACATTCCACAAAATCGCCATCGACCCGCAGCGCGGTTCGTGCGGCCCAAAGGGCAATATGCACGCGCCATTCAAACGCCGGGTCCACGCCGTGACTTGCCTGGATTCCGCGTTCGTAAGCCGCCCGGAATGCCGGATCGGAGCGAAATAGGTCACTGTGAACAGTGAAAAGGCCGTCCTGGGCGTAGCGGCCCCGAATCTTGAAAATGCCCACGCCGAGTCTCGCAGCGAGTGTCTTGATAGGATTGTTGACCGGCACCGTAGCAACCATGTTACGACAAGGCCCCGATACCGTTGTCTGCGGTCTTGGGGCATCAAATGACCGCTGGTTCTGACCACCAGGAACGGCGATTGCGGAAGGCGAACTGGTGGATTTCCGCGTGTGCGACCTCATCGAGAACGCGGCCGCTCTCAGGGTTCTACCCGGCGATCAGCCGCTATACGGTTCGGTCCGCCTTCCCTGCGTCGGGAGCGCGGCGAAATTCGACGGCGGTCAGGCGTAGAGAAACGCCTCGTCTGGTCTTCGTCTGTGCGGTTTCGAACACGTGGAGCACTCGAATCGATGTACCGTTCGTAGCGCCTGCATCCGGCCAGTGCCATGGGCATCTCATACGAACAATGAAACTCAGAGTTCGGCTGACGACGACTTTTGCATTTCTGCTGGCGCTCTTTGCGCTGGCCAGTCCGGCCTCCGCCAATCTCGTGGCAAACGGCTCGTTCGAAATTGCCACCGCGACGGTCACCAGCCAGTTTCTCACCGCCGGCGTATCGAACTGGAGCAACTCGAACATCGGCGAGGCGCTGGTGCTGCCAAGCTGGTACACGCTCGGCCTGCTCTTCCCGCCGAACGTCGGGCTTGCCGGACCGTTTCCGCAATATAGCCCGGACGGCGGCAACTTCGTGCTGTCGGATGGCGACTACATGAACTCGCCCATCACTCAGACAATCAACGGACTCACTCCTGGCGCTTCCTACCAACTCAGTTTCTATCAGGCCCTCGCGCAGGACACCGAGCCTTTCGTCACTATTCCCGGCCCGGTGAGCGGACGCTGGCAGGTCACGCTCGGAAGCAGCGCGCCGCAGTTGTCTTCGATGATGTTCGCCAACGGCTCAGTTCCGTCGATCTCACCCTGGCGCTGGGAAACCATGAGTTTCACCGCGCAGAATGCGAGCGAGGTTCTGAGGTTCTTCTCGATAGGGAGCGGCGACCCGCCGATGGTGGCGCTCGACGGAGTCAACCTAACCGGGCCTGTTCCTGAACCAGCGGCCGTGTGGCTGGTGGCAACCGGGTTTTTGGCGCTCGGATTTGGGCTGAAGAGACGCCGGGTGATGCAAGTGGTGCGCCGCAGCGACCGGAACTGACGCGGCACGCCCCGGCCGACGCCGCGCGCCCAAAGAATTGCCATGGCGACGCTTCTATCCCTTCGCGCTCAGCTCTGGCCTTTCGCGTTTGATGCTTTCAAATTCGCCAACGGCCTGATCCTGCTGGCGATCCTGTTCGTCCCGCTCGAAAGGCTCTTTGCCCTGCGGCCGCAAAAGGCGCTGCGCGATGGGTTTCTGACCGATACCGGCTATTACTTCCTCAGCTGCCTACTGCCCAACCGCCTTCTGGCGCTGCCGATTGCCGCGCTGGCGTTTGGCCTGCAGTACGCGGGAATCTCGCGCTGGAATCTGGCAGCGGCCAGCCTTGCGCTCTGGATGCGATTCGCCCTCTCGCTGCTCGTCGCCGAGATCGGATTCTATTGGGGGCATCGATGGATGCACGAAAGCCCCTGGCTATGGCGATTTCATGCCATTCACCACAGCCCTACCAGCATGGATTGGCTGGTGAATACGCGCGCCCACCCCGTCGATCTGCTCTTTGTCCGGCTCTGCGGCTACGTTCCTCTGTACGTTGTGGGCCTGGCGCGGACGGGCGGCGGCGGGATCGACTGGGCCCCGGTATTGGTTGCGCTCGCGGGAAGCCTGTGGGGCTACGTGATCCACGCGAATCTGCGCTTCCGGTTCGGCTGGCTCGAGCACGTCATCGCCACCCCCGCGTTCCATCACTGGCATCACAACAACGCCGGTCCGTCGCATCGCAATCAGAACTATGCGCCCATGTGGCCCTGGGTGGACCACCTCTTTGGCACGTTCCGTCTGGACCGGGCGAATTGGCCCGCGGCGTATGGGATTTCCGAACCGACCGAGAGCGGCTTAGTCGGCCAATTGCTGCAACCCTTCTGGCTCGTGGCGGAGACCGCAGAGCGCAAGTAGGAGCGGCGCGCCTTGAGGCGATTCCGCTCCTGCCTCGAATACCCGAAAGAACAAAGCGAGAGAATCCGTCCCGGTTACTTGCCGCTAATGTCGTAACACCAGAGCGAATCGAGTTCGCGAATATAGAGGCGCCCGTTGGCGACCACCGGGTGCGCCCAGGCCTTCTCATTGGCGGCCCTGGTGCGTTTCGGCCGGTCTGGCGGCATGAAGCGTCCCTTCTCCCGATAAGCTTCCGGCGTCGCCTCCGCCAGGATGACCGAGCCATCCTCGGCGTGGAGATACAGCCGGCTCTCCGCGTCGATAATCGCACCGCCGCCCGTGCCGGCCTCCTGCCAATACGGCTTACCGGTTAGCCAATCCACTGCCACCAGCCCCTCAGGCCCCGTGCCATAGTGGACCCCGCCAACCACCACCGAACCGCCGGCCTTGCTGCTTGGCTGGCCCCGCTGGAGGTAGACTTCCTCCGCTGCCACGCCCTGGTCCTTCGCCGCCAGGCGGAGCAGTGCGCCGGGGTTCGGGTTCTGCGACGTGTAGACGTACCCGCCGCTGGTGACGGCTGAAAGTATGTTGGTGTTGCCTCTGCCCGTCACATCGTAGCGCCACAGGAACTGGCCCGTCTTTGCGTCCACCCCGGCCACGCCCTTCGCCAGAAACTGCACGTACTGCTTGCGGCCGGCGGCCTCCACGACGATGGCCGATGCGTAGGCTGCGTCATCGCCGCCCGGCACGGCCGATTTCCAGATGGTCGCGCCGGTCTTCTTGTTCAGCGCCACGATGGTCGCATCGGCGCCGCCCGGGGTCACCACCACCAAGTCCCCGTCTACCAGCGGCGACTCCGCGTAAGCCCACTTCCCGGGATGCCCGCCGAAATCTGCGCGCAGGCTCTTCTGCCATCGAATCTTGCCGCTGGCGGTCTCCAGGCACGCCAGGTCGCCATCGGAGCCTAGCGCATACATCAGATCGCCGTCGATGCTTGGCGTCGACCGTGCGGTGGGGAACGCGGGCATCTGGTCCGGATTTCCCACTTTCCCGATCTTGGTGGCCCAGACCTGCGCGCCAGTTTCGGTGGAGAGTGCCTGCACGACCTCGCTGTCCAGGCCCCGGCTGCTCATAATATAGAGACGATTCCCCACCACGGCGGGAGTCGCGTAGCCGTCGCCGATCTCCTTGGCCTGCCAAACCAACCGCGGGCCTTCCTTGGGCCATTCCTTCAGCAGACCGGTTTCGGAGGAAACGCCGTTCCGCTGCGGTCCGCGCCACTGAGGCCAGTCGGCTGGGTAGGCAGCAAGGGAAAGCAGGACAACGCCGGACGCACAAACCAGAAGCCTTGCCATTCTCGTAATTCACTCCCTGGGTCGATTGTCGCCTCTGCGCTCGCCGTTGTCCATTGCGGTGAAAAAGGTCTGCTTCGGTGTCTGCCGGTCTCTCGATTCGGCTGGCGCCGAAGGCCCGGACAGGCTCCGGCCGGGCCACCCTCTACGGGGGACCGAAGACGCAAACACCCGCTCCAAACAGAGTCGGCTAGAAGCTCCAGGCGTGCGACGAGTAAGCTTCCGCGGCTTCCGCGGGGGGCTGTTGCGCCCACACGGGGGGCTGTTCGGCTTGGGGCCTCGATTGCGCGGGTTTGGCGATTTCGGCCCAGGCTTGCGCCAGCACCGCGAGTACCTCGGCTACTTCGGCCAGCAGCGCGTCAGATTGCTGCAGGTGGGCTTCGAGGAGCCTGTTTCCAGCGTACTCATAAAGGCGCGCCAAGCGGAGCGCGATATCCCCGCCGCGCTCTCTATCGAGCGACGAAGCGAGTTCGATTACCACCTCCGTCGCCTTGTTGATGGCGCGGCCCCGGCCTGCGATGTCTCCCGCCGCCAGACAGCGGCGCGCGTCGGAAATCGCGTCGAGCGCCGCCCGGTACAGGAGGCGGACCAACTCCAAAGGATCGGCCGCCAGGACCGAGCATTCCAGATATGCGTCAGCAGCGCTACCGTACATGTCACTTCCCCCAAGCAATGCTTATCGGCGCGGGCGCGCGTTTCCGCAGACCCTATTTCAGGCTTTCGGCCAGCCGCAGAACGTACTCCGGGGGCGTCTGCGAGAGCACTTCGTCCGTGCCCCGCCGCATCACCCGGATCACGATCTTCTGCGTGCGCGGGTCGCGCTGAAAGACCAGCTCGCTATCCTTGCCCAGCAATTCGGCCGCATTTACGGCCTTCACTGCCTGCACAATCTCCCGGTTCTCCGCCGCCCTGTCCGCCGGAACCGCCGGTGCGGCTACAGGCGCGGCCAAGTTTCGATTTACCGCCGCGATATCCATAACGTCCTCCGGGCGAAACCACTCGCCCCGATGCCGGCGCTTCTGCCGGAGTGCCTCATTAGCTATATCGGCAGCCGGACGATGGTTCGAAATCGCAAGGGCGCGCCCGACAGCGCCGAGTGTGCTAAGAAACACCTTCCCCCCCGCGTTCCCGGCCGGGCCCGGCCGAAAAGATAGCTGAAAGAACTTCATGGCGAAAACGGTCTCCGTCATCGGAGTCGAGCCCCGGGAATTGAGTTGGATCCGGATGCTCCTCCTCCTCCTCCGGCATCCCGATCCGAGCATCCCCGAACTGGCTCGCCAGGCGCTTGTCTACCTTTCACGAAGCGCAGCCGAACGCCCTCCGCGCCAGCCGAGCACGAAGAGCGCCGGGTGACCTTCGGCGCCGGATTTCGAGATACCGCACCTCGCAAAACCTTACCCGCCGGAATCTGGCGCTATCACCTGCGCGTGCCGCAGGTGGCGCTTCCGCTGCCTCTTGGCCGTTGCAATGCTTGCCTGTGTGGCCGGGCGGGCCGCCCCGCCCCGGCAATAAGCGCGACGAAGCCATTCGCCGCATGGGCAGGCGCAAAGCCGCGCTAAAATAGCAGGCGCATGGCAGCGCGCCTTCACCCGGAACTCCTCCCGTCGCCCGAAATCATCGATCTCCGTCTGCTTCCCGTGCGCGAACTCGATGAAGTGCTTGCCGAGGAAACCGTGTTCTGGCGCGACGAGCTCGATTGGGATTTCGCCAAGTCGGCGGAGCTCGTGCAGCGCTTTGTCGAAATGCGCGCGCTCAACGGCGCGGCGGTGGTCGATCGCGGCAAGGTGGTCGGCTACTGCTATTTCATCCTGGAGGACGATAAGGCGCTCATCGGCGACATGTTCGTACGGAGCGCTTTCCGCACCCCCGAGCGCGAGGACGCGCTCCTTTCCTGGGCGCTCGAGCAGATCACGGCCAGCGGCGCGATCCGGCGCGTGGAGTCGCAGATTATGACTCTGGCGTTAGACCCAGCGCGTTCCATGCCCCTAGCCGATAAGCTCACCCGGTTTGACCGCGAGTTTCTGCGCGCGGACCTGTCTCGAACCAATCTGGGGGAGGCCGCATTGCGGCGCCCGGTCTTCGTCGAGGGCTGGAGCGATCTGCATCAGCCCGCGGCGGCGCAACTCATCTCCGAAGCCTATGACGGGCATATCGATGGCCTGATCAACGACCAATACCGCAGCCCCGCCGGCGCGGCGCGGTTTCTGCGCAACATCGTGCAGTACCCCGGCTGCGGCGCCTTCTTCCGCCCGGCCTCTTTTTCCGCGTTCGAAGCCTGGAACGGCCGCTTGTGCGGCGTCTCGCTGGCGAGTCTGGTGGGCCCGCGTACCGGGCACATCACGCAAATCTGCGTCTCTCCATCGGTGCGCGGGAAAGGCGTCGGCTACGAACTGCTGCGGCAATCCCTGGCCGCGCTGCGGCGGATCGATTGCGAGGCCGCCAGCCTGACGGTAACGTCGGCCAACCGCAACGCCGTGGAGTTGTATTACAGCGTAGGGTTCGAAGTGCTGCACCGCTTCCCCGCTTTCGTCTGGCAGTTCTAGAGCAGCCCTACTTCACGCCGGACATCAACCGCACCGTGGGACGTATCAGCGCCACTAAGACCACGGCAGCGACGAAGGCCACCACCGCCACGGTCCCGAACAGCGCCGGCAGCGAAACGGATTCGTAGAGCGAGGCCACCCGGCCGCCCAGGTAGTCGCCGATGCCGATGGTGACGAACCAGAGGCCCATCATCATCCCCGCAATGCGTTGCGGCGCCAGCTTGGTCATCGCGCTCAAGCCCACAGGGCTGAGGCACAACTCGCCGATAGTGTGGAACAGGTAGGTTGCCACCAGCCACCAGGAGGAAACCAGGCGGCCTTGCGCGGCCATTTGGGCGGCGGGAACCAGAACCGCGAACCCGAGGCCGGCGAACAGTAGGCCCAGCGCGAACTTAGTGGGGCTCGATGGTTCGCGCCGCTTCAGGGCGATCCAGAGCCAGGCGAATGCCGGGGCCAGGGCGATGATGAAGAGCGGCTGCACGAACTGGAACCAACTGGCCGGGAAAAGGAATCCGAATGCGTCGCGGTTCGTGTTGCGTTCCGCGAAGAGGTTCAGCGAAGATCCGGCTTGTTCGAAGGCCGCCCAAAATACCGCGGAAGCCAGGAACAGGACGAGGATCGCCGCCGAGCGTTTCCGTTCCACCGGCGACCAGCCCTTTCCCAGCAGCAGCCACGAAAAGACGGAGATCGTCACGGCCAGCAGCACCACGCCCAACGCGTTCGAAATGGTCTGCGCCGTAAGCTCGATGGTCCCGAAACCGGCCAGGGCGCCGACCACGGCGAAAACGGCGAGGGCTGCCACGGCGCCGGCGGCGGCGTTGCGCTTCTGCCTGCGGTCCGCTTCGGGGCTCTCAGCCGGCGCCGGGTGCAGTCCCGCGGCTCCCAGATACTTGGCGCCAAGCACGTACTGAATCAATCCCGCGGCCATGCCGAAGCCCGCCAGTCCGAAGCCGAGCCGCCATCCGATGCGTTCGCCCACCCAGCCGCAAATCAGGGGAGAGATCAGCGCGCCGAGGTTGATTCCCATGTAGAAAATCGAGAAGCCGGAATCGCGCCGCCCGTCGCCCTGCCCGTAGATCTGGCCCACGATGGTGCTCACGTTGGGCTTCAGAAGCCCGGTACCGAGCACCAGAATCACCAGGCCCGTGTAGAAGAAACCGGTACCGGGCCCCATCAGGAAGAACTGCCCGATGGCGATCAGGATGCCGCCGTAGAGTACGGCGCGCCGCTGCCCGGTGATGCGGTCGGCGACCCAGCCGCCGGGCAGGCTGAGCAGGTAGACCATCGCCGTATAGAGGCCATAGATCGCCCCTGCCTTGGCCACGGGGAACCCGAGGCCGCCACGCGCCACCCCCGCCGTCATGAAGAGGATGAGCAGGGCGCGCATGCCGTAATAGCTGAAGCGCTCCCACATTTCGGTGAAGAAGAGAGTCGCCAGGCCGCGCGGGTGGCCGAAAAAGCCCGTGTCGGCGCGGACGGCTTCAAGGGACTTGTTGAGATCGGGGCGCAACGCCATATGGACTAACGGCAGTCTATCGGTTTCGGAGCCATTCGGCAACGAGGGGCCGACAGACGCGCCCCCAGTTGGTCCCGTTCCCCTCGCGCTCCATCCGCGTGCGCCCTCGCCGCTAGACCACGCGCCGCGGAGCGCTTTCGGTGGCGACCACCGTCACGGGGTCCGGCCCCACATCGCCGGCTGCTATCGAAATCGAAAGCGGGGCTTCGGTCAACTGCGGGCGGAAGGGGATTGACGCCAGCAGTTTCTTGCCGGAGAAGATTTCATACGCGCGCAGGGGCTCGGCGCCGGCGAGCGCGGTGTTCCACTCCACGATGACGCGGTCGCCATCCTTCCGCACGGCCACGCCCGTGGGCTGAACCAGCGTGTTGGTTCTTTCCTGGAAGTAGTTGGCGGCTGCATCGTGGCGCGCCTTGGCATCTTCTTCGATGCGCTTGCGCTCGATCTCCGAGGCGGCGTCTTTCACCGCGGCCGAAAGGTTGGCCACGAGTTGGTCGGCCTCGGGCTTGTCGCGGTTGATGCGGCCGGTTCCGATGATCGCCAGGCTCACGCCGGGGAGTGAGAGCGGGTAGCGCACCAGGTCGGAATACGCCGTGGCGCCTTGCTTGCCCACGGAGTGGATCACGTCCTGCGGCGCGCGGGAAAAGCGCGGCTCCTTGCCGTAAAAAGCGCCATCGGCGTAGATCTTCATGGCGATCACGCCCATGCCGCGCGCCACCGCGAGCGGCAGGGCGTTGTTCTGGTGCGAGCTGCACAGGCGGTCGTGAGCGTTGAGGGCGACCAGCATGGTATCGAGGATCTGGTCGCGGTCGCGGCGGATGGCAGACATCAGCACCGGCGAACTTTGGTGGCCGGTGATGCCTATGTGGCGCACGTATTGGCGGCGCTCGGGGTTCAGGCCCGTGTAATTCGTGCCGTCGCGATAGTCCAGCAGCCCGGCGAGCGCGCCGATGCGCGCGGGCGGCTTTGCGCCGCGTTCGCCGTAGCCTTCGTAGATCTGGCTGACCTGATCGAGCGTAGTCAGGTTATGGATCTGAATGGCGTCCACGTAAGCGCCCTCGGGGATGAGCCCCTTGCCATCGCCGAACATCTGGGTGAGGGAGCGTTTCAGCTCCTCGATTGCTGTGGCGCCTGTGCCAGCGGCGTCGAGCGAATAACGGCGGCCGGTCTTGGTGGCAATGTAGAGGCTCTCACGCTTCGCGCGGTCGTAATCGGGCTGGCCGGGAATCAGGTGGAGTCGCTTGAACGCCTCGCCGTAGTTGACCTGGCTGGGCCCGTAGGCGTTGGCCGAATCCAGGTAGTTCAAGCCAAGCTGCACGGCGCGAACGATGATATCCGGCGCGTCGATGCCCTCGCCCGTCCATTGCAGGGACGCCTGCCCGCCCAACCCGAGCGGCACAATCATGCGGCCAGTGCGGCCAAGCAGCCGTTTGGGCAGCGTAGCCGCCGCCTGCGCGTACAACGGACTGCTCTCCAGCGCTCCTACGATGGGAAGAGCTCCCAGTACGCCAAGAATCTCACGCCTCGAAATCATGCGGCCGCCTTTCTTTCCCCGTATTATAGGTTACAGTTGCCGGGCGTGCCTTGTGGCGCGGATCGAAAGCGACTGACCGATTTGCGGCTAGCTTCCGATTCACCCGAAATTCGCCTAAGTTAGCGCTTATGCCCCCGTCCCCCCCTCGATGCGAAATTTGCCTCTCTGCGCAAATACAGTTGCCTGGCCCGGCTTTCCGAAGGACACTGATACTTAGGCGAGGGCAATAACGTTGGAAAGAAACGGCCGCAAGGGCTCCCTGGTTATGGAGCCAACCGAACGATGGACTACGCAATCGGCGAGCGACTACTACGATGTCGCGAGCTGGGGTAAAGGGTACTTCTCCGTTGGCGAGAACGGGCACCTCTGGGTTCACCCCGAGAAGGAACCGGCGCGCGCGATCGACTTGAAGCAACTGGTAGACACGCTCGTGCTGCGCGGCATCAACCTGCCCATCCTCGTCCGGTTCGCCGACATCCTGAAACACCGGCTGGGCGAGATGCACGCCGCCTTTGAGACCGCGATTTCCGAGCACAAGTATCAGGGCAGCTATTGCTGCGTGTACCCCATCAAGGTGAACCAGCAGCGGCAGGTGGTCGAGGAGGTCCTGGAGTTCGGCAAGCCTTACCAGTTCGGCTTAGAGGCAGGCTCCAAACCCGAGTTGATGGCCGTGATGGCTTTGGCGGATAACGACACGCCCATCATCTGCAACGGCTTCAAGGACGACGAGTACATCGAGATGGCCATGCTGGCCCAGAAGATGGGGCGGCGGATCATTCCGGTGGTGGAGAAGTACACCGAACTGCGCCTGATCCTGAAGTACAGCCAGCGCGTGGGCGTGCGCCCCATGATCGGCATCCGGGTGAAGCTCGCGAGCCGCGGTTCGGGAAAGTGGAAATCGTCGGGCGGCTACCGTTCGAAGTTCGGCCTCTCGGCGGCGGAAGCCATGCGCGCCCTCCAGGAGTTGAAGGATCTGGGCATGGCGGATTGCCTGAACCTGCTGCACTTCCACCTGGGCAGCCAGATCACCAACATCCGGCAGATCAAAGGCGCGGTGAACGAGGCTGTTCGCGTGTACGTCGATCTGGCCCGCGCCGGCGCCGGGTTGAGCTACCTCGACGTGGGCGGCGGCCTGGGCATCGATTACGACGGCTCGCAGACGGATTTCGAATCGAGCGTCAACTATACGCTGCAGGAATACGCCAACGACGTGATCTATCACGTCCTTTCGGTGTGCGACGAAGTGAACGTGCCGCACCCGACCATCGTCACCGAAAGCGGACGCGCCGTGGTGGCCTATCACAGCGTACTGGTATTCAATGTCCTAGGCGTTTCGGGCATGGGCGAGACCGACGTTCTGCCGGAGCCTCCGCCCGATGCCGAGCAGCCGCTGATCGATATTCAGGAGACCTATCGCGGCTTGAGCGCCAAGAACCTGCTCGAAAGCTACCATGACGCCCAGCAGGCGCTTGACCAGGCGCTGAACCTGTTCAGCCTGGGCTACCTCTCGCTCGAACAGCGTTGCATCGTCGAGAACCTCTATTGGGCGATTTCCCGCAAGATCCAGAAGCTGGCGCGCGAGCTCGATTATTTCCCCGAAGAGCTGGAAGGCATCGACGCCATGCTCTCGGACACCTATTTCTGCAATTTCTCGCTGTTCCAGAGCATGCCCGATAGCTGGGCCATCAAGCAGTTGTTCCCCATCATGCCGATTCACCGGCTGGAGGAGGAGCCCACCCGCCACGCCGTTCTGGGCGATATCACCTGCGATTCGGATGGCAAGGTGGATGCCTTCATTGACCGCCGCGACGTGAAACGCACGCTGGCGCTGCACCCGTTCGACGGCGGCGATTATTACCTGGGCTCGTTTCTGCTGGGAGCGTACCAGGAAATCTTGGGCGACCTGCACAACCTGTTCGGCGATACCAACACCGTGCACGTGCGCCTCAGCCCCACGGGCGACGTGATTCTGGATTCGGTGATCAAGGGCGACACCGTGCGCGAGGTGCTGAACTACGTTCAGTTCAACGCGGATTCCCTGGTGGCAAAGCTGCGCCGCGATGTGGAAGCGGCGCTCCGCGACAGCCGCCTAAGCTACGAGGAAAGCGGCTCCCTGCTGCGCTTCTACGAAGAGGGCCTGGGCGGCTACACCTACCTCGAAGACGTCCACGAGCAGTAAGGGCAGTTGCCGGTTCCTATTTCCCGGTCCCCGCGGCCGGCTTGGCCAGCTTGTCATAGATGCAGGCGAAAACCCCGCCTATGATTGCGCCGCTAACAAAACCGTAAATCAAGCCGACGACGCTGCCGGCCATCGTTACGGCATACCCGGGATAAATGGTCCCGAGCAGGACCAGCGTGTGGCCGGCGCCGCCGCGCGTTGCTTCCAGAATGGTGACCGCGAAGAGCAGGACTCCCCACACGGTTCCCGCGGCAAGCGCAAATGCCTTCTTGTCCATATGTGGATCTCCTTTTTCTTGTTCGCTCCGCGGCCGGAGCAGAGCAAGCTCCGGCCGAGGTTGGCGCATTGATTGTAAGCGCGAAGCGCGCCGTTTTCAACCAAAACCGGTCCGATTCGGCTCTTATTTCCCGCCAAGCCGGCACGTCACCCCGGCCACGGCCGCAACCTGGAACAGCCCCCTCTCCCTACCCCGCCGCCTCCATGGCGAACAGAATCGTCCGGGCCGCCGCCTCGGGCCGGCCGTGGGAGTTGATCATCAGGTCGTAGAGATGGGGGTCCAGCCGGTTCTCGCCGTAATGGCGGCGGACGTAGTCCACGCGCTGTTCGTCCATCTCGCGAAGCAGTTGCGCTACGTCCTGGTCCGGGCCCACCCGTGCGCGCATCCGGCGCTCCCTATCGGCGCACGGCGCGTGCACGAAGACGTGGAATACGTCCTCTTTGCCTTTGAGGACGCACTGCGCTCCGCGCCCGACGATCACGCACTGCCCCTGGCTATAGACTTCCTCGATCACCTGCTTCGCCATGGCCGCTTGGGCGTCGGCATCGAACAGATCGACCGGGGCGACGGCGGTGAATCCGTCGCCGCCCATCCCCCACAGAGGTTTTGTGACGCGGTGCAGCCACGAGTCGTTCTTCTCGTCCAGCACGGCGGCATCGGCCACCGGCACCCTCGCCCTGGCGCCGATTTCAACGAGTAGGGCCTTGTCCACCAACTTCCAGCCCAGGCTCCGGGCCACAATGCCCGCGATCTCGGCGCCCCCGCTGCCGTATTCTCTGGCGACCGTCAACGCTCTGTATTTCATCCTTGCCTCCCTCGAAGTAGCCGCTCCGCGCTCAGTGTACGGCCACGCTTCCCTTGGCGACCACCTTTTTCAGCAGCCACACCGCCGGCAGGCACAGCGCGATCAGCACCGCCGTCCAGCGGAACATATCCACATACGCCTGCAAGGCGGATTGCTGCAGCAGAACTCCGTGGAGCATTCCATACGCCTCTAAACGCGCTTGCGGCGCTCCCGAATAACGGCTCAACCCCGCGGCAATGCCGGAAAGCTGGTCGCGGAACACCGGGTCGTACGGCGTCATGTGAGTAACCAGATCGGCCTGATGCACTTGCGCCATGCGCGCCAGAAACGTGGTGGAAACGGAGATGCCTATGCTCCCGCCCAGCATGCGCGCCAGATTGAAGATTCCGGTGGCGTTGCCGATCTTGTCCTTGGCCAGCGTGCCTACCGAAAGGGCCATCAGCGGGACCATGATGAATCCCATGCCCAGGCCTTTCAGAATGTTGGGCCAGACAATGCTCGCCATCGAGACATCGAGCGTCAGGTTCCCGAACAGGAACGTCGCGAATGACATAAAACAGACGCCCAGCGCCATCAGCCACCTGCCGTCCAAATACAGCATCAGGAGACCGACAATCGGCATCGCGATCATGGCCCCGATGCCGCGCGGAGCCGTGGCAACTCCGGCGCTATACGACGTGTACCGAAGCAGCATTTGCAGAAACAGCGGAAGCATGGCGAGGGCGCTGTACATTCCGGCCATGATGACTGCCGACATGCCTGTGCCCACCCAGAAATTCCGGTCGCGAAATACGCGCAGGTCCACAATCGGCTCGGGCGTGCGCAGTTCCCGCCAGATCAACGCCGCCAGTGAGGCCACCGAGATCACGCTGAACCATGTGATCCAGGAACTCGCGAACCAATCCTCCTGCTGCCCCTTGTCGAGCACGATTTGCAGCGTGGCCAGCCAAACCGCCAGCAGCCCAAAGCCGATTCCATCGATGGTTCCCGGCTTTGCGTCCCTGATGTACGGCGGGTCTTCGACAACCCGGGCGATCAAATACACGGCCAGAATACCGATCGGTATGTTGATGTTGAACACCCAGCGCCACGAATAGTTATCGGTCAGCCATCCCCCCAGGAACGGCCCGATAATGGGCGCGCCCACCACGCCCATGCCGAACATGGCCATCGCCATGCCCTGCTTCTCGCGCGGAAAACTCTCCAGCAGAATTGCCTGGGAAAGCGGCAGCATCGCCCCGCCGCCCGCGCCCTGCAGAATGCGCGCCAGAATCAGCACGCCCATCGTCGGCGCGATGGCGCACATAAACGACGCCACCGTAAACATCGCCGTGCAGGCCAACAGAAATCGCTTCCGTCCGAAGCGCAAAGCGAACCACCCGCTGGCGGGAACCACAATCGCATTGGCCACCAGATAGCTGGTCAGCACCCATGTGGCCTCTTCGTTGGTCGAAGCCAGGCTGCCGGCCATGTGCGGCAGCGCCACGGAGACGATGGTGGTGTCGAGCACTTCCATGAACGTCGCCAGCATCACCGCCGCGGCGATGAACCACGGGTTGAACTTGGGGCGCCATTCGAGCGCGCTCTCCAAGGCGGCATTGGCGCTCACCGGACCTTCACCTCAGGCGTCACCGACATGCCCGGCCCAATCCGGTAGCCGGCCGGCGGCGGTTCGTCGAGAACGATCTTCACCGGCACGCGCTGAATCACCTTCACGTAATTGCCGGTGGCGTTCTCGGCCGGCAGCAGGCTGAAGCGCGCGCCGGTACCGCTCTGGAAGCTCTCCACGTGGCCCTTGAGCTCAAGCTGCGGATACGCATCCACCTTCAGAGTCACCGGCTGCCCCGGCCGCATCAGCTCCAGTTGGGTTTCCTTGAAGTTGGCGACAACCCACAGGCGGTCCGGCACCAGCGCCAGCAGCGCCTGCCCGGGCTGAACGAAGATGCCCGGCTCCACCGATTTGCGCGTGATGTATCCCGATTCGGACGCATAAATCTTGGTATACGAAAGGGCCAATTCCGCCTGCTGCAACGCGGCGCGCGCTTGCTCGATCTGCGCGCGCATTGCCGCCACGTCGGCGCGCCGCGCCTGAATCTGCTGCGGCCCCGCGCCGGCCTCGCTCACCCGGCCTTGCGCCTGCGCGACCTGCATGCCCGCCTGGCGCAACCCGGCTTGCGTGGAGGTTTGCGCCGCCTGGGCCTGCGCCAGATGCGCTTTCGCGCCTTCCACGGCCTGCCGTGCCGCCTCCTGGGCCGAGGCAGCCGCGTTGGCCTGCGTTTCCGCCCGGTCCAACTGCTGCTGCGAAACTTCGTCCTTGGCGTGCAGCGCCCGGTACCGGGCTGCATCGTCGGCGGCGCGCCGCGCTTCCGATTCAGCCGCGGAGCGCTGCGCTTCGGCTTGCCCCATGGCTGCTTCGGCGCCGCGAATCGCCGCGGCATCCGACGTCGCGCGCGCCTCGAGGATCTGCACCTGCTCGCGCGCCCCATCGACGGCGGCATTGGCCTGGGTCATCACCGCGCCGGTCACCACTGAGGTCAATTGCAGGTTCGATTGCGCGCCTTCCGCCCGCGCCGATACGTCGGCCAGCCGGGCACGAGCTTCCGCCGCGCGGGCCTCGTAATCCCTGGGGTCGATCTCCGCGATCAAGTCGCCGCGGTTGACGTGCTGGTTGTCCTCCACCGCCACCCGCAGCACCTGGCCGCCGATCCGCGGGCTCACCTGGATCACGCTTCCTTCGAGGAACGCGTTGTCGGTGGATACGTAGCTTCGCGAACGAAGATAGTACGCGCCCCCGGCCACCGCCGCGATCACGGCCAGTCCGATGCCCGCCAACCGGGCGGCGCGCTTCTTCCGCCCCGTCCGCGGCGCGGGGGCTTCATGCTGGGTCAAATCGTTTGAGAGAGTCTCGCTAGTCATCTTGATCTCCGGATCGGCCTTCTAAAAAGAGAAGCTGCCCGCGCGCCCCTGGGCCGCAAGCAGGTTCAGGCGCGCAATATTGAACTGGGCCAGGCTCGATACCGCCATTTGGCGGGCGTTTTCGATCGCCGTCTGCGCGTTGGTCACTTCGATGTTATCGGCCACGCCGTTCCGGAACCTGTCCTGCGCCAGCGCAAGCTCCCGCTGGGAGAGGTCCAGGCTCTTCTGCGCGGCGCGCGTCTGTTGTTCCCGCGTTGCCAGGTTGTCGAGCGCCAGCCGCACGTCTTTTTCCACGGCCGCCTTCAGGTCATCGAGCTGCATCTCGGCCTCGCGCAGCCGGCTCGCCGCAAGCTGCGCCTCCGATTTCGTGCGGCCCCCGTTGAACACCGGCACATCCACGCGGATGCCGACGCTTCGCGTGGGCAGGTTGATCTCGTTGGGCTTCAACCCGCTGCTGCCATAATCGCCGAACGCAGAGACAGTAGGCGCCCATCCGGCGATTGCCGCCTTGCGCTCCGTATCCGCAATCCGCACCTGCTCTGCGGCCGCCCGCAATTCAAGCCGCTCGTCCAGAGCCTGCCGTATGGCTTGGACTGTTTCCGGCGCCGGCTGCGGGTCAAACCGCATCTCCTCGGCGAGCGCCAACTGCGCGCTCAGCGGCGCCCCGATCATGCGCAGCAAATTCAAATGCGCCGTATCGGAGTTGGTTTGCGCTTGCGCCTGTTGCACCTGCTGGCTTGCGAGCCGCGTTTCCGCCCGCGCCACGTCGAGCCCGGTCGCAATGCCTGCATTCCGCTGGTTCGTCGCCAGGTCCAGAAGTTGCTGCGAGAGTTGCACATTCGCCCGAGCGGCTTCCTCCGCCTGCCTGGCTTCGAGCACCTGGATGTAAGCCAGCGCCGTCAGCGTGGCCACTTGTTCATCTGCCAATTGCCGCTGCTGCTCGGCGAGTTTGACCCCGTAGCGCGTGGCCTGATAACGCCTGATCGAAGCCAGGTTGAAAAGGCTCTGCACCGCCTCGAAGCGGGCATCGAAACGGTTAAATGGCCCGATGAACGCCGGAATGCCCGGAAACGTCGAGGACGCCAGCCCCTGCGCCGCAAGATTCGCCGTGAGATTCATCTGGTAGGCCACCCCACTGATGTTCGGCAGCAGCGCCGAAAGCCCGATACCCTGCCGCGCCCGCGATTCGACGGTCCTTTCCTGCGCGAGTTTCGCCTGCAGGTTATTCTTGAGGGCCGACTCGACGGCCTGGGCGAGCGTTAGCCCCTGCGGTGAAGCCGCCGTCTGCGCGCACGCCATCCCGGCCAGCAGGCAGGCCGGGAGGCATCTCAGTATTAGTCTGTGTCTGGACATTTCGTTCCCGCATCGGCAATCGCAAGCCGGCTGCCACAATTCGGGAACGTAGAATGAGGCGCTTAGAGACCAGATGCCGAAGATTCATCGGCTATTGTCGGCAAATGCCGATCAACTGCCGAGGCGAGCGGTCTAGCCGCAATCCGGTTCACTCAACCCCTGGTGGGGCGGCCACTCTTGGCTGCGAACCCGCTCTCCAGCGGGTTCCCCGGCCGTCAGGCCGGCGCCTCGTCACTGATTGCCGCCGCCACACTTGTTAACTGAACCGTATTGGGTCGAGGCGCTCGATGTTGAGGCGCCTCATGCTGCGCCGGGGCGAACCCGCTTTCGGACAAGCTGACGAGGCCGCTGAAAAATCCCTGCGCCACCGGCTTCGCAAGTCCTTGGCCTCCGGGGTGGGGCGGGGCTCCTGGCCTGCCCGCAGGGTCTTCACGAAGGCTTTTTCCGCAGCCACTTTAGCTTGCCCGCACCAGCGGCTCTTGCTTCCCTGCGCTATCCGCGCCTGCGGCGCTCCGCCGCGCGCACCCGCCCCTCGTCCATCCCAAAGTAGTGCGCCACCTCGTGCCAGACGGTATCTTCCACCAGCCGCGCGATCTGCTCCGGGCTTTGCGCCATCCGCTCGTGGGGCCCCTGGAAGATGGTGATGCGGTCGGGCATGGCGAACGGCTCAAACACGCTGCGCGAGGGTAAAGGGCGTCCTTCGTAGAGTCCCAGCAGCGTGCTTCCGCGCGGAACGCGCCCGCGGGCCAACTGTTGCGGCGTGGGCTCCGGCTCCACGATGAAGGCGATGTTCTTCAGCCGCTTCCGGAACCGCGCCGGAATGCGGGCGCAGGCTGCCGTCACGAGCCGGTCGAACTCTTCCGGGGTCATCCCTCCTGTTATTCTACTTACTTGGCAAACGGTAATCGGAAACGCATCGTCCTGGCTATCGACGGCCCCTCGGGCGCCGGCAAGAGCACCATCGCCCGGAGGCTGGCCGAACGGCTGGGCTTCACTTATATCGACACCGGCGCCATGTACCGCGCCGTGGGGCTGTGGGCGCTCCGGCAGGGAGTGAACCCGGCGGATATGCACCGCATGGAGCAGTTGGCAATTGCCGCCGGAATCGAGCTTCAGCCCGGGCGGATTCGGCTGAATGGCGAAGACGTCACCGACGCGATCCGCCGGCCCGCTGTCTCCGACGCCGCTTCTAAAGTGGCCGTCATTCCGGGCGTGCGCCGCGCCATGGTGCAGAAGCAGCGCGAAATCGGCGAACGCTCCAGCGTCGTTATGGAAGGGCGCGACATCGGGACGGTGGTATTTCCCGAGGCCGAGGTGAAGATCTTTCTCGATGCACGGCCCGGGGAGCGCGTCCGCCGCCGCCTGCGCGAACTCAAAGCCGCCGGCAACGACATCTCCGAGAACGAACTCGCGGGCCAGATGCAGGAACGCGACCAGCGCGATAGCACCCGCGCCGACGCCCCTCTGGCCCAGGCTCCCGATGCGGTCTACGTGGATTCTACCGGCATGTCGATAGAGGAAGTCGAAGAGGCCATTCTGAAGATTCTCCGCTCACGCGTGACGAACGGAAAGGAATTCAATTGAACAATCTTCTGGTGATGAAATTTGGCGGGACGAGCGTCGGCTCGGCCGACCGGATGCGCGTCGCCGCCGGGTTGGCCGCGCAACAGGCCGCCCAGCGGCCCCTGGCCATCGTGGTTTCCGCGATGTCCAAGATAACCGACCTGCTGCTCGATACCATGCGCCACGCCGAAGCCGGCGACGCGGCGGGGATGGCCGCAAACCTGGCCGCCTTGCGCTCGCGCCACCAGCAGGCCTGCCGCGAACTGCTGCCGCCCTCCCAGCACGAACCGGTTCTGGCCGAGATCGAGCGCCTCGTCTGCGATTTTGAACGGATTTGCGGCGGCATGGCGATGCTCAGCGTCCGCCCGCCGCGTTCGGTGGATGAAGCCGTCGCTACCGGCGAGCGGCTTTCGGCGCTGCTCGTTGCGGCGTTTCTGAACTCCCAAGGCGTGCCCGCGCGGGCCATGGACGCCGTGGACCTGATCGTAACCGACGCCGTCTTCGGCAACGCCTCGCCGCTCATGGCACCCACGCGCGAAAAAGCGCGCACCTGCCTTCTGCCCCTGCTCGAACAGGGCATCATGCCCGTGATCACGGGTTTCAATGCGGCTACCGCGGACGGCCGCCCGACTACGCTCGGGCGCGGCGGTTCCGATTTCTCGGCCTCCATTCTGGCCGCCGCCCTCGATGCCAGTGAACTGTGGATCTGGACCGACGTGGACGGCATTATGAGCGCCGACCCGCGCCTGGCCCCGGATGCCGTAGTGCTCGACGAAATCACCTACGCGGAAGCGGCCGAGCTGGCCTATAACGGCGCCAAAGTCCTGCACGCGCGGACGCTCGCGCCTTTGACGGATAAAGGCATTCCTGTCTGGAGCAAGAACAGCTTCGCGCCTGAAAAGAGGGGCACGCGAATCGTACCCTCAAGTTCCGCGTCCACCGGCGCGCGCGCCGTTACCTCCATGGCCAAAGTCGCCTTGGTTTCGCTCGAACCGGCCAGCCCCGAATTGAGCGGCGTTCACGTCATGGGCCGCGCCATGGACGCGCTGGCGCGAGTGAATGTGGAAGTGCTGGGCGTATCGAGCTCCGGCTACCGCGGAAACTTCTGCTTCCTGGTCCGCGAAGACGAACTGGAGCGCACCGAAGAAGCCCTCGAAGGCGCGCTGGCCCTGGAGTTCGCCCACGGCTACGTCAAGCCCCCGCAGGTGGATTCCAAAGTAGGCCTGCTCGCCGTAGTAGGCGAAGGCATGCAGGGCAAGCACGGCCTGGCCGGACGCGTCTTCACCGCCATCTCGCGCGAGCAGGTGAACATCATCGCCATCGCCCAAGGCGCGAGCGAGCTAACGATCACGATCGTGGTAAGACGTGATGGCCTTGAGAAAGCCGTCCGCGCCGTCCACCGCGAGTGCGAAATGGGAAAAGCGCAAGGGACGACAGCGTAGGAGGCCGCGCGAAGTTTCTCAGGCAAACGTTCCTTCCCAGTGTCCGGTGGACTTTTGGGGCTGGGTCACCGGCCAGCTCGTCGAAAGAGTCAGCTCTCCTATTTGGTGTTGGTGATGTTCGAGAGCAACGCAGAACGCTCAGACACCTCGATCCTGCTTTGCATAGGGCATCTCATCGCCGCTCCGGTCGGCTGTGTGATTACGGGAATCATAGTCGGGGGGGAGTTGGAGTCGATTCTTGCGCTAGGGGCAGAAGATCGAATTGCTGGACTTCTCGTCGGGTACTCAGTCTTTCCACTCGGTGGATTCGCACTGGGGTATCTCATCCAAAAGGCTTTTCCACGTGCCTACCAGTGCGGTGGACGCTGGGCGTGGGCGCTTCCGGCGGGAATATTTGCGTCGGGGATTCTCGATCAATTGAGCCGAACTCCTTACGGCGTAATCAGAGATTATCTCCTGCCGCCGCCTGGAACTGAGGGTCTCGGTATGGTTCTAATAACGTGGCCCATGATCGCAACGTGCTTCTATACGCTTGGGCTGAGGGCCTGTCGCAGACGGAAGGCGTAGAACGAGGGGCTATCTCCGGGACACGCCACGAAATGCCGGACCGCCTCACATCGACTGATTTCTCGCTCGCCGATCAAGCCGGTCACGGCTATCCGCCCCTTCGCTTTCAATGATTTGCCCGTCCGCACGAAGAGGTGCCACGTTACAATGTCATCGGGCAGGAGGAGCGGCGCAACGCCTGCGTTTTGGGTCCGTTTCGCGCCAATCGTGGCTCGGCCACTTTTGGGCGCCGTCTCGACACTCATGTCGAGACTTGTCGGCTCAATGATCTGCGCCAATCGGCTGTTTCGGGAAATCAACGGTTCTTCCAGAAATCGGCAATTTCCATTTCCGGGGAGCCGCGCAGCGGGTCGTTGTATGCCCGCGGGTTCGTTCCAGTCGATCAGGCAGCCTGGCGAGGCCTCACCTGGCTCTCGACAAGCGCGGCTGAGGCATCCATAGCCACTTCAAGATCGTAGTTGGCCTGCAGATTGATCCAGAACTGAGGGCTTGTGCCGAAATACCGCGCCAAACGCAGGGCTGTGTCCGCCGTAATGGACCGCCGGCAATGCGCGATGTCGTTGATCCTGGTCACCGGGACATGGAGCTCTATCGCAAGACGATTCGCGCTGAGTCCGAGAGGCTTCAAGAAGTCCTCGCGCAACGTTTCGCCCGGATGAATTGGCGCCAGCTTTGCAGATTTCTTCGCCATGTTTTCCTCAATGGTAATCCACGATCTCGACCGCGTAGGCATCCAGGTTCTTCCACTCGAAGCAGATACGCCAGCGGTCGTTGATCCGGATGCTGTACTGCCCCAAACGGTCGCCCGACAGGGGCTCGAAATGGTTCCCCGGAATCGCTGCAAGATCTGACAGCGAAGCAACAGCGTTCAGATGATCCAGCTTTCGCTTGGCCACGTTTTCAAAACCGGCGTACTTTCGCGTCTGTTCCCGCCGGAACAGCTTCTCCGTATCTTTCGACCGGAACGAGCGGATCACGTTTCCATGGTATACCGGCTCGCATTGAACGGCAAACGGTAGGGCCATTTCCGGGACAAGCCACGAAATGCCGAGACGCCCCGCATCAGCTGATCTCTCCCTTTCCGATCAAGCCGGTCACAGACATCCGACTCTTCGATTTCAATGACTTACTGCTCGGCGCCAAGAGGCGCCACGTTACAATGTCACCGGGTAAGAGGAACGGCGCAACGCCTGCGTTTTGGGTTCGTTCCGCGCCCGCCATACGAGAGGTGAGCGGCGCCGGATTGGGTTCGTTCCGCCACTTCTGCACGGTGATCCGGTCGGCATTGAAAACGCGGTGACCGCTCGACTTGGGTTCGTTCTTCCCCGTGCGCAAGTTCGGGCTGTGTGTTTAATTGGCTTATATGACTCGCATAGCGGTACTGACCTCGGGCGGCGACGCGCCTGGAATGAACGCGGCCATTCGCGCTGTGGTGCGCACCGCGATAGGCCGGAATTGGGAAGCCTACGGCGTGGAGCATGGCTACTCCGGGTTGATTCAAGGCAACATCCGCCAGATGGGCACTCGTGACGTTGGCGAGATTATGCAGAGGGGCGGCACCGTTCTGGGCTCCGCGCGCTGCCCGGAGTTCCAAACCGAGGCGGGCCGGGCAAAGGCGATCGCGAATCTTCAGGCGCTGGGCATCGAAGGGTTGGTCGCGATCGGCGGAAACGGCACGCAGACCGGCTCGAACGCGCTCTCGGAGATGGGCTTCCCGGTGATGGGTGTGGCTTCCACGATTGATAACGATCTCTACGGGTCGGATATCACCATCGGCGTCGATACGGCGTTGAATATCGCGCTCGAAGCCATCGACCGCCTGAAGGTGACGGCCTCTTCGCATCACCGCGGCTTCCTGGTCGAGGTCATGGGACGCAACTGCGGCTATCTGGCGCTGATGGCCGGAATCGCCGGCGGCGCCGAGGCCGTCGTGATTCCCGAGCACGATCTGGAACCGGAAGCCGTCGCCGACGTGATCCGGCAGTCCTATGAACGGGGCAAGCCGCACGCCATCGTAGTGGTGGCCGAAGGAGCGCGCTACAACGCCGAACGGTTGAACCGCTACTTCGACGAGCACAAAGAGCGGTTGGGCTTCGATCTGCGGACAACCGTACTCGGGTATGTCCAGCGCGGGGGCGCCCCGACCTACGCCGACCGGATGCTAGGAACGCGGCTCGGCTCGGGCGCGGTGGATGCATTGGCCGCCGGGCGCAGCGGCTTACTGGTGGGCATGCGGAAGAACGAGATCACATTGACGCCGCTTGAGGAAGTTGTCGCCGGGAAGAAGCCGCTCGACGAAAGCATCCTGCGGATCGCGGGCATCCTGGCGCAGTGAGCGGCCCCGCTTCTTGGGATCGCGGCTACCTTGGCGTTGGCGGGTCCGCTACCTGATTGCCCAGGCCGGCGTAGGATTCGCGAACCTTCTTCACGCTATCGCCTTCAAAGGTGACGAAAGTGAACCTGCCGGGAGCCTTCCCGTAGACCCAGTCTTCAAGGTCCATGCCGTCTATGGTTTCGCGCGACTTGTGTTCCGGCCGCCCCATCGCCAGCATCACCTGGTCGCGGCTCATGCCCACGATGGCGCGCTTTTCCGTAACCGCCTGCTTTACCTCGGGAGGCAGAGTATCGGCGTAGAGTTCCGTGGCGCTGCGGTGCTCGAAATCCAGAACCGGGGCGAGAATCTTCTTGATCTCGGCAGCCTTGATCGGCTCTAGCGGCTTGTTGAAGAGGATCGCAATGGATGTTCCGCCCGGGGCATTGGTGCTATTTCCGCCCCCAATCGGCCTCATCTGCGGGTTTGAGCTCGCTCCACCGCCGATTTGAAGGCTCTGGTACCATTTCCTGCCGCCGCTGTAGCCCCCGTTGATCTCCAGGACTAGCTTGTCGCTTTCAATGCTGATCTTGGTGATCTGCACGAGGTCGCCCGTGCGCGCGGCGGGCCCGCCGGTCTTGCCAAGCTCCGCCCACTTGGCCTTGTCGAAACCCTTGGCGGCGTCAAACTCCAGCGCGCTCTTCGTTCTGGGGAGCAGCACTTTAGCCGTGGCGTATTCCGCCGTGAGTCCGCGCGTCAGTTCCACGCGGTCCTCAAACGTCAATTTCTCCGCTGGGCGCAGAGCCGGCGTCAGGGTCAGGAGGGCAACTGCGGCGAAGGCTCGCATAGGGCACTCTCAGCCGGCGGGTCCGTGATCGGCGAGCGCTGGCGGCTAATCGGAGCTTTCCAAATATAGATCGCCAGGGGCACAAGCGCCAGGGAAGTCAGGATGCTGGCTTCCGGCCCGTAGTCCCCGCCGCTCCAGAAAGCGCCGGCGCGCCAAACCATCTCGTGGCCGGTTATCTCTTTAAATATCTTAATCCCGCTGAGATTGGCGCCGAGCAGCGGCAAGGTGACATTCCATCCAAAGTGCAAGCCGATAGGAAGCCAGAGGTCCCGGCTGCGCAGGTAGGAATAGCCGAACAGAACGCCAAAACCGGCGGTATTAACGATGCCGAAAGTCGTGGCCCCAGGATTGGAGGCATGCATTACCCCGAAGAAGATCCCAATAGGCAGCGTCGCCGACCATGGCCCCAACCCGTCTACCAGGACCTGAAAGCCGTAGCCCCGGAAGAAG
This sequence comes from uncultured Acidobacteriia bacterium, assembly GCA_903925975.1. Classification (GTDB taxonomy): domain Bacteria; phylum Acidobacteriota; class Terriglobia; order Bryobacterales; family Bryobacteraceae; genus BOG-224. The sequence goes on along the minus strand of CAIYHG010000179.1, from coordinate 25,959 downwards.
ATCTCTTCGCCCACGGAGCCCGCTGCAATGCAAACCAGGATGAATGCCAGCCCGCTCCAATTCACCGGGCCGACGCGCGTCAGCTTGGCCGCGCCCACCAACAGCGCCGGAATCATCGCCATGCACGCAGCCCCCGCGCCGCCGGCGAGCCCGAGCCCCAGATTCCGGGCCGACGAGCCATTCCACCACAAGCCCACGTCGACAATCGCAATATTCTCGTAGATGCGCAGAGAGAGCCAGGTGGTGAACAGCCCGGAGATAAAGACGGCGAAGGTGGGGCCGGCGAAATCCTGGAACGTCCACCGCAGCAAGGGGTCGAGCACAAACCCCATTCCATAGAACACGACGATGAAGACCACCACGCGGATGACAATGCGAACCGGGTCTTTACGCGCGCCCATGGCATCCGCGAGGGCTCGGGCGCCTGCCCGTGCTCCACGCGGCCTCCCGGCCTGATATCTTCGTTTGCATGCCTGTCCGCCGCATCCTTCAGCTCTGCGACCCGCTGCTGCGGGCCGTCTCCGCGCCAGTCGCGACTCCCGGAGAGGCCGCGGGCGCCTTCCAGGACCTCCGCGATACGCTGCACGAGTTTCAGCGCGCCCATGGTTTCGGGCGCGGCATCGGCGCCGTGCAGATCGGTTTGCCGAAACGACTAATATATATCGAACTCGAAGGCCGCGCCTGGCATTTGCGCAATCCCGAATACGAATTGCGGAGCGAAGAGAAGCTCTCGCTGCGGGATGACTGCTTCTCATTCCCCAACCTTCTGGTATACGTGGAACGCTCGCGTTCGGTTCGCATTCGTTTCAAAAACGAGCGCGGGCCGGTGGCCCAAGGCCACTCAAATAAGCGTCATTGCGAAACGTAAGACTTGGCTTATGTTTCAGATATGAGCCCGACCGCTTCGGACTCTATGGGCTTGTATCAGCGCTGAATTTCGAGTGCCGTGGTGGAGTCCCTGCAGAAGCAAATGCGCGTGAAGACGCGGGATTGCGTTTATACCGCAGCGGTCGTGATCTGGATGATGATCCACCAGCGGCTGCAGCCCAGAGGGACGCTGGGCGCCGGCGTGGAAATGCTTTCAGCGGGTGCGGCAGACTCTCTGTTGAGCCACGGGGCACGCGTGCGACGGAAGCGGATTTCGCCAGGGACGGGTCGGCTCAACAGCCGACCCTGTAAGCACGGCGGCTTGCGCCACAAGATGAGGCGCCCTTAGCTTTGGTGTCTTCCGGGCAAGCTAAGGCATGCCCCACCTGCGTGAAGTAGCATGAGAACGGAGCCATGAAGAACGTTGTCGCCGGACTGGCGGGCCATATCGATCACGGAAAGACAGCCCTGGTGAAGGCGCTGACGGGGATTGACGCAGACCGCCTGGAGGAGGAAAAGCGCCGCGGCATCACCATCGACCTGGGCTTCGCGCACCTGCGCCTGACGCCTGAATTGCAGGTGGGCTTTGTGGACGTGCCCGGCCACGAGCGGTTTATCAAGAACATGGTGGCCGGAATCGGCGGCATCGATCTGGTGCTGTTCGTGGTGGCGGCCAACGAATCGATCAAGCCGCAGACGCGGGAGCACTTCGAAATCTGCCGCCTGCTCGGAATCCGCCGCGGCGTGGTGGCGCTCACCAAAGCCGACCTTGTGGACGCGGATATCCTAGGCCTGGTGCGGTTGGAGGTGGAAGAGCTTACCGCCGGGTCGTTCCTCGAAGGCGCGCCCGTGGTCGCCGTCAGCTCGGTTACCGGAGCCGGCCTCGGCGAGTTGCGCGCCGCATTGGCCCGCGCGGCGGAGGCGGCGCCCGAAAGAGACCGCGCCGGCCATTTCCGGCTGCCCGTGGACCGCGTCTTCTCGGTGAAAGGTTTCGGGGTGGTGGCCACGGGAACGCTGATTTCTGGTTCCGTCGCGAAGGGCGACGAGGTGGAGATATACCCCTCCGGACGGCGCGCGCGGGTGCGCGGATTGCAGGCCTACGGCGCCGCCGCCGACCAGGCCGAGCCGGGCCAGCGCACAGCCGTGAACCTCTCCGACGTGGAAGTGGCCGACCTGCGCCGGGGCGACGTGCTGTCGGAGCCCGCGCGCTTCCGGGCCACGACGCAGATCGATTGCCGGCTGGAGTTGCTGTCTTCCGCCAAACCGCTTAAGCACCGCGCGCCGGTTCACTTTCACTCCGGAACGGCCGAGATCGAGGCCGAAGTCCGATTGCTGGAGGGGCCCGGCCCGCTCGCTCCCGGCGCGAGCGCCTGGGTACGAATCGCGCTGCGCGAGCCCGCGCTGCTGCTGCCCGGGGACCGTTTCATCATCCGCATGTTCTCTCCGGTAACGACGATTGGCGGCGGCGCGATCGCCGATCTGGGGGAGAAGCGCTATCGCAAGGGCGAGGACGTCGCCGCGCGGCTGGGCGTTCTTGCATCGGCGGATGCCGGCGCCCGCGTCGCTCTGCTGGCGCGCGAGGCGCGATACGGAGTGGGCGCGCCCGAACTGGTGGCGCGCACCGGACTTTCCGCGCGCGAAATCGCCGAAGGCGCCGCGCGCGCCCGGCTCGTCTCGCTCGATCAGCCCGCCTGGTACATGGACCCGGCATGGTTCCAAGCCGCGCGTGAGCGCTTGGTGCAGGCCGTGGGAGATTTCCACCGGAGGAACCCGCTGGCACCCGGCGTCCCCAGGGAAGATCTGCGCGGCCGCGAGGCGCCCGGCGCGCCGCCTTTCGTCTTTGACGCGCTGATCGGCGCCGCTACGGAACTGGTTGCGGACGGCGACTTCGTGCGCGCCCGCAGCCACCGGGTTGCCCTGAAGGAAGACGAAGAACGCGCGCGGGCGTCGATCGAAAGCGCTTTCGAGCGCGCCGGATTGGCCACGCCGGCGGTTTCCGAGGTTCTCGCGCAGACCGGTCTGGAGCCGGCCCGCGCGCGCACGTTGCTCGCTATTCTTTTGCGCGAGAAGAAGCTGGTGCGAATCTCCGATGAGTTGGTGTTCCACCGCTCGTCTATCGAGCGGCTGCGGGGACTGCTCGCGGAACGCAGGTCCGCACGGTTTCAGGTAGGGGAATTCAAGGATTGGACGGGCGTCTCCCGCAAGTACGCGATTCCGCTTCTGGAATACCTGGACCGGGAACGGGTGACGCGGCGCGAGGGCGACCAGCGGGTGGTGCTGTAAGCTGCGCTGTTACTCCGCTCGGAGCCATACGCCGGAGACTTGGGGCGGACGCCCTGGTCCGGCCAAACCCGGAAAGGGTGGCAAACTCCGAGGCAACGCGAGCCGGGGGGCCCGCCCCACTGGGTGAGAGCAGGCCGTCGCGGCTCGGTCAGAGGCGTTTCGGAACCGGCGAGGCGTTGGCGTTCAGGATGCGGTCGATTTCGGCCGACAGTCCCTTCAACTCGAAAAGACCGGCCGTGAACGCGTTGTAGTTGAAATCGTTTTGGATGATGCCGTTTCCGTCGATGAGGCAGACGTACGGATTATCGAACGTCAGCTTCAGGACGTAGGAATACTGCATTTGCCCCGCGTCGAACAGAATCGGGTGGGCCACCTTATAGGTCGCAACGAACTGCGCAACTTGGGTCGCGTTATCGTGCTGCGAGTTCGTAACCGAGAGAACGGCCACCTTGTCGCCGTACTTCGCTTTGATCTCGTTCAGCACCGGCGCGAAGCCCTGGCAATGGGGGCAGTCCGTCTGCATGAATTCCAGGATCACCAGTTTGCCGCGGTAATCGGCCAAGTCGTAAACCTTCATCGTGGAATCCGGCAGCGCGAAACCGGGCGCCCGGCGTCCGGTATTGTCACCGGCCAGCAGGGCCGCCGCGCAGAGGAAGAAGGCAAGCAGAGTTCGCATCATAGTCTTAACAAGCCCGATCCATTAATTCTCTCAAAGATTGCTCATACGGAGCGCGCGCCACGCCCCGTTCGGTGATGATCGCCGATACGTAGCGCGCGGGCGTGACGTCGAACGCCGGGTTCTGGACGCAGATGCCGGTGGGCGCAATCTGGCGTCCCTGGATATGCGTGACCTCGGCGGCCGCGCGCTGCTCGATCGGAATCGCCTCGCCCGAGGCGATGGTGAGGTCGAGAGTGGATATAGGCGCCGCCACGTAGAACGGCACGTTATTTTCGCGCGCCAGCACGGCCACCGAATACGTGCCGATCTTGTTCGCCACGTCGCCGTTGGCGGCGATGCGGTCGGCCCCCACCACCACGCAGCCGATCCGGCCCGAGTGCAGGAAGTGGCCGGCCATGTTGTCGGTGATGAGGGTGCAGGGAATCCCGTCCTGCTGCAGTTCCCACGCCGTCAGGCGCGCGCCCTGGAGAAACGGCCGCGTCTCGTCGGCGAAAACGTCGATTCGTTTGCCGCTTTCGACGGCGGCGCGAAAAACGCCCAGAGCCGTGCCGTAGCCGGCGGTGGCCAGCGCCCCGGCATTGCAATGCGTCAACGCCGTCTTTCCATCCGGGACCAGCGGGGCGCCGTTGCGGCCGATGGCGCGGCAGATCTCGATATCCTCCACGCGCACGAGCAAGGCTTCTTCCACCAGGCGCGCGCGGATTTCGCCGATGGGCCGGCCGCGCAGCGCGGCGCACAGCCGCTTCATGCGGTCAATCGCCCAGAACAGGTTCACCGCGGTGGGGCGCGTGCCGGCCAGCGTGTCGCAGACCACGGCCATGTGGCGGTCGAAATCCGCCTCGGGCGCCTGCAGCGCCCCCAGGGCAACGCCCATGGCCGCCGCCACTCCAATGGCCGGCGCTCCGCGGATAATCATGTCGCGGATGGCCGCCGCGACCTCCTCGTACGTGCGGCAAGTGACGAAGACTTCTTCGAGCGGCAGGCGCGTCTGGTCAATCATGACCACGGCGCCGTCAGTCCATTGAATGGTTTCTACCATGAGCGATCGATACTCTGAAACGGGATTCCGGCCGGAACGATTTCGGGTTACTCCAGTCTAACCCGGCTCTCCGCCGGCGGGTGGGGGTAAGGCGCCCCCGGTCAGGGGGTCTGCCCCACTTTTGCCTTCACGGCGCGGCGGGCTTTTCCGCGGGCGCTACAACAGGTCTTTTCTTTGCGAAAGGACCACCGAGAAAAACATCGCGTTGTAGGCAGCATGCATAATCGCCGCCGATTTCGTGGAGCCGGTGACGTGCCGCATCCAGCCGAACGCCGAACCGGCCGCGGCCACAATCAACGCATGACGCCACGAATTTCCGTATTCCTGATAGTGCAGCAGCCCGAACGGAATCGCGGCCAGAAGGATTCCCGGCGCCGTCCCGAGACTGCGCTCGAGCAGCGGTTGCAGGAAACCCCGGAACGCCAGTTCCTCGCAAATGGGCCCTAGCGTCACGCCGAAGACCGTCATCAAGATGAGCGACGTGCGGTCCTGCATCATCTCGGTTAGCGTGTTCTCGGTGTTGGGGGTGCGAATCAAACTTCCCAGAACCGAGACGGCAAATGCGGCCAATAATCCGAAGATCACAACCCAGAGGAACGGCATTTGGAAATCCCGCCAGGCCAGGGAACTCCAAAACGGCTTGTTGTATTCCATCCGGAGAATGAGCGCCAAAGCCCCGAACAGGATCAGGTAGCCGGCGAATTGTTCGGTGAGAGGCCCCGCGGCCCGGGCTGCAATCCGCACGCCGAAGACGAGCACGAACCCACGGACCAGCGCCCACCCCAGTAACAGCGACGGAAATGCGAGGCCAAAGAACAACGCCAGATCGCCGTAGCTCCAGAACGGATACCGTTCGGGTTTGTGTTGCGGTTGCTCCGGTTCGCCGGCGCCGGGCTCAGCCAGGGGAACGGCCTGGCCCGATTCGAACTCAGCCTGCGGGGCGGGGGCGCCGCTTCCCGGCGGGATGGGTATCTCGCTTTCGGGCTGCCCGGAATCGGCTTGCGGCTGCGGTTCTTCGCTCATGCTCCCCTTTCAATGAGAGCGGCGGCCAGAAGCGGCAGCATGATCTCGTGATGGCCGGTGATGGAATAACCCGCGCCTCCCGCGCCGGCGTGGGGCCGCTCGACCACGTTCACGCGCGGCCGGTAGTGTTGCAGGAAGTCGAAGTTGGCGGTGGTGAAATCCGCGAGCGGCCTCCCCAGGTTGCGCAGCGCCGAAACCGACTTGAGAAAAACTTCCGGCAGCGTGACGGCCGAGCCGGCGTTGATGTAGACGCCGCCCTCGTGAAGGTCCGCCACGTACGAACAGAAGAGCCGGAAATCGCGATGCGACGCGCGTCCGATAGCGGCCCCGTCCGCCTCCGGGTGCATGTGCGGCGTGTCGGCACCAATCGTTACGTGAACCGTCACGGGAACCGATTGTCCGTACGCCTGCACGAGGAGGCTCGAACCGCCGAAAGCGGACTTGGCAGCGGCGTCCCAACCGCCATCGAGCCATTTGCCCAGAGACTCGCCGATACCCAGGTCCTCCGCATCGCCTCGGCGGATGGCCCGGTTCATATCGCGCCCGGTTTCCTCGGCGGAGCCGAAGCGGCCTCCCGGCAGCGCGGCCTCCACGTCTTCGCTGGTACAGCAGGCCATGGCAATTTCGAAATCGTGGATTGCCGCCGCCCCGTTGAGCGCAAACAGAGTCGCGTAGCCGCGGCGCATCAGGCCGGCCAGCACCGGAGCGAGGCCGCACTTAATGACGTGCCCTCCCAGGCCCCATATAATCGCGCGCCTCTTCTCGCGCGCCGCTACCAGCGCGTCTACGACGCGCCGGAACGAGTCGCCCGCCAGAATATGCGGCAGGGAATCGAGCCATGCGGCCATGCCCGAGCCCCGGCTGTACTCCGAGGCGAAATCGGCGGCTTTCACCTTCCCGCCGCGTTCGGCCAGCCCTATCGTCTTGAGGCCCGTAAAATCCACCGGGGCTTTGGAATACTTGCTCATGCCGCCTTCCCGTTGCCGAGCGCCTTGCGCAACGCCTCCGCAGTATGACTTTTCTTCGAACGAATCACTTGTTCCGGCGGGCCGCATGCCACTACCCTGCCGCCGTATTCGCCCCCGTCGGGGCCGAGGTCGAGAATCCAATCCGCCGTTTTGATTACGTCCAGGTTGTGTTCGATCACCACAACCGTATTCCCCAACGATACCAGCCGCTGCAACACGTCGAGAAGCTTGCGCACGTCATCGAAGTGCAGCCCTGTGGTGGGCTCGTCCAAAAGATAGAACGTCTTGCCCGTCTGCCGCTTGCTCAGCTCCCGTGATAGCTTGATCCGCTGCGCCTCGCCGCCCGAAAGCGTCGTGGAAGATTGGCCCAGGTGTACGTACCCCAAGCCGACATCGAAGAGCGTCTGCAGCTTGTTGCGAATCTGCGGCAAGTTTTCCATCACGCCGAGCGCCTCCTCAACGGTTGCGTTCAGCAGATCGCAGATGGAATAGCCTTTGTACTTTACCTGCAGCGTTTCGCTGTTGTAGCGCTTTCCGCGGCAGACGTCGCAGGTGACGTAAACGTCCGGCAGAAAGTTCATCTCGATGCGCTTCAGGCCGTCCCCCTGGCACGCCTCGCAGCGCCCGCCCTTCACGTTGAAGCTGAAGCGGCCGGGTTTGTAGCCCCGCTCGCGCGATTCGGGCAGCATGGCGTACAGTTCGCGGATGGGCGCGAACAATCCGGTGTAGGTGGCCGGGTTGGAACGCGGTGTGCGGCCTATGGGCGCCTGATCGATGCGGATCACCTTGTCGATCAGCTTCATCCCCTCTATGGCTTCGTGCGCGCCCGGTTCCTCGTGCGAGCCGTAGATCTCACGGGCCAGCGAGCGGTAAAGAATCTCGTTGATGAGGGTGGATTTTCCGCTGCCCGAAACGCCCGTGACCACGGTGAGCAGGCCGAGCGGAATTTCGGCATCGATGCTCTTGAGGTTATGCTGGCTCGCGCCGCGGATCACGAGTTTCTGCTCGCCCGGCGCGCGGCGCTCGGCCGGAGCGGGAATCTTCAGATTGCCCGAAAGATACCGCCCGGTGAGCGATTTCGGATTGGCGGCGATTTGCGCGGGAGTGCCCGAGGCCACCAGCGCGCCGCCCAGCCGCCCAGCGCCAGGGCCGAGATCGATCACGTAATCGGCGCGCTCGATCGTCTCCGCGTCGTGTTCCACCACGACGACCGTGTTCCCCATGTCCCGCAGCTCGATCAGCGTTTCGAGCAGCCTGCCATTATCCCTGGGGTGCAACCCAATCGAAGGCTCGTCCAGCACGTAGAGCACTCCGCGGAGTTTGGAGCCAATCTGAGTTGCCAGCCGGATGCGCTGCGCCTCGCCGCCGGAAAGCGTCGCGGCCGAACGGTCGAGGCTCAGATAATCCAGGCCGACATTGGAGAGGAACTCCAGCCGGCGCCTGATCTCGTCCAGGATGCGGGCCGCGATCTGCATCTCCCGGGCATCGAACTCCCAGTTGCGCGCCGTCACCAGCGCGCGCGATATCGGCAAACCCGTAAAATCCGCGATGGAGAAGCTCTTCACCAGCACCGCCAGGGCTGCCGGCCGCAGGCGGCGGCCGCGGCACGCCGGGCAGGGCAGCGGAGACATATATTCCTGGAGCCACTCCTGATAAGTCTCCGAGCCTCCCGCGTAACTCTCGTCCAGAGCCGCAATGACGGCCTCGAGGAGCGACTCTCGCGATTTCTTGGGCAGTTCCTCGAAAGGCTTTCGCAAATCGATGTGGCGCTCTTTGGCGGCTTCGCGGAGGCGATGCTCCATATAGGCCGACCCGGCCGCCACGGCAATGCCATCGAGCAGCGGCTTCGATTCGTCCGCAACCAGCTTGGCCGTGTCGAACGCCCACTTGTTCCCCAAGCCGTGGCACTCCGGGCAGGCGCCGTAGGGGCTGTTAAAAGAGAACGAGCGCGGCTCAAGTTGCGGGATGCTGGCGCTGCACTCCGTGCAGGCCAGTTCGCGGGAATAGAGCCGCTCATCCCCGTTCACCACCGCGATCAACGCCAAGCCGTTCGCCAGCTTGGTTGCGGTCTCAATCGACGCTTCCAGACGTTTCTCTATCCCCGGCCAAACGAGCAGGCGGTCCACCACGACTTCGATGGTGTGGTTCTTCCGCCGGTCAAGCGCGATCTCGTCTTCGACGGACCGCAGCACGCCGTCCACGCGCACCCGCACAAAGCCTTGCCGCGCCAGTTTCTCGAACTCCTTCTTGAACTCGCCCTTCCTGCCGCGGACGATCGGCGCCAGGACCATGATTCGGTCTTCCGGCTTCAGCGCCAGCACGTGCTTCACAATCTGCTCCGTGGTCTGGCGCGAGATTTCGTTCCCGCAAACCGGACAATGCGGAGTCCCAATAGAGGAATAGAGCAGCCGCAGGTAATCGTAGATCTCCGTGATGGTGCCCACGGTGGAGCGCGGACTGCGGCTGGTGGTCTTCTGCTCGATGGAAATTGCGGGGCTCAAGCCGTCGATCGAATCCACATCGGGCCGTTCCATCTGGTCGAGGAACTGCCGCGCATACGTCGAAAGCGTTTCCACGTACCGTCTTTGGCCCTCGGCGTAGATGGTGTCGAAAGCCAATGAGGATTTTCCGGAACCGCTGAGCCCGGTGATTACGGTGAGCGAGTTGCGGGGTATTTCGACGTCTATGTTCTTGAGGTTGTGCTGGCGCGCGCCGTGCACTGTAATCCGGTCCAGCATAATGGGTTACGATCGCGATAGGGTAATCCTTTATTGTGGCCCGGTTGTGGCCGGTCTGCAAATTGAGTTATAACAATCCCTGATGCGCAAATGCGTGCAATGCGGGGGCCGCCTGAAGCGCGTGCATCGAACGTTCGTGGAGCGCTTCTCGTATCTGGCGATTTACGAGTGCCGCGACTGCAAGGATGTCGCGTGCATTCCGCGGGGCTATTTCTATCATCTTGGCCAGGAGTGCCGCTGCCCTCGCTGCGGAACGATGCGCGTCACCCGTCTGAACAAGCGCGACCATATCGATCCTATGGAAAGCGGCCTCATGAACCATGTGGAACGCTGGATGGGCGGCAAGTTGTATCACTGCCGGTATTGCAGGATACAGTTCTACGACCGGCGCGAGATGTGCAAGCAAGACGCGGTGGCGCCGCTGAACGATGCCCAGCGCCAGCCCGCCGGCAATACCCCGGATCAGCCTTGATCCGATCTTGTTCCTCACACGCCGGCAGACCCGATGCACATTCAAGCCGAACCTTCCGATAGCGGCAAGCGGCTGGATCAGATGCTTCACGAGCGGCTTGCCGAAGTCAGCCGCTCCCGCATTCAGGCCTGGATCCGCGACGGCCACGTCTTAGTCAACGGCGCCGCGTCGCGCCCCTCGCAGATGCTGCGCGGCGGCGAAGCTATCGACGTCGAGCCCGCCGAGCCCGCTCCTCTGCATGCCGAGCCCGAGGCGATCCCGCTATCGGTTCTGTTCGAGGATGAAGACGTGGTGGCTATCGACAAGCCCGCCGGAATGGTGGTGCATGCCGGAGCCGGCGTCCATTCCGGCACGCTGGTGAATGCGCTGCTGCACCGGTACGCGGCGCTCTCGAATCTTGGGGGCCCGCTTCGCCCCGGAATCGTTCACCGGCTGGACCGGTACACCAGCGGAGTCCTGCTGGTGGCGAAGAACGACCGCGCGCATCAGGCGCTCGCCGCTCAATTCTCCAGCCGCAATGTGCGCAAGACTTACCTGGCGCTGGCGCACGGCCGGTTTGAGCGCGACCGCGGGCGCATCGAACGGCCCATCGCGCGCGACCCCGTCCACCGCACCCGCATGACCGCGCGGCTCGAAACGGGGCGCGCGGCGTGGTCGGAATACCGCGTCGTGCGCCGGTTTGAGCGCTTCACCTTTCTCGAAGTTCTCATCGGCACCGGCCGTACGCACCAGATTCGCGTCCACCTGGCCAGCATCGGCCACCCCATCGCCGGCGACACGCTCTACGGGGCGCCGGCCAGGGTTGAGGGCATGCCCCCGCTGGGCCGCTATTTCCTCCACGCCCACGAGATCCGTTTTCGAAGGCCCTCAACCGGCGAGGAGATGGCCGTGGAATCCCCGCTCCCGCCCGATCTGGCAGCCTGGATGGGCCTTCTCGAACGCGTATAATCAACATATGCGAGTTTGGGCGATCCTCGCGGCCGCGAGCATACTTGGGGCAGCGCTCTGGGCGGCCGACCAGAACCCGGCGCCGCCTCCGCAATCCGACGAGCCAGCCCGGATCACCGTGGACGTCACGCGCGTGAGCATGCTTTTCACGGTTACCGACAAGAAGGGCCGCTTCATCACCAATCTTTCCAAGGAAGATTTCCAGGTCGCCGACGCCAAGAAGCCGCAGACAATTCAGGAGTTTACGGCGGAATCCGACCTGCCCTTGCGGCTCGGCATCCTGATCGATACCAGCAACAGCATCCGCGACCGCTTCCGCTTCGAGCAGGAAGCCGCCGTGGAGTTCGTCAACAGCGTGGTGAAACCCCGCGTGGACCGGGTGATGCTGGTGAGTTTCGATACCGCCACCCAGTTGATTTCGGACCTGGTGGACGATCCGGCGCCAATTGAGGCCCAGATCCGCGCTCTGCGTCCTGGGGGCGGCACGGCGCTGTACGATGCGATCTACTACGCGTGCCGCGATAAGCTCATCCAGGATCAGCCCCGGCACAAGTTCCGCCGCGCCATCGTCATAGTCAGCGACGGCGACGACAACCAGAGCCGCTACACTCGCGATCAGGCGCTCGAAATGGCCCAGAAAGCCGATGTGGTGCTGTATTCGATTTCCACGAATATCAGCCGCGTGGAAAGCGACGGCGACAAGGTCTTGAAGTACTACGCCAACGAGACCGGGGGGCGCGCTTTCTTCCCCTTTAAGGTGGAGGACCTGGACCAGTCCTTCCAAAACATCGCCAACGAACTGCGCCATCAGTACAGCGTTTCATACCGCCCCGAGCCGCTGCTCACGGACGGCTTGTTCCATCCGGTGCAGTTGCTGGTGAAAGACCGCAAGGATCTTGTGGTCCGCGTCCGCAGCGGATATTACGCGCCGAAGATGTAGCTCCGGCGGCGGCCCGATGCTCGAAATCCGCAAAGCGCTACCCGCCGATCTTCCCGAAATCGCGGCCATCCAGGAGGCCTGCCCGGAGGCTTCCCATTGGCCCGTCAGCGATTACCTGCTGCACGATCTGCGGGTGGCGCTTCGCGAAGGGCGCATCGGGGGGTTCCTGGTGGCGCGGATGGTGGCCGCCGATGAGGGCGAAATTCTGAACCTCGCCGTGGCCCCCGAATGCCGCCGTTTGGGCGTTGGGCGGGCTCTGCTTCAGTCTTTTCTGGGGACCCTATCCGGATCTGTTTTTCTTGAAGTCAGAAGCTCGAACACGGGCGCTCGCGAATTCTATAAGTCCCTAGGGTTTCATGAGGTTACCGTCCGGAAGAACTACTACGATTCACCCCCTGAACACGGTGTTGTCATGAACTTTCATTCATGCTACCGTGACGGGTGACGGTGTATTTCCGTCTGTAACAAGCGAGCTTACCCACCGGGCCAGCAATTCAGCGCCATGGCTCGGCGTGGCGACCTCATCTGGGAGGAATGCCCACTATGGAACGCAACGCACAAGAAGAGTTGAAAGCGCACCTGATCGCTACAAACGAAGAGTACCGCCGTTTGGCTGGGCAGCACTCTGAGTTTGCGAAGCAACTCGATGCTCTGGAGGCGCAGCCCCACCTGTCGATGGAACAACAGGTGGAGGAGACGCGCTTGAAGAAGATGAAGCTTCGGATTAAAGATCAGATGGAAGCGATCGTGAGCCAGAATCGGTCTCAACAGGTCGCTTGATTGGGTGCGCGCAGGCGCGAAGCTGTTTTGGGAGCCCGGCCGGCCGATGCCGACCGGGCTTTTCGTTTCTTTGGCCCTAGGAAATTCCCCTTGGCAACGCCGTGGCCGTCCCCGCCTTGTGCGAAGATCCTGATGTGGAAGACCCCGAACCCCTTCGAATCCCCGTCACCGACGTTTTCGACCTGCACAGCGTCCCGCCCGCCGATGTGAAAGAAGTGGTGGAAGAATATCTGCGGGAAGCGCACCGCCTCGGGTACCGCGCGCTTCGCCTGATCCACGGCCGGGGTATCGGCGTTCAGCGCGAGACCGTCCGCGCCGTCCTGGCCCGAACGCCTTTCGTGGCCGGTTTCCGCGATGCCTCCGCCGAGGCCGGCGGCTGGGGCGCCACAGTGGTCACGCTAAAGGACTAGCCCCCGGTCTTCTCCGGTGCTAGCATAACTCCGAGCTACAACGTCGATCCCAGGAGAGTCATCGTGCCAACTCGCGTTTTACCGCGCGCGTTTCTTCCCCTTCGGCTGCCGCTGATCCTAGCCCTGATGGCCGGCGCGGGCCTTTCTCAGGACGCCTCGCAGCCCTATTTCTCTATAAACCATCCGCGCGTCCTCGTTATGACCGGCGGCTCCGCGGGTGATGCCGACATTGCGCGGCAGGCTCTGTCTTCTGCGTTGACGAGTGTGAATTTCCCGGCTACGTTCATTGACGACTCCAAGCTGATCGACCGTCAGGCCCTGTCGCAGTTTGAAGTGTTCGTCCAGTTTGGTCCGGCCCGAATCACGGCGGATCAGGAGGCGATTCTGGGGGACTTCGTGAACAACGGCGGCGGATTCCTCGCGTTGCACGACGCAATTGACGGCCCCCGTGGAGGAATCTATGAAAAGCTCCTGGGGGGCAGCCTGGTGCGGCAGGCCGGTCCCTATCACATCTGGGTCCACTTGACCGGCAACGGCCGCAAGAGCCCCATTACGGCCGGGGTGCGCGATTTCGAAATCCTTGAGGAACAAGTCTTTCCGGCATACGCTGTGGATTCTCAGGCTCCGAGCCGCGCCGGCGCACCCGCGGCGCAGCCTGCCCAGCCAGTAGCGGGCCGCGGAGCTGCCGCGACGCCCGCGGGGATGCCCAGTCCCGGCCCGGCGCACGTCCTGATGACCGGCTTCGCCATGGACAATTCGAACGACCCCGAAAGACTCAAGCTTCGCACCAACGTCATAACGAATCCCACCTCGGGATGGTGGCAGGAGGTCGGCAAGGGGCGCATGTGTTACTTCGCGATGGGCAACACCACCGCCGCCATGAACCATCCGATGATGCAGAGGCTGTATGAGAATGCGTTGCGCTGGCTGGCGCGGGAGAACTAGCTCCGGCCCCCGTGGGCGTGGCGAAATGGCGCCGCCAGCGACGGTTGAGGCCGCATAGCCAAGGAGACGGGAAATGTCGGGAGTCGCTTTCATTCTAGAGTTACGCCGGGGCGCTTTCATCCTGCCCTTGGGGTTCTTGGCAGTCGTGTCGGGATGGGGACAACAATCGCCTTACTCAAGCATCAAACGGCCGCGCGTCCTGATGCATAGCGGCTGCGGTTCCCAGCCCGCTGAATTTCCCCGGCGCGCGATGGCCGTAACCCTGACGGCGCTCAACATGCCGGCGGTTTACATTGAGGATCTTTCGCTCCTCACGCCGGAGAATCTCTCTCACTTCGACATCTTCATCAATTCCGGCTCGGTGGATAGCATAACCCCGGACCAGGAGAAGGCCGTTTATGACTTTGTGCAAAACGGCGGCAGTTTCCTGGCGCTGCATAACGCTTCCGCCGGAGGCCCGGTAGGCGGCTTATGGGAGAAGTTGGTCGGCGGGCGTTTTCAAAAGCATCCCCCGCCCTACTTGATGAAGGTTCACGTGACCGAAGCGGGCAGGCAGAGCCCAATTACGAAGGGCGTGGAAGATTTCGAGGTGGTGGATGAGCACCATTTCGTCAGCTATCTGTTCGAGCCGGCGCCGCCGGGAATCGGTCCCGAAGGCCCTTTGCAGACGTCCTTCTGGACCGGTGCGCCTCACGTGTTGTTTGAGTCGGATTCGGTCGATAACACAATCGATCCCGAACTCGCGCGGTACGGAGCTTTCGCGAAAAACGGCGTGACTTCGCTGATCGGCGGATGGTGGCGTGAAGAGGGTAAGGGCCGCATGGTCTTCTTCGCGCCAGGGCACACGGCGGAAGTCATGAACCATCCGATGATGCAAAGGCTCTATCAGAATGCGCTAAAGTGGCTTGCTCGGGAGAATTGAGCCTACGAATCCGGCGGATGCGGCCGGCTCCGGAACAGGCGATTCGGAAACCGACACCGCGATCTCGTGCGCCAGCAACAGCACTCCACGGTGGTGGTGCTCCGGGTAGTCGAAACAACGGATGCCGGTTCCATCAGTGAAAACAGCCACATTGCCGGGTAGGGAGTGTCGGGGAATACGATAGAATGGCCCCAGCGGTCGCTAGACCGCTTTTGATTCCACGTTTTCAGGGTCCCAGCGTCATTTTGAGTAGTAGGACCCGTGGAAACAGTCGTAAGCAGGCCAATGAGCGAAGTTGTAGAGCCCGGTCTGGAGCTCCTGGAGCGGCAGAACCGATTTGTTTCCGATAATCTGCGCCGCATTTTCGTGCAGATCTACCGGATTGTCGGGAATGTCGCCGATGCCCAGGATCTGACGCAGGAGGCGTTTATCAAAGCCCTTCAGCGCCAGGAACAGCTCAAGGACGAGCAGAAAGCTGCTCACTGGCTGTCCCGCATTGCCACCAATACGGCGATCGACTTTCTGCGCCGGAGCGGGCGCGCTACGTTCTGCGAATTGGACGAAGCGCCCGAGGACCACGCGGAGAGCCCGGAGCAGATCCTGCTCCGCAGCGAACACCGGGAGTACTTGCAGGACGGCTTACGCCTTCTCAGCCCGCGGGAACGGGCCGCGCTCATGTTGCGCGATGTGGAAGGGCTTCCGGCGGAGGAAGTGGCCAAGAGGCTGAATTGCTCGAAAGCCACGGTGCGTTCGCATATCGCGAACGCGCGCACGAAGTTCCGCCGGTATATACGGAATAGAAAGCGGTAAACGCGATGAAACACCCGAGTGAGGCTACGCTGGCGCTGCACGCCGGCGGAGACCTTGGCGCCTTCGCCAGCTGGAAGGTCGGGCGCCACGTGGAGCGCTGCGAACAATGCCGGGCCGACCTGGCCTCGTTCGAAGCCGTGCGCGGCATTCTGCCCGACCTGGCCGACGCGCCGGAGGTTCCCTGGAGCCGCCTCGCCGCCGAAATGAAGGCGAATATCCGGCTCGGGCTCTCGGCCGGCGAATGTGTCCGCCCGGCAGAGCCTGCGCTGCGGGATAAGCCGCTCTTTGCCGGCGCGCGCGTCGCGGTGGCCTTTGCCAGCGTGGTCGCCTTGCTGGTGACGGGGCTGATGCTCGAACGCCCCGCGCCGTTCCGGCAGACCGCCCGCATCGAGGGCGTGGAAGTGCAGTCCACCGAATACGGCATCCAGGTTCGTGAAGGCGCCGAGACGCTGCGCATCCTGCACACCGGCGCCGAGGCCAAAGATGTCACCTATACCCCCAGCGCGCAGGGCTCCATGAGGGCCCGTTACGTGGATTCGGAAACGGGCTACGTAACGGTGACGAATGTATATGCGAATTAGCATAGAGCTGCAAGCGGATAGGGCGCTCAGTGGGGCAGCCAATCCTGGCTGCCGCCTGCTTTCAGCAGGCGCTCTTCTCCAGCGAAAACAGTCGCCAACCTCGGAAAAGCCGCCTGAGAGGCGGCTTGCAGGCAGGAGTGCCTGCCCCACAAAACAGTCATCGTTGCGGACGCACACTGGTAGGATCGGGGCGATAGCGCTGCTGGGCCTTCTCGGCGCCGCTGGTTTGGCGGCTCAGGACAGGCCGCTGCCCGGCGGCTCGATCAACGTCAAGTTTCCGGACAACTCGCCCGTGGCAGTGCTTTCGATGGCCGCCGGCCCCTCTAGCGTCACCTCGCGCGGCGCCGCCATGGCTCTCGATCTGCACTTATCCCTTTCGCTTCGCAATATCAGCCAGAGCCAGATCCGCGGCATCACGCTGCGGGTGGTGGCGCAGGAACTCACCATCGGCGGCAAGGGGTCGGTTTCGTATCCCAGCCTGCACATCGGCCCGGGCGAGACGTTTCCCGCCCGCATCGACATGCAGCTCATGCGGCCCACGCAGGCGCTGAACGGCCCGCTCGTGGAAGTGAACCTCGACGGCGTATTGTTTGCCGATCTCTCTTTCTTCGGCCCTGACCGCCTGAACTCCAAGCGGACCATGACCGCATGGGAGATGGAGGCCCAACGCGACCGCGAATATTTCAAGCGCGTTTTGAGCCAAAACGGCGCCCCCGGATTGCAGCAGGCGGTGCTCGACAGCCTGACGCGCCAGGCGGAACGTCCGCGCCTGGATGCCCGCGTCGTCCGCGGCGGTCCGGCGGTCAGTTCAGCCGCCCCTTCGGCCGAGCACACGCAGCAGTTTGCGTTTCTCCAATTCCCCGATTCCCCGGTAGCCCCCGTCAGCGGATGGGCGCGGGTTGCGGGCAACGAAGCCCGCGGCCCCAGTGTGCAGGTGGTGAACAACTCCAATCGCGTCGTGAAGTATGTGGAACTGGGGTGGCTGGTGCGCGACAAATCCGGCCGGCAGTACCTGGCCGCCTCGCTGCCGGTTGCCGACCCGGACCTGATCCTGCGTCCGGGGCAGACCGCCCGCGTGGTGCAGGATACCGCCCTGAAGCTCTCGCATGAGGGCCAGCCCGTTGATATTCAGGGCCTCACCGGCTTCGTCAGCCAGGTGGAATTCGCCGATGGCAAGATGTGGGTGCCCACGCGCCGCAACCTGGAAGACGGCTCCCTGATGGGTCTAATTGCCCCCTCCGCCGAGGAACAGCGCCTCACCGATCTCTACCGCAAGCGCGGCCTCAACGCGCTGGTGGAAGAGCTCAAGAAATACTGAGCGTCGTTGTGGCGCAGGCCCTCGGCCCAATGCCACTTAAATAGTCGCATCGGGGCGCTCGCTGCGGGCGGCGAATAGCTGACTGTGCCTCCAAGCCGCGCGCGGGTACGATCTTGGTTTCGTCCGTTTGGGGTGGGTCCCTTGGGCGGCTCTGTTGAGTATCGCCAAGACCTCCCGTTGACAACTCGTGTCGTTGGACGCCGTTTGCAGTTTGTGCCAACGGGCATTCACTACATTCATCACGAACGAAAAACTGAGTTGTCGGGGTGACAAGCCGTGGCGTCACGCCGCCACGGCCATGATCGCGCGCACCAGATTGTAGGCCGCCACCGCCGTGAGCAATTCTTTCTTCTCGGCTCACCCGCCAACTTGAGCGCGCGCGCCTCGGTCAGTCGCCCAATCACTCCCAGGCCCCGCTGGCAAGCCGCCCACGCAATCGAAAAGATCCCGAAGTTGCGATCCCCCCACCACGGATCATTTAGCTGGCGTGCTGGCGGTGGACCGCGCCATTGACCGCTTCAGCCTCAGGACCCGCGAAGAGCACGAGCGGCAGCGCTCAGCCGGCGGGGCTAATCCGCCCGAGGCCTCTGCTGGTACTCTGTAAAGAACGATGTCGAAACTAATGGAGGGCCGGCTGGCCCTCGTACTGGGGATCGCGAACAAGTGGAGCCTGGCCTATTCCATCGCCCAGGCGTTTGCCAGAGAGGGAGCAAGCCTGGCGCTGACCTACCTCGGAGACCGCCAGCGCGCTGCCATCGAGGAGATGGCGCAGGATCTCGATGCGGTTGCCATCCTGCCGTGCGACGTCACCAAAGACGAGGAACTGGCGGCGCTTACGGAATCTCTGCGAGCCTTGGACCGGCCGATTGACGCCGTGGTCCACAGCCTGGCGTTCGCTAACAAGGAAGACCTGACCCGTCCGTTCGTCGAAACCAGCCGCTCCGGCTACCTGCTGGCGCAGGACGTCAGCGCCTATTCGCTGATCGCCGTATCCCGCGCCGTAGCGCCTATGATGACGCGGGGCGGTTCCATCACCACGCTGACCTACCTCGGCTCCACGCGCGTAGTTCCGAACTACAACGTGATGGGCGTGGCGAAAGCCGCCCTCGAAGCCGGCATGCGGTATCTGGCGAGCGAACTGGGCCCCAGCAGAATCCGCGTGAACGCCATCTCGGCGGGACCGGTCAAGACCGTCTCCGCGCGCGCGATCAAGGACTTCTCGTCCATTCTGGATACCGTGGAGACCCGGGCGCCGCTGCGCCGGAATACCGACCCGGACGAGGTCGCCGACGCTGCCGTGTTTCTCGCCAGCGACCTGGCTCGCGGCGTGACCGGAAACATTCTGTTCGTCGATGCGGGCATGCAGTTGATGGGATTCTAGCCGGCCGGGCCCGCGCCCTTCTGCACGGTTTGACGAATTCCTCCACAGGTGGGTGGCAACCGGGAAAGCAGCCCGATTATACTGGAGGTTCGTCCAAAATGAGCAATCCCTTTCAAATCGTGGTCTGCGGGAGCATTGTTCCTGACCCGCTACAGACCCTTGAACCGGTCACGGCTGCTGCCGGACCGTCCCTGAAGAATGAAATGATGCTGCCCGCCGTGCTCGACCCCTGGGCCGGGCACGCTTTGTTCGAAGCGGCCAACCTGGCGCAGAAAACGCCCGGCAGCAAAGTATGGCTGGTGAGCCAGGGGCCCAAAGCCAAATTGCAGCAGGTCATGATGACCGTGGCGCAAAAGGTTCCGTTTGAGCTGGTGGCGCTCGATGGCCCGTCCTCCGGATTCGCGGATTCCTTTGAGACCGCGGCGGCGTTGGCCGGCGCTATCCAGGGCATCGCGGGCCTCGATAAGACCCGGTTGCTGGTCTTCGGCGGCTGGGAATCGGCTTCCCGCGGGGCCGGGTCCACGATGCAGATGGTGGGTGAGCGGCTCGGCATCACGGAGCAATTCTTCGGCGTGGACCAGATCGAAATTCTGGCCGACGGCGGAATGGAAATTCTGGAGCGCGTCGAAGGCGGTAAGCACCAGGTTTCGGTGTGCTCCGCTCCGCCGGCCGTGCTCGGCTGGGCCACGGGTAATCTGCCCGAACCGCGCAATAACCCCCAGGTAGGCATGGCCAACATGCGGACCATCATGCCTGCGCTGCAGCGCGCCAAAGCCGCGCCGGGAGCGAATGCCGGGTTGAGTTACGCATCCGTCAGCCTGCCCAAGCAGCAGCGGGAAACGCGGGTGGTGAAGAACATGCCCGCCGAAGAGATTGCGCGCGAAATCATCGCCTGGGTTCGGGAGGACTAACATGGAAACCATTCTGCTGCTGGCTCATACCGAAACCGATGGAACCCTGGCGAAACCGGCCCTCGAAGCGCTTACCGCCGCGAAGGAACTGGGCGGCGAGCTGATTATCGGGTTGGTGGGCGCGGCCGTGGAAGCTGCCGCGAACCAGATCGCCGGCTGCGGGGCCTCCCGCATCCTGGCTGTCTCGGGCGAAGCATTTTCACAGCCCCGGTACTCCACCGACGCGGCCGCGGCCGAGGCGCTTTGCCGCGCAGCCGGCGCCGCCATCACGCTGGCCACATCCACTTCGCGTTGGGCCCGCGCGCTTCCGGGCGTGGCCTACCGCCTGGAAGGACGCATTGACACGCACGCCACGGCTGTCTCCGTTTTGAACGGCGCCCCCGCCGTGAATCGCTGGTTCTATCGCCAGCGCATCGAGGCCACACTCACCCGCTCGCAACGGCCGTGGTTCATCCTGCTCGATGCGGGCTGCTATCCCGCCTGGAGCGGAGCGCCCGGCGCGGCCTCCGTGGAAACGGTGGCAGTGAACGCCGACGGCACTCGCACCACTTTCAGCGGCATCCGCGCCCCCAAGGCCGATGAACAGACCATTCGCCCCGATGCGAAGCTGCTGTTCGTTGCCGGCGCCGGCTGGAGCAAGAAGCAGGCCGATGGAGCGACGCACACCGCCGATGCCGAGCGCCTGATTCTCGGATTCCTGCGCGGGGCGCAAGCATCGCTCGGCGGCAGCAAGTCTCTGGTGGACCAGAGCGGCGAAGGCGAAGCCGTTTTGAAGTTCATGACCCATCTCAACCAGATCGGCCAGACCGGTTCCACGCCGCGTCACCAAAAGGGCCTCTCCACGTGTTGCCACGGCGAAGAGCCGCACGTGGTGGGGTGGCGCTTCGTCAACGAGCGGCGCGCCATCAACCTGGACGCCAACTGCGGCTGGGCTCGCGGTAAAGCCGATGTCTTGTACGTGGCCGATGCTTTTGAGGTGGTAGAGAAGCTGAACCAACTGCTAGGCGCCTGACCTGGCACGCCCTCCTGTGGCGCAAGCCGCCAGGCTTCGAGAGCCGGCTGTCGAGCCGCCTTTCCAGGGGCCGGAACAACTCTCGGCCCCGCGAAGCCTTGATTTGGTGCTTCGCGGTAGCGGGAGCAGCCGGGCTTTGCCCGGCATCATCGGCTGAAGCCGATGACTGCAGGCTGAGAGCGCCTGCGCCACGGGTTCTCGGCCCAACGCCCGCCGTCCGATATAATTGCAGTCGTTGCCTGAGTCAATCGAGAGTTCTATTTCGCGGATGCGCCTTGCGGGCGGACTTCCGGAACGCATTGCGACGCGCATTCAATTGCTGCTTGCCGGGTCGCCGGACGTGGAGGCGGCCCTATTCTATCTGGAACGGCTGCGGCAGGAATCGCCGGCCGCATTCGACCGGATCGCTAGCTCGCCCGCCGCGCTGCGTTGCGCCATCACCGTCTTCTCGAACAGCAAGTTCCTCTCCGATGCGCTGATGCGTTTTCCGGAGCGCATTCTGCAGGTATCCACTTCCACCAGCCTCTACCGCGTGCTGAACGCGGAGGAATACTCCGCCCGGCTGATTACGTTCCTGGCAGACCGTCCCGGGGCGCCGGAGGCCATCTTGCTGGCGCAATTCCGGCGGCGCCGGATCTTGCGGATCATGCTGCGTGACTTGCTTGGCGTGGCCGCGTTCTCGGACGTCACGGAGGAACTGTCAAACCTCGCCGACGGCATCCTGGATGTGGCCTACCGCCGGATACGCGAAGAATTCGTGGCGCGGCACGGCCGGCCGCGCCTGGCGGATGGCAGCGAGTGCGGGTTCTCCGTGATCTCGCTGGGAAAGCTCGGCGGCAGGGAGCTGAACTACAGCTCCGATATCGACCTGATGTTCATTTACGGCGGCAACGGCGAGACCGACGGGCCGGAGCCCGTCAGCAACAAAGAGTTCTATAAGAAGGTTGCTAACGAATACATCCGGCTGCTATCTACCTACACCGCCGAAGGCCTGTGCTACCGGGTGGACTTGCGCCTTCGGCCCGACGGCACCTTGGGCGAAATCTGCATTTCCGAGGAAGGCGCGGAATCGTACTACGAGCGGCGCGCCCGCGACTGGGAAAAGCAGATGCTCATCAAGGCGCGGGTCTCGGCGGGCGATCTCGCCCCAGGCCAGAAGTTGCTGGAGTTCGTAGAGCCGTTCATTTATCAGAGTTCGCTCGATTTCGGCGCCGTCGAGGCCGTGTCGGAGACGCGCCAGCGCATTGGCGAGAAGGTGGCTGCCAAGAAGCGAACCGGGCTCGACGTGAAACTGGCCCCTGGCGGCATTCGGGATATCGAGTTCCTGGTGCAGTGCCTGCAACGGCTGCACGGCGGGCGCGAGCCTTGGGTGCGGCACGGCGGCACGCAGCTGGCGCTCTTCCGGTTGCGCGACAAGACCCTGCTCTCCGGGGTGGAGTACGCGCGCCTGGCCAATGCGTATCAATTCCTGAGGAACGTGGAGCACCGGCTGCAATTGGAGGAAGATCGCCAGACGCACACGCTGCCGGCCGATCTAGAGGAACTGGATAAGCTTGCCCGCAAGCTGCCGCCATTGGCCACGGGCGAGGAGTTGATCGTCAAGATCGGGGAACACCAATCGGCAGTGCTAGAGATGTACGAGCGCGTGATCCATGCGCAGAAGCCGATGTACTATACCGCCATGCCGGAAGCGCTGCCGGCGGCCGACGTGGAAGAGCCGCCGTCGATTGCGCCCGCGAGCAACATCACCCGGTTCCTAGATCAGCGCGCGCCCCGGCTGGGGGAGGCGCTGGCTGCTTCGGGCCTGCACCGCGGACGGGAACGTTTCGAGCACTTTCTGGAGAAGGCTTTTGCCACCCCCGGCATTCTCAACCGGCTCGAAACGGATTCCTACCTGCGCGCGGCCGTGCTCGATATCTTCGAACACAGCCCTTACTTCGCCGATGAATTGCTCCGCTACCCTGACGAACTGAAGGAACTCGGGAAGGACCTGGACCTCGGCGCCGAGCCGTTCGACGACGCAACGGCGCTGCGCCGGGAATACCGCTGGCAGATGCTGCGCGTTCAGAGCCGGAGCATGTTGGGGCCCCGGCCCATCTTCGAGACCCTGGCGGAAACCTCGGCCCTGGCGGACTGGGTGATTCAATCCGCCTATCGGGTAGCGCTTCGGGAAGCGCCGCCTCCAGCGAATCCCGGTTACGAAGCGCGCGACCAGATGATGGTGATTGCCCTGGGCCGTCTGGGAATGCACGAGTTCGATTTGGGCTCCGACGCCGATCTGAATTTCGTGATCCCCGATAGCGACGCCGCCGAGCAGGTCTTCTGGACCGGCGTGGCGGAACGCATGATCCACACCATGAGTTCCTATACCGGCGAAGGCGTCATGTTCGCCGTGGATACGCGCCTGCGGCCCAACGGCCGGGAGGGCGACCTGGTGCAAACCGAAGGCGCCTATAAGAGCTACTTCGAGCATTACGCCGAGGCATGGGAAGGCATCACCTATATGAAGGCCCGCGCCGTGGCGGGTAATTTGGACAGAGCCACCCGGTTCCTCGCCGAACTGCAGGAGGTCGACTGGCGGCGGTACGGCCAGAGCATGCGTTCGCGCAAAGAACTGGGGGCGATGCGGGCGCGGCTCGAAAAGGAACAAGGCGCGCGCAACCCGCTCAAGGCGGGCGTGGGCGGCTACTACGATATCGATTTCGCGCTGATGTTTCTGCGGCTGAAGGGCGCCGGCATCTTCTTCAAGGTGCTGAACACGCCGGAGCGAATCGACGTGATCGAGAAGATGGGCCATCTGGAGCGTGAGGACGCCGTTTTTCTGCGAGACGCAGCCACGTTCTATCGCGCCATCGATCATGGCCTGCGCCTCTCCTCCGGACACGCCGAAGGCAGGCTGCCGACGGCGCAAGGGCAAGTGGGCGTGCTGACCAGCCTCGTGAGGCGATGGGCGCCAGAGAGTCTCCGGCAGGGCCCGCTCGAAAGCGGCCTTCAGTCGATCCGCCAGAAGAACCGGGCGTTTTTTAACCGGCTGTTCGGCAAGTAGGCGCCGCGCCGCCTCTCAATGCCGCTCCCCCCGCCCGGAACGGCATTTGGCGCTTCCGCCGCCGCTCCGCTACTATAGAGAGACGTAGTCGGAGAGCAGAGCTTCGCTGGATTACCCGGTGGTACTCCCTTCCAGAGCAGCTTGCGCGCCCTGTGCGCATGTCTTGACCCCATAAAAGCGCGTAATTCCGCCGCTTCGACGCCGCGCCGGTACTGAATTCATGGAAAAAGCAACTTCGAAGATCCGCAACATCGCCATCATTGCCCACGTGGACCACGGCAAGACAACGCTCGTGGACGCCATGCTCAACCAAAGCGGCATCTTCCGCGAGGGCCAGGAGCATGTCGAGCGCGTCATGGACTCCAACGATTTGGAGCGCGAGCGCGGCATCACCATCCTCGCAAAAATCACCGGCGTGCAATACCACGGC
The DNA here is from genome assembly GCA_903925975.1 of uncultured Acidobacteriia bacterium. Lineage (GTDB taxonomy): Bacteria > Acidobacteriota > Terriglobia > Bryobacterales > Bryobacteraceae > BOG-224. The sequence goes on along the minus strand of CAIYHG010000179.1, from coordinate 1,456 downwards.
GTGAAGATCAACATTGTCGATACGCCCGGCCATAGCGATTTTGGCGGCGAAGTGGAGCGGGCGCTGAAGATCGTGGACGGCGTCATGCTGCTGGTGGATGCCAGCGAGGGGCCGCTGCCCCAGACCCGCTACGTGCTCATGAAGGCGCTAGAAGCCAAGCTTCCGCCCATCGTGGTGATCAATAAGATCGACCGTCCCGATGCCCGCGTGCAGGAGGTTCTGAACGAGGTCTACGATCTCTTCATCGATCTCGACGCCACCGAAGATCAACTCGACTTTCCGGTTCTGTACACTGTCGCCAAAACCGGCGTCGCGAAAAGCTCGATGGACGATCCCTCGACCAACCTGCGCCCGCTATTCGACGCCATCCTCGAACACATTCCCGAGCCCGTGGGCGACCCCGAGGGCGTGCTGCAAATGCTCGTGGCGAATCTGGATTACAGCGACTACCTGGGGCGGTTGGCGATCGGGCGCGTCTTCAACGGCACTCTGCGCTACGGCGATACCGTCGGCATTGTCAAACGCGACGGGTCGCTGCAGACCACGCGCATCACCAAGCTGTATTCCTTCGAGGGACTGAAGCGCGTAGACGAGACCATCGGCAGCCCGGGCAACCTTCTGGCCATCGCCGGCGTGGAAGGCATCACCATCGGCGAAACCGTCACCAGCGCCGAAACGCCCGCGCCGCTGCCGCAGGTGCAGATCGACGAACCCACCATCGCGATGGCCTTCACCATCAACACCAGCCCGTTCGCCGGACGCGAGGGGCAGTGGGTAACGTCGCGCAATCTGCGGGACCGCCTGGATAAGGAACTACTAACCAACGTCTCCATTCGCGTGGAGGAGTTGGGGCACGACACGTTCAAAGTAATGGGCCGCGGCGAATTGCAACTCGCCATCCTGATCGAGATGATGCGCCGCGAAGGTTACGAGTTGATGGTCGGCAAGCCCGAGATCCTCACGCGCACCGTCGGTGGGAAGCTCGAAGAACCTTTGGAACTGCTCGTAATCGATTGCCCGGAAACCTACATCGGCGTGGTGATCGAGAAGCTGGGGCAGCGCAAGGGCAAGATGCTCAAGATGGTGAACCACGGCTCCGGCCGCGTCCGCCTGGACTTCAACATACCCTCGCGCGGGTTGATCGGGCTGCGCAGCGAAATCCTCACCGATACGCGCGGCACGGCCATTATGAACTCGCTGTTCGCGGGCTACATCGATTGGCAGGGAGATATCCCCTCGCGTCCTACGGGAGCGATTGTCGCCGACCGCCCCGGCAAGACAACGGCATACGCCATCTTCAATTTGCAGGAACGCGGCGAGATGTTCGTCGCGCCGGGCACTGAGGTGTACGAGGGCATGGTTGTCGGCGAAAACGCCCGCGACATGGACATCACCTGCAACATCATCAAGGAAAAGAAGCAGACGAACATGCGCGCTTCCACCGCGGACGAAGCCA
>CAIYHG010000178.1 GCA_903925975.1 uncultured Acidobacteriia bacterium | reverse complement strand
CGCCCTGTGCGCCAGTCGGACCTTCCGGACCAGCTACGCCCTGCGCGCCGGTGGGACCAACCGCGCCAGTATCGCCCTTCACGCCCTGCGCACCGGTCGCGCCTTCCGGACCAACCGCGCCGGTGGGACCAACCGCGCCAGTATCGCCCTTCACGCCCTGCGCGCCGGTCGGACCTGCGGGCCCGGTCAAGCCGATGTCGCCCTTAGCGCCAGTCGGGCCTTCCGGACCAGCCGCGCCGGCATCGCCTCTTGCGCCCTGCGCACCCGTCGGACCTGTCGGGCCTACGGCGCCAGTGGCCTGAATGATCTCCAACTGGGCGGGATGGCTAGTGGTGGTACTCTCTTTGGCGTCAATATAGAGTTGACCTGTCGGCGTCGAAGAGTGGACGTTGAGGAAAACGCCGTTGTTCGTGCCTCCGATCCACGTCTTCGCCAGCGTTGTTATGTCGCAGGCCACCCAACCGGAGGTCGTGATCGTCGGCGTGGTGCAGAAAGTGGAACCGGCAACCGGCAGCGTGTTATAGGTGACCGTGCCCTCGGACCAGGACGTGACAACGTCCTGTACCGTGAGTGCTCCGGCCGTGCCGACGCGGTTCACGTAAATCCAGAGGGTGGCCTTGGTGACCGTGTTCGGGTCCACGCCGGCGTATCCGCTTAAGTCGAATTTGATAAATGCATGGGTTGCCGCGCCGGAACCTGGTCCTACCATAAGGTTCGCCAGTGAGCCGTAATTCTGCGCAGAGTTAGTTCCGCCCTGCACGTAGGCATCGGCGGTAACCGGCGCAGCTCCAAACGCCGGCACTATCAGGCACAATGTTGCGAGTAGCGCCCAAAGTAGCCGTGAAATTCCATTCTTCATCGAAATTCTCCTGTATTTACGCCTTGGATCCGAGAGACACAGGCACCGGCGGAATATTACTTACATATACTGACACCGGGGCCCTCGACTGATCCTATCCAAGAAAATCTAATTCAACACAAAAAGAGTTACTTATCGGCTAGTTCGGTTCTAGTACGGCTCCCCGTGGGTCAGGATAACCCTAAGCTGCTTTTGGTACTGATTTGGTTTGCGTCGATCGAAAAGAGGCTGAAACTGCGGAGTCGTATCAAAGCCTCGCACGCGGCTAGCGAAACTCAACTCGTGGTCCGCAATCCAGTGAAATGCGAGCGCGGCTGCTCAGCATGGTTGAGCAGAGCCGGAGAGTACTTAGACAGAATGAGGCAGGCGCACTTATAACGTGCAATCACACGAATTTGCTGGGATGCTTCTGGCGCGACTTAGTCTGGAGGGAAACAGCCTTTAGGGTTACGAACGCCGGCGCCGGAGCAGCGATACTCCGCCAAGCAGCCCGAACCCGCAGAGAGAAAGCAACGCTGCCGAAGGTTCTGGAATCGGCACCGTCAGATCTCCGGAAGAGGAAATGTCAAAAGAGAAATTAGCGGTCCGCTGCCATCCGCCCAAGGCGATGAAAGAACCTTCCCCGGTCCCGTAAACGGGTCCTGTGAAGTTTCCCTGGCCGAGCCGGGTGAACGCCGGATAGAGCCCGGGATCCCCGAACAGGTTGTCCCAAGTCGGATAGTTATCTTCCTCGGTCACTGTTAGGAAGTACATGGAGTCAGCTGCCAAAGTGTAACCGAAACTGCTGTCCCAGCAGCCTACGAAAGGGTCAGCCTCAGTGCAACCATCGGTCGGCGTCGAGTTGAACTGGTATCCGCCGGTGGAGTTGAAAAGGGTGAGGATCGGGGTGAAGCCGCCGTCAGCGAAGGAAGTCGTGGTGAAAGTGTACACAACGCTCGCCGACGGGACAAACGCAAGGATCCAGACTGCATCGTCAGCCGGCAGGGCGCCGCTGAACGAGTAGGAACTGGCCTGAGCAATCGACCACGAGCTCAGCACCAGAGCAATCAACACCAGGACCCGCACGCGCATGTATCAACTCCAATTTGGTGGCGCACCACCAAATCCGATGTTAGAGTGTTCGTCCCGGAAAGAGCAATGGATGAACGCGAATCTGCCGCGCGTTCGGTACCGCATTCCAGTACTTAGGGTACTATTGGCGTCGTTGACCTTTGGCCTGTTGAGGCAGACCACAAAAGAGGGGCTGTGGGCGCCAAACCGTCTGATATGTCGCGCCCCAACGTCCGGGCCGCCGCGCGCCAGGGCGGCAGGACACCGCCGCGCTCGGCAGCAATGCCGACTAGTGCCAGCTTGATGCCGCGCCATGCCGCACATGCTGGATTGTTTCGCACCCTGACTATGGTGATGGAACCGTTGCGCCTGTCCACTTTCGCAATTCGCCCGGGCAATGGCGAGTTCCCGCGACGCCAGGCTGGGGTCTGTTGTTATCGTTGCACTTACGTGGCGACGCGCGGTCCTTCGCAGGCGAGGGACACAACGGCTTAGGCAGCACCACCGGCGGAGTGTGTTGCTTTCTATACCGTCCGGACGGTACAGTATTGGTTTGTCAGAGAACACAAAGAATCGGATTCTGGACTCCGCTGAGGCAGTGGCGCTGCGGAACGGCGTGGCGCACCTGACCATGGAATCGGTGGCCGAAGACGCCGGGCTGAGCAAGGGCGGCGTGCTCTACAACTACCCCTCGAAAGACGCCCTGGTCCGGGGCATGGTGGAACGCCTGATCGAGCAGACGGAGGCCGAAATGGCCCGGCTCGCCGCGGCCGACCAGAACCCGCGCGGGCGGCTGTTGCGCGCGTATTTGCACGTAACTTTTCCCGAGCATGACCCGGCGGCGAAACGCGCCTGCCAGGTGGCCGCTGTCTTGCTGACGGCGATTCTTACTAATCCCATCCTGCTCGAACCTATCCGGGCTCACTTTTCGGATGTGATGCAGCGGATGGTGAAGGAAGGGATCGATTTGGAGACGGCCCATATCGTGCGCCTGGCCGCCGACGGGCTGTGGCTGTCGGAAATGCTCCAGGTACCCGGTCCGGCGGGTGAGGAGCGCAGCGCCGTGATCCGGCGCCTTTACGAACTGGCCGGAGAGTAACGAATAGAATATGACCCGCTTGCTAAGTTTGATTTTGTTTTTATTGACAGCCGGCTTGTTGCCGGCCCAGCAGGAGCCGGCGCTCACGCTGGAGGAAGCGGTCCGGTTGGCCGTCGCGCGGCACCAGGACGTGGACAAAGCGCGCGCCGCGGCGGACGCGCTCAAAGGGAAGATTCGCGAAGTGCGCGCGCAAGCGCTGCCTGACGTGCAGATCACGGCTGACGCGATGCGCATGCGCGACCCTAGTTTCCTGAATTCTTCGGGAGTGGATAAGTTCCCGGCGGAATTCCTGGCTGCCATCGTGCCGGTCCCGGTGAACATGTTCAATTACGGCATCACCGTCAAGCAGCCTCTGTTCACCCAAGGCAAGGTGGGCACGGCGCTGCGGCTGGCCTCGGTAGAGGCGGAGGGCGCGTTGTCGGAAATCGACCGCGCCGAGCAGGATGTGGCCGTGAGCGTGGTGAAGGCATATTACGATCTGCTCTGGGCGGAGCAATACCGCGATCTGGTTGCGGACACGCAGGAGCAGAAGAAGAAGCACGCAGCGATGGCGCGCACGCTGCGCGATAACGGCGTGGCCACGGAAGTGGACGTGCTGCGTTCCGAGGTTGCGGTAGCGAATGGCGCTCCGGACCTTGTTCGCGCGGAGAACGGCATCCGGCAGGCACGGGCCCAGCTCAACTATTACATCGGCCGGGCGCTCGATTACCCGACGAAGCTTGCCGGGCATTTCGAAGAACGGCTGTGGGAAGAGAACAATATCGACGCGCTCGAACAGGAGGCCATTCGGCGGCGGCCGGAACTTGAGCGCCTGCGGATCGCCGAGCGCAGCGCGGAGACGCAGTTGAAACTCGCCGGCGCCGAAAACCGCGCGCGGGCCGATTTTTCGGGAGCCTACGGCATTTCCGCACGCCGCCCGTCGAACCTGCTCGATCCGCTTTATTCGCGCTGGAGCGCGACGGTGAGCTTTTCGTTCCCGATATTCGACGGTTTCAAGCGCAGCGGACTGGTCTATCAGGCCACCGCCAACCAGCGCATGGCGCGGCTGGAGCGTGAAAAGGCGGAGAAGCAAATCCGGCTGGCGGTCCAGCAGGGATTCGACGAACTCAAGGCGGCCGACGAGACCATCGCCGCGGCCCAGGCCAATGTGGGCCAGGCCGAACGGGTGCTCTCAATGACTCAGGACAATTACAAGTACGGAGCGGCCACAACGCTCGACATCGTGGACGCGCAGACCGCCGTTTCGGTGGCGCGGAGCAATATGCTTCGCGGCCTTCACGATTATTCGGTGGCGCGGGCAAACCTGCGATGGGCCGTGGGACAGCAACCCTGGGAGTAGATCGTCATGCGCAATTATCTTCTGATCGCATCCGTTTTCGCGGCGGCCGTCGCTTTGACAGGCTGCCGCGCCGAGCAAGCCAAGAGCCAGGCGCCGGCGGCCGAACCGGCGGTGGTGTCCGCTCCGGTGACAACCGTCGCCGCCGAGACGTTTCAGACTACGATCGCTGTCACCGGCACGCTGGTCTCTAACACGCGCGTGGACATCAAGGCCGAGACCATAGGCCGGATCACGCGCTTTGACAAAGAAGAGGGCGACCGGGTGGAAGCCGGCGAGGCCGTGGTCTGGGTGAACGACGAGAATTCTCAACTGGCCCTGCGGCAGGCGCAGACCGCGCTCAAAGTGGCCGAGGCCGGGTTGGATCGGGTAAAGGTGCTTGAATCGCACGCTGCCTCCGAGCGGGAACGCGCGGAGAACCTGCTGAAATCGGGCGGCATCACGGATAAGGACCTGAAGGCCGCGCGTCTTTCCGAAGAAGACGCCAAAGCGCAGGTGGCCGTTGCCGCGGCGCAGTGCGAACAGGCCCGCGCGGCGCTCGAAACGGCGGAGAAGCACGTGCGGGACGCCGTGATTCACTCGCCCATCGCGGGCGTGATTCAGCGCAAGTTCGTCAACAAGGGCGCCTACGTAGAGGCGCCGACGGCGTTGTTCACCGTGGTTGATAACGGTCGCCTGGAGATGGAGGCGCCGGTGGCAGCGTCAGACCTGGCGCCGGTTCAGCCGGGGCAGCGCGTCACTTTTGCGGTGAGCAGTTATCCCGGAGTCACGTTTGAAGGGCGCGTGGTCGAAACGGCTCCAGCCATGGAGACGGACACCCGTTCGGCCAAGGTGCGCATCCAGGTCCCGAACGGCGGCAAACTCAAGGCCGGGATGTTCGCCGAAGGCGAGATCCTCACCGGAGCGGCCGCAAGCGCGATTCTGGCGCCGTCATCGGCCGTGTATCGCGATGACCGCAGCGTAAAATCCTCCTACGTTTTCGTCGTGGTGGATGGCAAGGAGGCTCGCCGCGCGGTTCAAATCGGCCACGAGCGCGGCGGGAAACTGGAGATCGTCGAAGGGCTCAAGGCCGGCGACCTTCTGATCACCGAGCAGAGCATTGAGATCGCCGACGGCGTTCGCGTGCGGAGCGGGAGCTAGCGCATGTTCCTGAGCGATCTTTCGATCAAGCAGCCCGTGCTGGCCACCATGGTGGCCGTTACGCTGGTGACGCTGGGAGTTTTCTCATACCGCGAACTGCCCATCGACCAATTCCCCGAAGTCGATCTGCCGGTGATCACCGTGATGACGGCCTACCCCGGCGCCGCGCCGGAAACGGTAGAGCGCGAAGTCAGCAAGCGAATCGAGGAAACTCTGAACACGATTTCGGGCGTGAAGCACATTTCCTCCACGACTACCGAGGGCATGTCGGCGATTGTGGTCGAGTTCAACCTGGGGACGAATACGAACAACGCTCAGCAGGATGCGCAGGCCAAGATCAACGCCATTCGCTCCGACTTTCCGACGGATATGGAAGAGCCCGTCATCCAGAAGATCGATCTGAATGCGATGGCGGTTGTCTCCGTGGCGGTGGAAAGCCAGACGGCCGATATCAAGACGCTTTCCACCATCGCCGAGAAGATCATCAAGCGCAGGATCGAGACCGTGCCCGGAGTGGGGCAGGTGAACCTGGTCGGCCTGGCGCGGCGCGAAATCCAAGTATTTCTCGACCGCGACAAGCTGCGCTCGTACGGGCTGACTTACGCCCAGGTGTCGCAGGCTTTGCGAAGCGATAATCGCGATCTGCCGGCCGGCAAACTGGAGCAGGGGAGACAGGAGCCGCTGGTTCGCGTCTCAGGGAAGTTCAAGTCGGTAGCGGATTTCGACCACCTGATCGTGTCCTTCAGAAACGGCTCGCCCATCTACCTGCCCATGGTGGCGCACGTGGTGGATGGAGTGGAGGACCGCACCAGCGCGGCCCTCATCGACGGCAAGCCGGGGCTGGCGCTCGATGTGGTGAAGCAGTCCGGCGCGAATACCGTGGCGCTGGCGGACGGCATCAACGATGCCATCGAGCAGATCAACAAGGAACTGCCTGCGCACATCCGCCTGCGGAAGGTGGTGGACCGCTCCACGTTCATACGCGAGTCGGTGGATGACGTGCGGACCACGCTGGTTATCGGCGGGCTGCTGACGGTGTTCATCGTGTTTCTGTTCCTGAATAGTTGGCGCAGCACGGTGATCACGGGGCTGGCGTTGCCGGTATCGGTGATCAGCACGTTCATCATCATGCGGGCGTTGGGCTTCACGCTCAACGTTCTCACGCTGATGGGGCTATCGCTGGCGATCGGCCTCTTGATCGACGACGCCATCGTGGTGCGCGAGAACATCGTGCGCCACATGCACGCGGGCGCGGACCATTTCACGGCTGCGCGGGAGGCCACGGCGGAAATTGGAATGGCGGTGCTGGCGACGACGCTGACGATCATCGCCGTGTTTGTGCCCGTGGCGTTCATGGGCGGCATTATCGGGCGGTTCTTCTACCAGTTCGGCATCACCGTCGGGTTCGCGGTGCTGGTTTCTTTGTACGTCAGCTTTACGCTGGACCCGATGCTCTCCTCGCGCTGGTACGATCCAGCGGCCGATCCCAACGTCCCCAGATCCTGGTTCGGCAGGACGCTCGGTAAGGTCAACGATTGGGTGGACCGTTTGCAAAACGTGATCGGTTCCGCGCTTGGATGGTCGCTTTCGCACCGCTGGGCGGTGGTTATCGTGGCAACCGTGGCCGTGCTTTCGAGCTTCGTGCTGTTCGGGAAACTCGGTTCGGCATTCATGCCCAACGCCGACCCCGGCCAGTTCCAGGTTTCCTTCAAGGCGGCGCCGGGCATCAGCCTCGACCGCTCGATTGAAATCGTACAACAACTGGAATCGGAAATCAGAAAGAACCAGGGCGTTGCGTACACCTATGCGACCGTCGGCGGTTCCGCGGGCAAGCCGGTCAACGAGGGAAATATCTTTATTAAGCTGACCGAGCGGAAGACGCGGCAGCATTACTCGCTCATCAAGCCGGAGGTGCGGCAGCGCATTGCGCGCTTCGCCGCGATTCAGACCGCGATTGAGGAGGCAGACCAGATCGGCGGCGATACCAAGCCGATACAGATCAGTCTTCGCGGACCCGAGTTGACGAAACTGAAGCCTTTCGGCGAAAGACTTCTGGCCGAAGTGAAGCAAGTCAACGGCGCCATGGACGTGGATACCAGCGAGGAGCAGCCTCAGCCTGAGGTTCGCCTGGCTATCAACCGCAATGTCGCTGGCGATCTTGGGCTGGACCTGGGAACCGTGGCTTCGACCGTTCGCGGGCTCGTGGCGGGTGAAGTGGTTTCCCAATTCGAAGATTCCGACGGTGATAGCTACGACGTGCGGCTGCGCGTGGAGCGCTCCGAGCGGACGCACGCGCTCGACCTGCTGGGCTTGGACCTGCCGGCGCAGGGCGGGCGTGGGCTGGTGCCGGCGAGCCAGATCGCCAGCCTCGAAACCGGCGTGGCGCCTTCCAAGATCCGCCGTTACGACTTGCTGCGTGAAATCCGCATAGCGGCGGGCAACGAGGGCCGGTCGCTGGGCGAAGTGCTCAAGGATATTCAGGCGCGCGTCGATACGATGAAACTCCCCGCGGGTTACGTGGTGAGCTACACGGGCCAGGCGGAGAACATGACCGAGAGCTTCGGGTACGCCATCCAGTCGCTGCTTCTCGCTGTGATTCTGATTTACGCGGTGCTGGCGTCGCAGTTCCGCAGCTTTTTGCAGCCGTTCGCGATCATGCTGTCGCTGCCGCTGTCGCTGGTCGGCGTGGCCGGAATGCTCTATCTCGTGAAGGACAACCTGGACATGATGTCGATGATCGGGGTGATCCTCTTGATGGGCCTCGTCACGAAGAATGCCATTCTAATGGTGGATTTCACCAATCAGCAGAGAAGGGAAGGGATGGGCCGCCGGGAGGCGCTCATCTCCGCGGCCAGGGTCCGGCTTCGGCCGATTCTCATGACTACGCTGGCCATGATTTTCGGCATGTTGCCGCTGGCTTTCGAATGGGGCGCCGGGGCCGAGTTCCGCGCTCCCATGGCCCGTGCGGTGATCGGAGGCCTGATCACGTCCACTCTGCTGACGTTGGTGGCCGTTCCCGTGGCGTACACCTTCCTCGATGACCTCGGAAGCGGGATGGCACGCGCATGGGGAGGAAAGAAGGGCACGGCTGAGCACGCCGCGGTGGCGGGAGACTAGCGTCCTGACTCAGAAGTTCGCGAAAGCATTCCGGGGGAACTCTCCCAGTTGCGATTGCGTACGTTCAGGCAGGTTTCCCCTGTTGCAAGATCTCTAAGGGCCGCCGGAAGGATTGTGGCGGCCTTTTCCTATTTGTGAGCGTG
>CAIYHG010000177.1 GCA_903925975.1 uncultured Acidobacteriia bacterium | reverse complement strand
CCGGCGAAAGATAGCTGAACATCCCGGCCTGCTGGTGATCGTCTCCGCGCATAAAAACATTCGATCACCAATTTGTTCGGAACGCTAGACTCGGGACGGGTTTTTCAGCAGCCTGCTAAAGCATGCCCCAAGGTTACTGGCGTTCGCTTTGGAAGGAGAGGAACCCGCTTACGTTTTCCCACAATAGCTGCGGGAAGCTCTTATCTAAATAGGAGCGAATCGAAACGTAGCACTCGTCGCACTTATTGGAGGCAGTGAACTCGCGGACCATTTGGTCGCGGTCTTCGAGCGCGTAGCGCTTGAACTGCATCGAGCACGGCTGCAGGAAGCCATCTGCGGTTACTACCAGGAAGCGGAGGCCGGCTTTGCATCCTGGGCGCCCGGCATTGGCGAAATAATCCCGCGTGGCGTCGATGGTGCTGGGCGAGTTCACAATCCAGTTGGTGGCATCGCGGCGCTTCTCCACGCGGTCGAGGCGCGCGTTCAATTCCGCAAGTTGCGCCGGAGAGCCGGGAAACAAATCGCGGCAGCCCGTGCGCCGCGCCGAGTAGGCGCTGTAGCACAGGTTTACGCCCCATTCCCGGGATTTGTCGGCAATGGCTTCGATCTCGCCGAGGTTCTCGCTGGTGATGCAGCTATTGAGCACGATATCGTCGTGCCCCATTTTCGCGAGGCGGGGAATCAGCGCTTCTAAACGCCGGTAGAGGCCGCCCAAACCGCGGAACTCGTCGTGCCGCTCGTCGGGGAAATCCAGACTGACGGAAAATTGGTCGATGCCCGCTTCGCGCAGGGCGAGGTATTTTTCCTCGGTCATTTCCGACCAGTTGGAAACCAGAATCGTGTAGGGCAGCGTGGACCCGTTCTTGATAGAACGGACGATCTCCACCACATCGTCGCGCATGAGCGGCTCGCCGCCCGACACCTGAACCACGCAGGGGTTCAGGGCTTCCATGTAACGCCGGTAATCGGCCGGTTTCAGGTTGCGGGACTCATCCTTCGGACCGCCGTGATCGCAGTGCTTGCACCAGCACGTGCACGCGTCGGTAACTTCAAATGAGACAACAATGGGGCGTTCGGCGATCCAGTTTGTGGTGCCGCGCCCAATAATTCGAAGGGAATCTGCCAGTGGGACCTTACGCAACGCTTTTCCTCTGAGAAATTGAATTCTAACATGCGGCGCCGCGCTGGATTCGGGGCCCGCCGTAGAGGCGGCGCTGAGTGCCGCCGCATGAAAGCTGTTAAATTGAATTCAGTCGAATGGTAATCCGAATTCGCTTCGGCAAAGGCCCCGTAATCGCCCGGAAGAAGGGCGGCGCCAAGCGGAATGCGGCACTGACCCTCGCGGTCCTGCTGACCCCGGCCTCCGCCGCCGCTTTGGCGCTGTGTTTCTGGCGGATTGCGGCTGACCTGCACTGGACCGGCAGTTTCGCCATCGGCTCGGGTATTTTCTCGCACTGGCATACTTGGCTGGCGCTGGCGGTGGTCTTGCAGGTATGCTCCCGTATGCTAAGCCGCTATGCCAGGAACAGCGACGCGCCGGCTGCCTGACTCACGCGGCGGGTTCCTGTTATCCTAGGCTAAAGACCGGCCATGCCTCAGCCCAACCACCGCGTTTCCTCTTCGTACGGCCGCATTCCGACGGGCGTGAAGTGGCTGATCATCAGCAACACGATCGTCTTCCTGCTCTATTACCTGGCCGGTGCGAGCGAGTTGCGCGGGCACATGACCGCGACGCTGGGGCTTTCGGCATTGGGCGCCGTCCGCACTTTCTTCGTTTGGCAACTTGTCACGTACATGTTCCTGCACGGCGGGATTTGGCACCTGCTGTTCAACATGCTGACGCTGTGGTTCTTCGGCGTACAACTGGAACAGACGTGGGGAACAAGGAAGTTCCTGCGGTACTACTTCCTATGCGGGGTCGCGGCCGGCGTTACCGTGCTCGCCGTGAACATGGCGGTGGGGGATTGGAACACCCCGACTATCGGCTCCTCGGGCGCGATCTTCGGAGTCCTCGTGGCTTTCGGCGTTCTGTTCCCCGATACGACAGTACTGATGAGCTTCCTGTTTCCGATCAAGGCCAAGTATATGGTCATGATCTACGCCGGAATCGAACTCCTGCTCACTATGGGTCCCAATACAGGGGTTAGTACGGTGGCGCACCTTGGCGGCATGGCGTTTGGGTACGTGTACCTCACCCGCCGCATTCCCGTGCTGCGCCTTCCGGACGTCGGGGGGGCTTACAAACAGTGGAAATTACGGCGCGCCAAGCGGAAGTTTCAGGTCTACATGCGTAAGCGCGACGGCGGGCCCTGGGTGAACTGAAAGCAACCTGCCCGCGCGCTTTCTCGTCTTCTGATATAGTTACGACGGAAGTGCATATGCGGCCCCGCATCATTCAACTACTCTGCACGGCGGCGCTCCTGGCGCTCGTCGGCCTGGCCATCGCGCAGGACGGCCCCATTCGGAATTCCGGCCCCACCGTGGCCCGGCCAAAGAAGGCGGACAGCGCCGCGCCCGGCGCGGAGCCCGAGCTTCCGCCGATTCCTTCTCGCGTGCGGAGGACTCCCGAGCAACCGGGCGATGCAACCACCTTTCATAGCGAAGTCCAGCTGGTTACGGTGGATGTAGCCGTGCTGGACGGTAACGGCAATTTTGTTCCAGGCATTCCAGGAGGCAATTTCCGCCTTCTCGAAGACAACGTTCCGCAGAAGATCAGCAAAGTGGAACTGGGCGAGGCTCCCATGACCATCGCTATGGTCATCGAGTTCAGCAACAAGTTCCAGCAGTATTGGGGACCGGTGTGGTATCAGACCCTGCAACTCGCCTGGGGCTTCGCCGACGCACTTAAGCCGGAAGACTACCTGGCCATCGTGGCCTACGACATGAAGACGGAGATGCTGACCGACTTCACCACGGATAAGACGCAGGTCCACGAGGCATTGAGCCGGCTGAACACTCCCGCGTGGTCCGAAGCGAACATGTTCGACGCTTTGGCCGATACGGCCGACCGGATGTCTGGAATCGAAGGGCGGAAGGCGATCGTTCTGATCTCAACCGGTATTGACACGTTCAGCAAGCTCAATTACGACAAGACCAGAAAGATCCTTCAGGGCGCGGGCGTCCCCGTCTATGCGGTCGGATTGATGCAAGCGCTGCGCGAGCGCGTGGAGATGTTCGGGGGAATGGGGGATATTCAGCGCCTGGATTTTCTGCAGGCCGACAATACGCTGCGAACATTCGCCAAGGAAACCGGCGGCGCCGCGTTCTTCCCGCGCTTTGAAGGCGAGTTTCCCACGATCTTTCGTTCTATCGAACAAGGGCTGCGCAACCAATACGTCGTCACGTACACGCCCTCCAATGCCGCGCACGATGGAACTGTGCGCAAGATCAAAGTGGATCTGGTAAACCCCGCGACAAACCAGCCTCTGGTGATGAAAGACCAGAACGGGAAGGCCGTCAAGTATACGGTTGTTGCAAAATCCGGCTACAAAGCGCCCAACGCCGTCGAGTAGCCCGGGCGCCTGGGCGCGTCCCGGAAGCCGCGAGGACCGCAGACACGAAACAACGCGCAAAGGCGATGTTTTTGTCTGTTTGTCAAGCGCTGAATCTCGCGCATTTCCAAGCTCATGCAAATTGCGTTGACACTACCTTGGGGGTTTGTTACTCTCGCACAGTTCCGTAATGAAAACCCCTTTGCTCTCCGGATTCAGCGTTCTGCTTGTGGATGACAACCGCGATGGGCTACTTGTACGCAGGATGCTGCTCGAAGAGCTGGGCTACCGCGTGGAAGTTGCCGCTTGCGCGGACGAATGCCTCGTCCATTTTGCGGCCACCGCCTTCGACGTAGTGGTTACCGACTACCGCATGCCCCGAATGAACGGCGTGGAGTTGATCGCCTCGCTTCGCAAGATAAAGCCCAACACGAACGTGATTCTGCTCTCCGGTTTCGTGGAGCCGTTGGGTTTGACTGAGGAGAACACCGGGGCCGACGTAGTAATTCCGAAGAGTTCCACGGAGCCTGTACAACTGGCGCGGTGGATCAAGCGGCTGGTGAACCGGGCTCCGGCGCGCAAGCCTCCTGCCCGGCAGAAGAATTCAACGGACAAGCCCCGCGCTGCCTCGCGCTGAATCTGGCACACTGTAATCATTGCGCCGCTTTCCTTTACTCCTCATCTGCATCGCCCTGGCCGCCGTAGCGGCCGGACAAGCCCCGCGCGTCCCCGCTAAGGCGGCGGCCCGGGTAGCCGCGCCCGCCACGGCGCGAACGCCGGCTCCAGCGGCGGCGCGAGCGCCCGCTACGGCCGACTCGCAGGCGCGCCGGTGGATGCGCGCCATGACGCTGCGCGACGAAGCGGCCCAACTGGTATTCATTCCGTTCCGCGGCGCCGCTCCCAATTCCCGCTCGCGCGAGTACCGCGAATTCCTGAAACGCGTGCGCGAGGACAAAGTGGGCGGGTTGGTTCTGGTCAACTGGTCCAACGGCCGGGTAGTGCAACGGGCGCAGCCCTACGAACTTGCGGCGTTTCTGAACCGAATGCAGGGCATGGCCAGGGTTCCCCTGATGGTTGCCGGGGATTTCGAGCGCGGCGCCTCCATGCGCGTCGAAAGCGTCACCGTGTTTCCGCACGCGATGGCGTTCGGCGCCGCGGGCGACCCTGCCCTGACGCGATGGGAAGGCGAGGTGACCGCTCGCGAAGCCCGCGCGCTGGGCATCCACTGGCTGTTCTATCCCGTCGCGGACGTCAATAACAACCCGGACAACCCCATCATCAACACGCGCTCGTTCGGGGAGAACCCGGAGCAGGTGGCCGCGCACGTGAAAGCGTTCATCGAAGGCGCGCATTCCGACAAGAACAACTTCGTCCTGGTGACGGCGAAGCACTTTCCCGGGCACGGCGATACCGCCGTGGATACGCATCTGAATGTCGCCACCATCTCGGGCGACCGCGAACACCTCGACAAAGTGGAGTTTGTCCCCTTCCGCGCGGCCATCGCCGCCGGCGTGGATTCGATCATGACGGCGCACATCGCCGTGCCGGCGATCGCGCCTCCCGGATTGCCGGCGACGCTTTCGTCCGAGGTTCTAACGGGCGTGCTGCGAAAGGATTTTGGCTTCAAGGGGCTGGTGGTCACCGATGCGCTTGAAATGGGCGGCATCGCTCAGGGCTTCACCTCGGGAGAGGCTGCCGTCCGCGCCATCGAAGCGGGAGCGGACGCGCTGGTGATGCCGGCCGACCCCGATGCTGCCATCGCCGCCGTAGTCGCCGCCGTGAAGAGCGGCCGCATTAGCAGGAAGCGGCTGCAAGAGAGCGTCATGCGGATTCTGGAGGCCAAGGTGCGCGTGGGGCTCGCCAGGAAACGAACCGTGAGCCTGGACGGGATCGAAGACGGAGTCAATTCGCCGGAGGATGCCGCCAAGGCCGACGCCATCGCCGAACGGGCTCTCACCCTGGTGCGCAACCAGCCGGGCGCGCTGCCGCTTTCGCGTGACAGCCGCGCCTGCTATGCGGTGCTCTCCGAGGGGAAGTACTCCACCGGTGGACAGGCATTCGCGCAGGAGGTTCGCAAGCGGCAGCCTAAGGCGAGCCTGGTTACCCTCGACCCGACGATGACGAAAGCCGCTGTGAATGAAGAGGTTTCCAAAACGACGCCGTGCGACCGCTACGTGGTGGCCGCATTCGCGTCCGTGGCGGCATACAGGGGTTCGGCCGGCCTCGCGGGAGAATTGCCATCCGTAGTGGAGACCATGACCGCATCCGGGCTTCCGGTGACATTCATAGCCTTGGGCAATCCGTATCTGTTGCGGAGCTTTCCGGGCGTCACGGCCTACCTGGCGACGTTTAGCAGCGTCCCGCCCGCCGAGGTTGCGGCGGTGGCGGCGCTCTTCGGTGAAATCCCGATCACCGGCCGCTTGCCCGTTTCGATTCCGGGGCTGGCCGCTTATGGCGAGGGCATTCAGCTCGAAGCCGCCCACCCCCGGGCCAAGGCGGTTGTTAACCAGAATTAACCGTGCGCGTATTGCCTAGGGCAAGCTGGCATTTCCGCGCGAAAGCCGCAAGAATAGGTTTTGGCGGTGGAAGACTCGTAATGCCGAACGTTTCCGTAATTGTGGCTTTGGCCATTCTGGTGAGTGCCGCGGCCGTTTACGACCTGAAGTACAGACGCATTCCCAACTGGCTGACCGTCAGCGGGGCGCTGGCGGGCCTGGTGCTGAACGGCATCGCAGGCCCGGGTTTTGCGGGCGCGCTGTTCTCATTGAAGGGTCTGGCCCTGGGCTTCGGCCTCTATTTTGCGCTCTATGCCCTGCACGCGATGGGGGCGGGGGACGTAAAGCTGATGGGCGCCGTGGGGGCGCTGGTGGGCTGGCACGTCTGGTTGATCATATTTCTGTGTACGGCTCTTCTGGGCGGCGCTGCGGCGCTCCTCCTGGCTGCCGCGCGGAAGCGTCTTGGCGCCACATTCTGGAACCTCGGATTCATTCTTAGCGAAGCGCGAAACCTTCGCCCGGCGTATCTCGGCAAAGAGGAACTGGACGTAAACAGTTCCAAGAGCCTCGGATTGCCGCACGGCGCCGTGATCGCCGTGGGTTGCGCCTGCGCCCTATGCCTGCGGGCGTACTACGGCATCTAACGGCGTTCCTGAGCTTGACAACATCCGGCGCAGACCGACCAGGGCGCGGTGCGCGCACG
The DNA here is from genome assembly GCA_903925975.1 of uncultured Acidobacteriia bacterium. Lineage (GTDB taxonomy): Bacteria > Acidobacteriota > Terriglobia > Bryobacterales > Bryobacteraceae > BOG-224. Next base: position 24,800 of record CAIYHG010000177.1, on the reverse strand, counting down.
CTCGGTTCCCACCAAAGTTCCGGCGGTCAACCGGCCCTTCAGCGTGTGCTCCGAGCAACCGCGGCCTCACTGAGGCGGGTAAGCTACTGCTGCGGCTCAGCGCTCGCTCGCGCGGCATCGATCCCTGGGGCTCGGGAGCGCTTAGCGAAATTGCGAGCGTCGATCGCGTAGCGCCCGGGTAGAATGGCTGTGAATGCGCACGTTCGATGTGGTTGGCGTAGGGTTGAATGCCGTGGATACGCTGATTACCGTTCCGCGGTTTCCGGCTTATGCCGGAAAGGTGCGCGTGAGCGGGGAGGCGGTGATCCCGGGTGGACAGGTGGCGACCGCGCTCGTGGCGTGCGCGCGGCTAGGGCTGCGCACGCGCTACATCGGCGCGGTGGGTGACGACGAGCGCGGGCGAATTCAGTTGCAGAGCCTGGCGGAAGCCGGGGTGGAGGCAGCTGACGTGAAGGTCAGACCCGGCTGCGCCACGCAATCCGCGTACATCGTGGTGGATGCGTCCACGGGCGAGCGGACGGTGCTGTGGGTCCGCGACGATGCGCTGGCCATCCAGCCAGAGGAAATCACGGCGGAGACTATCGCCGGCGCGCGCCTGCTGCATATCGACGGGCACGATACTGCAGCCGTAGGCCGGGCGGCGGAACTGGCGCGCGAGCGCGGCATCCCGGTCACGGTGGACGTGGATACGATCTATCCCGGGTTCGAACGGGTGTTGCCGAACGTCGATTACCTGCTGGCCAGCTCCGATTTTCCCCGAAACTGGACGGGCGACAGCGACCCGTTCGCGGCGCTCGAAAAGCTCCAGGAAGAATACGGGATGCGGGTGGCGGCCATGACGCTGGGGGCAGACGGGGCGCTAGCGCGCGAGAACGGGCGGTATCTCTATTCCCCGGGATTCGTTGTGAATGCGGTGGATACTACGGGCGCGGGGGACGTCTTCCACGGAGGGTTTTGCTATGCCACGCTACAGGGAATGCCGCTCGGAGAGGCGCTCGATTTCTCCAATGCCATGGCGGCCTTGAACTGCACCGGGGTGGGGGCGCGCGGGGGGATTCGAGGACTTGAGGAAATCGGCGCGCTGATGGCGCGCGGCTCCAGGTTTTCGAATCCGGATTTCGGGTGCGCACTTTGAGGATAAATGACGGGTGTGCCCGCGGCGCCGCGAGCGGGGAGGTGGATGGGGTTGCGGAAGCTGCTTGGCCGGCTCCCTGGCTGGTCGCGGCTCCGCGCCGGGCGTTGCGGCATTGCCGGGGGCCACGGCGGAGCGCACGGTATGTTCTGTTATCCTGATGGCGAAGGAATGCCGATGCGCCAGACTCTCAAGTTCTCCACTGTTCCGGCTACCCCGAACCGCGCTGGAATGCGCTTGTGGAACGGACTGTCTCTGGCGCGCGGGGGCGGGCGCTCGCGTGCGGTTAGCGGTTCCGTCCAGCCGTTTGCGACGCAATGATCCCGATCAAAGTTACTCAGCCAAGCTACTCGTGGCCGGCCGTGGTGGTTTCACTAATTGTGGCGAACACGTTGGTGTTCCTGCACGAGCAGTCCCTCGACCCGTACTCGCTGAATCACTTCATGACCGTATTCAGCCTGCGGCCCTTTTACTTTAGCTGGGGCAACTACTTGAGCTGGGGCAGTGTGCTGACCTCGATGTTCCTGCACGGCGGCTGGATACACATCCTCGGCAACATGCTGTTTCTGTGGGTGTTTGGGGAGAACGTAGAAGACATTCTCGGGCACTGGAAGTTTCTGATCTTCTATCTGCTCTGCGGACTGGCCGCGGCGGGCGCGCAGGTGGCCATCGACCCGATGTCGCGGATTCCTATGGTGGGCGCAAGCGGCGCAATTGCGGGCGTGATGGGGGCATACCTGGTGAAGTTTCCGCACTCGCGCGTGGTGATGCTGTTCTTCATGCTGTTCATCTTCCGCTTTGAGGTGCCGGCGTGGCTCATGCTGGTCTACTGGTTCGCGCTGCAGGTGTACGGCGGAGCCGGAAGCATGACCGGGCCTTCGCAGGGCGGAACGGCTTTCTTCGCGCATGTAGGCGGGTTTGTGGCGGGCATCATATTGGTGCATCTGATGGGCGCGCATGAGCGATTCTCGCGGCGGCGCGATCTGTACTGGTAAACGAGTGGAGGCGCTCTAATGAGCCTGGACGTGCTGGCGATCGCGGCTCACCCCGACGATATCGAACAGACTTGCGGCGGAACGCTCATCCGCATGGCCGAGATGGGATACCGGACCGGCGCGCTGGACCTGACGGCGGGCGAGATGGGGACGCGAGGGACGCCTGAAACGCGCGTCGCCGAATCGCAGGCGGCGGCCGAACACATGATGCTGCGCTTTCGCGAAAACCTGCACATGCCCGACGCGCGCCTGGAAAACAACATCGCCGCGCGGATGACGCTGGCGCAGAAGATTCGGGAACTGCGGCCCCGGGTTGTGATCCTGCCCTACTGGCAAGCCCGGCACCCGGACCATTACCGCGCCGGCGAATTGGGCTACGAGGCCTGCTTTCTTTCCGGGCTCAAGAAACTGGACGAGTATTCGGAGCCGCACCGGCCTTTCAAGATTCTCTATTCGAGCGTGTACGCGGACGTGAAGCCGTCGTTCGTGGTGGATATCAGCGCGCAATTCGAAAGGCGCATGGCGGCATTGCTGAGCTACGCCTCGCAGTATGGCGGCGGCGAGGAAGGCGCGGGCCTTTTCCCGAAGGAGGCGGAAATTCGTGAGAGGCTGGGCGCCATCGCGCGGTTTTATGGCAACCTGATCGGCGCGCGATACGGAGAACCCTTCGTAGTGAAAGAAGCGCTGCAGATCGACGACATAGTGGCCATGCCGGTGCGTTCGATCTGACGGAGTTCGTAGAGGGGGCGCGCGCGCCGGCCAGCGGTTTCCAACGAATTGAACAAGATTAGGCGGTCATGGGCCTAGCGCGACCCGAACGCCAGAGGCCCGAGCGCCTCGCCCACCACGCGCAGGAGCACCTCCGGCGTGAAAGGCTTGGGAAGCAGACCGAAGCCCTGCTGCGTGATGAAACGCTGCACCAGTTCGGCGTCGTGAAAGCCGGAAATAAACAGTACGTTGAGGCCCGGCTGCTTGAGGCGAAGCCGCTGCGCCACGACGGGCCCGGTGAGATCGGGCATGATCACGTCGGTCAACAAGAGGTGAATCGGTTGGGCGTTCTTCTCGTACGCCTTGATGGCGTTCCAGCCGCAATCGGCAAGCAGCACGTGGTAACCCGCAGCGGTGAGCGTCTTACCGAGCAACTTGAGAACCCCTTTGTCGTCATCCACAGCGAGGATGGTTGGGGGAGAGGCAGGGTATAAGGGTTCCGGCGACATAGGCTCTCCAGGCGGGAGGTCTATGTGCGCCGTTCGAACCGAACGCAGCGCTCCCACCGAAGTCCCATTATAGGCGCGGCAGGGGCGGCGCGGCATGATATCGTGCCAGTAGAATGCGTGATGCGGAGCACGCTGCCGCCGCCCGCGCAATAATCCATCCATGCGACCATCCGCATTTCGGAACCGGCTGCTGCTCGTCGCCGCGGCGGTGCTGTTTTCCACGGGAGGCGCGGCCATCAAGGGCGCGGCGCTCACGGGATGGCAGGTGGCCGGCTTTCGATCCGGAATCGCGGCCGCCGTGCTGCTCCTGGCAATCCCGGAAGCGCGCCGGAAGTGGACGTGGCGGCTGGCGCCAGTGGCGTTGGCTTACGCCGCGACGCTGATTCTGTTTGTGCTGGCGACGCGGCTGACAACGGCCGCCAACGCGATCTTTCTTCAGTCCACCGCGCCGCTGTATCTCCTATTGCTGGGGCCGTTGGTTTTGCATGAGCCGATACGCCGGCGCGACATCTGGTATATGACGGCGATCGCGGCCGGGATGGCGATGTTCGCATTGGGGACTGAGAGAGCAGGGGCGACGGCGCCCGACCCCCGCACGGGGAATCTCTGCGCTCTGGCGAGCGGAGTAACGTGGGCGCTGACGCTGGCCGGGCTGCGCTGGCTCTCGCGGGGGCGGGAAGACGGTGCGGGAATGGCGGCCGTGGCCGCGGGCAACCTGCTGGCGTTCGCCGCAGCTCTTCCCCTGGCGCTGCCGGTGGCTCTGGGTTGGGAGCGCGCTCTTCCCGCGATCCTGTACCTGGGCGTGTTTCAGATTGGCGCGGCGTATTGGTGCCTGACGCGCGCCATGCGCCACGTGACTGCGTTTGAAGCGACCACCATCCTGCTGCTTGAGCCCGCGCTCAACCCCATCTGGGTGTGGCTGGCGCACGGCGAGCGCCCTGGACCGTGGCCGTTGGCCGGGGGAGCGGCGATCCTCGCGGCCACGCTGGTGAATGGGTGGCTGCAAACCCGCCGCAAATTAGCGGACTAGGGGCCGCACGCGCCTTTCACCCAAGCCGGAGTCACAGGAGCCTGTGCGCCTTTGTGCAGGCTATAGCTACTCGAAAGGGCTACTTGGAATCGCGCCCAATTTATAGGGGAGGGGTAAAATGAAGACAAGAGCCTAGGCAATGAGTTGTATTTGCCGCACCGGGTTCGATTCATGAGGGGACTGGTCTTCATATTCGCGCTGTCCTTGGCGGCCTCGACGGGAAGGGTGGTCACTTTCGACCGCTCGGAAGCCGGCACAACTCCATCCGGATGGACCGTCGCCATGACTAACAGCGGCGCGGCGCCACAGTGGGAAGTGCGGCGCGACCAAACGGCTCCCTCGCAACCCTACGTGCTGGCCGAGGTTTCCTCCGACCCCAACGGCGGGCGATTTCCGATTGCCACGCTCGACGGAGTCCTGCTGCGCAATGGGGACGTGAGCGTGCGGTTGAAGTCTATCGCGGGGCGCCCGGTGCAAGCTGGCGGCGTGGTGTTCCGTTACCAGGACCGGAACAATTACTATGTAGCGCGTATGGACGCCAAGATGGGAAACGTGGGCTTGTTCCGCGTTCGAAACGGCGTCCGCAGCGAGATCCTTTTAGCCGCGCACGACATTGAACCGAACACGTGGCGCATTCTGAAAGTCTCCGCGCGCGGGGACCGGCTGCAAGTGTACGTGAACCACCGGCGCATCCTACAGGCGACTGACAGCACGTTCCCCGGGGCGGGCAAGGTGGGCCTCTGGACGGTCGGAGACTCCGTTACCTATTTCGACGATTTCCGGGTAAGTCCCACGAACTGAAGCTAACCCCGGAAAGCGAGCCCGGCGAAACTGACCACGCTCTGCTCATCGATGTTCCACTGTTCGTAGCGCAACAGTTGCCCTCGCGCCTCGGGGGCGCATTTCAGAAATGCGTAGAAGGCGGAGGAGCCGCACCACTTCAGGCTGTCGCGATTCTCGCGGACCAGTTCCCAGAACCCCGTGGGATCGCCGGCCGTGATGCGCTCGATGCGAGCCCAGTCCCCTTCGGAGGCATCCAGCATGCGGCCTTCGCCGGCAGTTGCGGCGAACGAATCCCCGTAGCGGGCTCCCATGTGGGCCATATCCACGCCGAGAATCCAGAACAAGCCGGGTTCGCGCTGACGCAACTCGCCCAAAGCGCGGATGAATTGGCTTACCCCGTCATCGTCTTCGGGCTTGCCGCCTTCCAGAACGGACTTGGCGAACGGACCACAGAGCACGGGGAGGATGCGCACACCCGGGCCGAGCGCGTGCTGCAGAAAGATCACCTGCAACTCCACCGTGTGCTCGAAGGAATGGCAGTAGTCTTCCATAATCGCGGCGGGGCCGCCGTGTTCGGCCAGCCAATCCACCAGGGCGGCATCGGTCCGCGCAGTGCCCAGAGGCGTGCGAAAGGGCTTTCGCGTGAGGCCGAACGTCTCCGGGCGGCCGTAGTGCGAGGTGGCCAGGATCACGAAGGTGCGGTCTTTGTGCTCTGGCCGGAGCACGGAATATGCCGAAGCGTAGGAACGCCAACCGCCTTCCGGGCTGACGTGCGGCGCGGCGAGAGCGAATAAGCCGTCTCGCGCGGAATCTGCCGCGGGCTCCGCGTTCATGTAGCTATCGAGCGTGGTGCGCAGTTCCTCGGGGTCCGCGGGGTAGGCGGCGCCGGCGTGGGAGGGCTCCCGCACGGCTTGCTCCGCGAAATCCTGGCGGCGGCTCTCACGCATGTTCTCAAATTGCTCATCTTCGAGGAAACCGGCGCCGCTGAGGGTATCGACGAACGTTCGCAGGATGTCCTGTACATCGAAGCCGCCGGTAATGCGCACGAGCTCCGCCCTGAGGTCCAACTCAGTCTGTGAGCCATCGAAGCACGAGAGGCATTGCGTAAGGCCCGGAGGAATCACAAGGACGGAGTCGGAGTAGCGGTAGGGATCGCGAATCATGAGTCCCGGATGCTCCGGAGAGGGCGACTGCATGAAATCGAGATCGAGTCGAATTTGAGGCAGGGTTTGAGGCAAGTTCCATATTACCGCCGCCGGAGAGACTAACGGGGCCGCAGCCGTTCGCGGTACTTGCGAAGCAACTCGTATAGAACCACGCCGCCGGCCGTGGCGACGTTCAACGAGTGCTTCTTCCCGAGCATCGGTATGCGGACGTACGTATCGGCGAAAGCGGCCACTTCCGGGCGGATGCCATCCACCTCGTGGCCGAAGACGACGCAAACGGGGAAGCGGGGCGTCCAATCGAAGAGATCCACGGCATGGACGGCTGTTTCGATGGCGACGATCTCCACGCCGCGCGCGCGGGCCGCGGCCAGGAACGGGCCAGGCTCCCACGAATACTCCCACGGGGCTGTTTCTTCGGCCCCCAGCGCCGTCTTGGCGAGGGCGCGGCTGGGCGGATGGCCGGTGATGCCGGTGAGGTAGAGGCGCTCGGCGCCGACGGCGTCGGCGGTTCGGAAGAACGAGCCGACGTTGTAAAGGCTGCGCACGTTGTCGAGCAGGACGGAAACCGGGAGGCGTTCCATGCCGTCATATAACGCGCCGGCGGTTGTGGCTTGAAAGGGCAGGCGATCCATCGGAAGCGCCGTAGTATAGCACGCAACCCCGGAATGCTAAACTAGGTGCTGCGCAGCATGCTGTCCATCGTTATTCCGATACACAACGAAGAGCGCTCGATTCTGCGGCTCTATGACCGGCTCACGGTTGTATTGGAGAAGCTGGCCCGCCCGTACGAGATTCTCTTCGTGGACGACGCATCGACGGACCGCAGTTTCGAACTGCTTTCGAACCTGGTCGAGACCGACGGTCACCTGAAGGTAATCCGGCTGCGGAGGAATTTCGGGCAGACCGCGGCTCTTTCCGCCGGCTTTCACGAAGCCAAGGGCAGCGTCGTAATCGCGATGGATGGCGATCTGCAACACGCGCCGGAGGATATCCCCGCGCTGCTCGCGAAGATCGACGAAGGGTACGACATTGCGAGTGGCTGGCGCCAGCATCGCGTAGATGGCGCCCTGAGCCGCAGGCTTCCCTCGAAGATCGCGAACTGGCTGATGTCCAAGGCTTCGGGCGTGGACCTGCGCGATTTCGGAACCACTTTCAAGGCGTATCGCGCGGAAATTCTGAAGGACGTGAATCTCTACGGCGAGTTGCACCGCTTCATTCCGGCGCTGGCCAGTTTCTATGGCGCGAAGATCGTGGAAGTGCCGATTCTAAATGTGCCGCGCGCGTCGGGCGAGTCGCACTACGGCATCGGGCGGACCTTCCGCGTGTTGTTCGACATTCTGACGATCCGGTTTCTGCTGCACTACTTCACGCGGCCGATGCACTTCTTCGGATCGCTGGGGCTCATGGGCGGAGGCTCGGGCGGCGGGATTTTGGTCTACCTGGCCATCAAGAAACTGCTGGGCCACGATATCGTGATCGAACACGGCCCGCTGATGGTGGCGGGGGTGGTGCTGCTGCTGGGCGGGCTGATGATGTTCAGCGCCGGCCTGATCGGCGAGATGATGATGCGGACGTATTTCGAAAGCCAGGACCGGCGGATCTATGCCGTCCGCGAGATTATCACGCGCAAGTCGCGCGGCGTCGCCGGCGCCCGCTAAACCGCCCCGAACGTCTTTCCTCTGCGCCAGTGCCCTTCAAACAGGCCCTTCATGGCTTCGCCCATTCCCTCGTGGTGGAAGACGACCGCGGTCCACGTGGGGCGGGTGATCACGGGGTCGAGGAGCGCTATCATGCCGTCGCGGGCATCGAACACCGCCAATTTCATAGGGAGCGAATCGGCCATGCGGACTTCCACTCCGGCTGCGGTGTACTCGACGAGCCGCTGCTTGTGATCGTCGTCTAAAGTGGCGGCTTCGAGCAGTATGCGGCAACTGACGCCGGCCTGCCGGGCCTGCTTCACGAGTTGCTCATTCAGCGGGTCGACGGCGTAGGGAGGGCGGGAGAACTCGACGTACTCCTGCTTCACTTCGGAAAGCATGCGGCGGTACTCGGCCCCGGTCTGCGCTGGTTCGGTCACGATGCGCAGAAAATCGAGCGTGCCGCGGCCGCCCTGGCCTTCGGAGTACAACGCGGCGAGATCGTCGATCAAGGCCGAACCGGAGCGCCCGTTATCGGTAAGCTCCTGCTCCAGAATCTGGCGTTTGCGCGAGAGATAAGCCGGAATCGCGAGACTGGGCTCGACCGCGGAGAAGAGCTTGGTCTTTTCCTGAACAACCTGGGCAAAACCCTTCTCGACGAGGCTATCGAGCACCTCGTAGATTTTCTGGCGAGGAACGTGAGATCTCGCAGCCAGTTCCAAGGCTTTGAATTTAGGATGGCCTAAGAGAACCAGATAGGACCTGGATTCATAGGCGTTCAGGCCCAAACGTTGGAGGCGCCGCCAAAAGCGCTGAAAGTCCACCTCAGCCAGTTCTTCACTCATATGCGTGGTCTCTTCCCCACTTTCAACCTTAGCAAAATACACGCCTCAAATGTACACCTCCCTGTGGTGTACAGGCCTCGACGGGGGCGGGCCGATGGCGAGTACTCAGGAAAAGTCTGTACTCCGGCGGGACTTCAATTGACATAGTACTAGCGGAACTCTAAAATAGCCGTAAGTGTATGCCGGATAACAGTACCGTTGCAAATGAATCCGGGATCGACGGCGGCGCGCCAAAACCGAAGATCCGGATCGTAGTGGCGGACGATCACCCGATATTCCGCGATGGCCTTTGCAAGTTGCTGAGCCTCGAGGAAGATTTCGAAGTGGTTGCCCAAGCCCAAGACGGCAGGCAGGTGCTGGAAATCCTGCAGCAGCACGAGCCCGATGTGCTCCTTCTTGACCTTAAGATGCCGGGCCTCGACGGGCTGGCGACGCTTCAGCGGCTTCAGGCGGTCCGGAACAAGACGCGGGTAATCGTGCTGACGGCCTCGGACGACAAGAACGAATTTGTTCAGGCCATGAAGCTCGGCACCTCGGGGATCGTTCTGAAACAGACGGCTACCGAGTTGTTGATTAAGAGCATCCGCAAAGTCCACGCTGGAGAGATCTGGTTGGATTCGCATACTACCCAGGCCGTGATCCGCCAGTTCGTGGCGAACGAGGAAGCGCCTCAGCCCGCGATGATGCCGCCGCCCCCGCAGCGGGAGCGGGAACGCTCTCCGCTAAGCCAGCGCGAACGCGAGATCGTGGCGTTGGTTGCCCAAGGCTTCAAGAACAAAGAGATGGCGGAGAAGATGTTCATCAGCGAGCAGACGGTGAAGAACCACCTGCACAACATCTTCGACAAACTCGGCGTCTCCGACCGGCTGGAACTGGCGCTCTACGCCATCCACAACAATCTGCACGCGGGCCGCTAGACCGCGCGACCGCCTATCACGGCGCCTTGAAGAAAACCGCTCGCTGAGCAGTGCGCCTCGAATCCGCGGCCTTTTCACGCCTCTCGCAAAGCAAACTGGCGAGAAATGCGGGTTACGCGGGATACTGTTCAGCTGATCGGGCGCCGGCCTGACGGCCGGGAACCCGCTGGAGAGCGGGTTCGCAGCCAAGAGTGGCCGCCCCACGAAGGCTAAGTGAACGGTATTGGGGCTAGGAGCCGGCGTCTTCCTTCGCGCCGTACTCTTTCAGCTTATTGTGCAGCGTCTTCAGGCTGATGCCGAGGATCTCGGCTGCTCTGGTCTTGTTGTTCTTGGTGTGCTCCAGCGTGCGCAGAATGAGGCCCTTCTCGGCCTCTTCCACGGTGGTGCCGACGGCAAAACGGACTGAGCCGGGATCGCTATCCGCGGCGCGCACCGCCGTAGCCGCAGGAGGCGCGCCGGGCCTGGCTTGCAGGAAGGTTGGCAGGTGCTTTAGTTCGATCGTCCCTTCGCCCGCCAGAATCACCCCGCGCTCCAGCACGTTGCGCAGTTCGCGCACGTTGCCGGGCCAGTTGTGGCGTTCGAGGGCCTCGGCGACCTCCTGCGAAATGCCCGCGACCTTGCATTCGTGCTTGCGGTTCAGGGAGCCAATGAGGGTTTCGCCGATGGGTCCGATATCCGCCTTCCGCTCGCGCAGCGGGGGGATGTGGATGTGGAAGACGTTGAGCCTGTAGAAAAGGTCTTCGCGGAGATGTCCCCCGCGAACCGCCTCCTCGGGCGCCTTGTTGGTTGCGGCTACCAGCCTGACGTCCACTTCGAATTCGGCCCTGCCGCCGAGGCGGCGCACCTTGGAGTCTTCGAGGATGCGCAGCAGCTTGGCCTGCGTCTGCATGGGCATCTCGCCGATCTCGTCGAGCAGAAGCGTTCCATGCTGGGCGATCTCGAAACATCCGGCGCGGCGCTCCGAGGCTCCGGTGAAGGAGCCCTTCTCATGGCCGAATAATTCGCTTTCGATGAGCGTTTCCGGGAGCGCGGCGCAGTTGATGGCGATAAACGGACCCATCCGGCGGGGACTCAACGCGTGAACCGTGCGCGCGACAAGTTCCTTGCCCGTGCCGCTTTCGCCGGTGATCAGGACGCAGGCCTTGCTCGGCCCGGCCTGCTGCAGCAAGGCGAAGATTTCCTGCATCTGCGGAGAGGCGCCCACAAGTTCTCCGAGCGAGCCCTTGTAACTAAGCTGGCGCTCCAGATTCCGGTTTTCCGCGCGCAGCACGGCGTGCGTCCCCGCGCGGCGGATCAGCGCTTCGAGGGTCGCCGGTTGCAGCGGCTTTTCGAGGAACCAGTAGGCGCCCAGTTCGTGCACGGTGCGTACGGCCGTATCGATATTCCCGAACGCGGTGAGTACGATGGTGGGCGGCATGTCGCCCGAATCGCGCAAGCGTTCGAGGAAGCCGAAGCCATCGAGGCCGGGCATGTTTAGATCCGTGACGATCACGTCCGCCGGGAACGAAGAGAGCTTCAACAACGCCTCGTTTCCGTCGGCAGCGGTCTCCGCCTGCATGCCCCACGCCTCCACCATCGCGGCCATCCCGCTGCGCTGGCTGGCTTCGTCGTCCACTAGCAAAACTCTGATTTGCCGATTCAAGAGGTTGGCCCTTCCCGGAGGAGTCTCACCCATTTTAGCCGAGGCGCCGCGGGATCGGCTGCCAGCTTGTGGTCTTATGCGCTTTGAGCGGATTCGCGAACGGAAAAGCCGGCGCTACTCCCACGCGCGCTTCGGAACGCCTTTATCACGGTCGGCCACGCGGTCGTAAAGGTAGAAAGTGGAGACCGTGCCGAGCGATTCGTTGTAGTAGCTTTCCTGACCGAGGGCCTCGCGAAGGTCCTCTTCGAACTCGTGCAGGCCTTGGAGATCGGCGGCAGCGGCGGGCTTGCGCTGGCCTGACGGCGCGCGGAAGAACTTCTGGAAGCCGCCGTCGGTGAGGCGCGCGATTTCGCCGGAGAGCAGCAGGCCGGCGTGGCTCAGCACTTGAATTTCGCCATCCTGCTCGACAAGGTCGAGCGCGAAGGCGCCGCGCGCCGCCCGCACGCCGTTGCCCAGCGAATCGACCGTGAAGCCGGCCTCGCGGAGGCATTCCATGCGTTCGGAAAAGGTGAGCTTCTTCTGGTGTTCGCGGCGGAAGAACATACCAACATTATACGGGCGCCTGAGGAGGGGGCAGTGGGGCAGCTTGGGGCCGGGCAGGCCCCGGGGGGCCTGCCCTGTTGAGGTTATGCGAGGTCGAAGCGTTCCTGGTGCAGCAGCGGATCGCTCTTGACGATCACGGTGCGCCCGAGAATCTCTTCGAGCTCCTGCAGATAGGTGTTTTGGTTGGACTTGAGCAGCTTGGCCACTTCGGGAGCCGCGCGCAACATCACGTCTTTGCCTTCCACGGCGCGCGCGATCTTCTGCGCCTCCGTGAGGATCTCGCCGACTACGGTTTGCGGGCTCTTCAGATAGCCCGCGCCTTCGCAGTAGGTGCAGGGAGCGCAGAGCGTACGCTCCAGGCTTTGCTTGACGCGCTTGCGCGTAATCGCCACCAGACCGAAATCGTTGAACTGGAGGATCTTGTAAGGCGCGCGGTCCGAGCGCATGGCTTCTTCGAGCGCCTGCATCACCTTCTGGCGATTCTTGCGCTCGTCCATGTCGATGAAGTCCACCACGATGATGCCGCCCAAATCGCGCAGGCGAATCTGCCGGACGATTTCCTTGATGGCGTCGGTATTGGTCTTGACGATGGTGTCTTCAAGGCGGTTCGACTTGCCGACGAACTTGCCGGTGTTGACGTCGATGGCGACCAAAGCCTCCGTCTGGTTGATGACGATGTAGCCGCCAGACTTCAGCCAGACCTTCGGCCGCAGGGCCTTTTCGAGTTCGGAGGTGATGCTGAACTCGTCGAATATGGGCGCGGAGCGGGTGTACATCTTGACCCGCGAGACGAGCGTCGGTTGGAAGCGCTGCACGAAGCGCAGCACGCTCTCGTAAACTTCCTCGTTATCCACCCAGACGCTCTTGTAGGCCGGAGTGAGCTGGTCGCGGAGCACGCGCTCGACGACGTTGAGATCGTGGTGAATCAGAGCCGGCGCCGGAGTCTTCTCGGCCTTCTGGCGCATATCGAGCCAGAGGTTATAGAGAAACATCATGTCGGCGCGAAGCTCTTCTTCGGAGCGTCCATCGCCTGCCGTGCGCACGATGAACCCGCCGGGGATGCCGGAGCGGTGAGCCTGGAGCACCCTCTTGAGGCGGGAGCGCTCTTCGTCGCTGGGGATCTTGCGCGACACGCCGATGTGGTCCACGGTGGGCATGTACACCAGGAAGCGGCCGGGCAGGGCGATGTGCGAGGTGATGCGGGCGCCCTTCTGGCCCAGAGGCTCCTTGGCGATCTGAACGATAATTTCCTGGCCTTCCTTGAGCAGATCGGCGATTGAAGGCGCGGCTGCCTTGGTTTCCGTGCGCGGCTCGGCGGCGGGCCGCGGAGCGGAACGCTGTTCCGGGGCCTGCGCGGGCGGTTCCTGCACGCGCGCTTCCGGCGCCTTGGGCGCGCCGCCGGCTTCCGGTCCTCTATCGCGCCCATCCCGGCCTTTCCGACGCATGCGGCGGGAGACGCGGTGCTGGTAGCGGGGGCCCTGCTCGCGCAAGTTAGCGGTGAGGCTGGTGGGAACAGACGCCGTCTCGGCGCCTTCGCCGTCGATGGCCTGAACGATGCCGGCCTCGGCGTCGTCGTTACCGGCGGATTCCACCTGCTCGCCTTCGGCCGGTAGATCGGATTCCTCGGGCTGAACGGGTTCGGCTGCGCCGGCTGAGGCTGCGTCGGCTTCTTCGGCGATTTCAACTTCAGGTTCCGCCTCGGCGGCGGCTTCGATTTCGGCCGTTATCTCTTCGGCGGTCTCCGCCGCGTCATCTTCAGCGGCTTGGACGGCTTCGGCCAATTCGGGAAGCGGCTCAGCCGAGGGTTCGGCGGCCATCGCGGAGCTGGTTTCGGCAAGCTCCGCGGGCGCGGAGGGGAACTCGGCTTCCACTTCCGCGGGCAGGCTGGAAGAAGCTTCAACCTCGCCGCTATCCTCGGGCTCGCCGGTTTCGGGTTCCTCCGCGTCGGCATCCGCGTGGGAGTACTTGGCCAGCGACTCGCCGGGCAATACGAAGAAATCGGAGGATTGCTCCAGGGCCGGGGCGGGGGCGTGGACGTGGACGGGCGCGGGTGGGGGAGCGGCCACCACTACCGGCGCCGCTTCTTCCTCGGGCTCTTGCTCTTCCGTTGCGCCGGGGGAGTAGAACTTGGATTCGGGCAAGCCACGGCCGCCCTTTCCGCGGCGGCGGCGTGAGCGCCTTCCGCGGCGGTCTCTATCATCGCGGCTTCTATCGTCACGGCGCTGGTCGGGCGAGGGAGCCGCCGTGGCCGCATCGGGCACAGGAACGGCTGCGGCAACCGGAGCGGCTGTGGTTTCGGCCGGCGTCTGGGGCTCCTCTGCCGGCGCGGCAAACTGCGCCTCGGGCCGCGGGGTGCGGTCCAGTTTCAGGACCTTCTCTTCGACGCTGGTAACGATTTTGTCGTATTCCTCGTTGTCCTCGAAGAAGTCCGAGACATACAGGAAGGCATCGCGGTCGAGCCCGATATCGACGAACGCCGATTGCATTCCGGGCAGAACGCGCGTAACTCTGCCTTTGCGAATGCTGCCCGCAAGGGAATACTCGTTTTCGCGCTGATGATAGACTTCGACTACCTGATCATCCTCCAAAATCGCAACACGGGTTTCGTGGCGGTTTGCTGAAATGACCAACTCTTTTGACATCGATCTTCTCCCATGGGGAGGCTGGAGGAGTACGAGGTAGGCGCCCTGCGTGGGTTGTCAACGTCCCGCCGTGAGCGGGTAAACAACATAAATTCCGGAACTCACGCTGGCCGGATACGGAGATCTTTATCTCAAACGCCTTCCGGCCGGGAACCGCCCTCCAGGGACGTGCGCGTGCGCGCCAACATCCCGAGGTTCTCTACAAGCTCCCCAAATACTTACTCTTCGCGGCGATATTACGCCGCGGCTTCAATTAATAAACGTTCTGAGGCGGACATTATTGACCAGCCCCAAAGCCATAAAGTTCGACCAGATACTCGATCCGCCGGCGCTCATGAAGGGCAGGGGAATCCCGGTTACCGGCATCCGCCCTACGACCATGCCTACGTTCACCAACGTGTGAAACAGAAGCAGGCCCGCCACACACATACAGAGATACATCCCGGCTCTATCCGGGGCCGCTTGCGCGTTCTGCACTACGCGCATGATCATCACAAAATACAACGACAACACAATCGTTACGCCCACGAACCCATGCTCTTCGGCGAAGGCCGAGAATATAAAATCCGTGTGCGGCACGGGCAGAAAGCGCAACTGCGTCTGAGTTCCCTTGGTGACGCCCTTACCGAACATTCCGCCGGCTCCGGTGGCGATTTGCGACTGTATCAACTGATATCCGGTGCCCTGCGGGTCCCGCTCGGGATCCATGAAACTCACCAAACGCGCCTTCTGATAATCTTTCAGGAAATGCCATCCCACTGGAAGCACCAGCACTGCCACTACTGCTATGGCGGCTACATACTTCCATCGCAGCCCGGCGATGAACGCTCCCGTCACCAGGACTGCCATATAGGTGAGCGAAGTTCCCAAATCCGGCTGTGCAAGCACCAACAGCACGGGAACCGCCACCAAGCCCGATAAAACCAGCATTTCCCGAATTTCCAACTCGTCACGCTTCAAATCCGTTAAATACCGGGCTACTAACAATATTATCACCAACTTAACGAATTCCGAGACCTGTAAACGCATTCCGAGCCCAGGAATGGGAATCCAGCGCTTGGAGCCGAACACGGTGGAGCCAAGCAGTTCCGTGCCTAGCAGCGCGACTATCGAGAGGCCGTAGAGCGCCGGCACGTAGTGGATGAGCGTGTGGTAATCCACCTTCACCGCCAGCCACATCAGGACGAGCCCGCCGCCCACGTAGAAGATCTGCTTCCACCAGGCGCTGGAATAGTTGGTATCGATGGTTGCGCTGTAAATCTGGAGCACTCCGACGGCGCAGATGAGGACGACGATCATCAGCAGGGGCCAGTCGAGATCGCGGGCGGATAGATACTTTGACATTGTCAGTGTTTAGCGGATGCGACTGCCGCCGTGGTGGCGGCGGAGGAAGAAGCGCGCGGCTGCGCGGGCTTGGGCCCCGATTCCACGGTTTCCATGTACGCGGCCTCTACAGGCTGCGAGCCGGACGGTTGAACGCCGGGCGCCGCGGAAGGGACCATCCCGGCCGGCAGCCCCAGATTACCTACGGCCGCGAGCGCGCCATACATCGCCGAACGCTGTTGTTCGAGCATGGCGATGCGGGTTTTCTTATCGAAATAGGCCTTCAGAACGTCGCGCACGATGGGGGCGGCAAGTTGACCGTGCTCTCCGTGCTCGAACAGGGCTACTACCACGATCTCAGGGGCGGCGCGCGGCGCAAAGCCCACAAACCAGGCATTGTCCTTCAGGTTCATGCCCACGATGCCGCCCGATTTCATTAGCTCGTTCGAAGCCAACTGCGCCGAACCCGTCTTGCCGCAGACCTCCACATTCGGGAGCCGCGCGCGAACGCCGGTGCCGCCTTCGTTGACCACGCCATACATACCATCAACCACCAGTTTCACGTTGGACGGATTCAGCGCCCATTGCTTGGGCTTCTCAACGGGGGTGGTGGCCACAACGTGCGGCTGGTTCCATGTGCCGCCAATGGCCATCCCGCCGATGGCGCGCGCCAGTTGCAGGGGGGTCACGGTCAAGGCGCCTTGTCCGATCGACACGGAAATGGTTTCTCCGGCGTACCACTTCTGGCGGAAGTTCCTGAGCTTCCATTTCTCGGAAGGCACCACGCCGGCCTGTTCATGCGGCAGATCGACTCCGGTTTTCTGCCCGAAACCGACCAGATCGGCGTAGGTGGAGATGTTGTCGATGCCCAGTTTGTTGCCGACGTTGTAGAAGAACACGTCGCAAGATTGCACCAGGCCGCGGTGCAGCGACACCGTACCGTGCCCGCCCGCCTCCCAACAGCGATAGTAATGGCCGAAGAACGAGGCGCCGCCGGGGCAGCGCACGGACCACTTTTCGTCGATGGTTCCGGTTTCGAGCCCCGCGATGGCCAGGATGGGCTTGAAGGTGGAGCCGGGCGCCTGCTGCGCCTGGATGGCGCGGTTGAGCAGCGGGTTATCGGGGTTGCCTGCGATTTCCTTCCAGTCGCGGGCCTTGATGCGGACGGCAAACTTGTTGGGATCGAACGTGGGGCGGCTCACCATGGCGAGGATTTCGCCGGTGCGCGGGTCTAGTGCGACCACCGCGCCGTTTTTACCTTCCATGGCCAACTCGGCGACCACCTGAAGATCCAAATCGACGGTCAGCTTCAGGTCCTTGCCGGGTACGGCCTCCTTCATTTTGAGCGTCTTCCGCACCTGGCCGCGATTATCCACTACGACCTGGCGCTGACCGTCAACGCCCATCAGCGTACTGTTGTACTGCCCCTCGATTCCGAACTTCCCCACGACGGCGCCGGGTTCGTATTTGGCGAACTCCGCGGTGTTCAGTTCGTCTTCGCTGACTTCTCCCGTGTAGCCGACCAGATGGGCGAGCATCCCGTTCTGGGGGTATAACCGGCGCTGCGCCTGAATCAAAACCAGTTCCGGGAAGAAATCGCGATGCGATTCCACGAAGGAAAGGTCCGACGGCGTGAGCTCTTCCTTGATGACAATGGGGACGTATTTGGGCTGGGAACGAAAACGCGCCACACGCTTGCTGAGATCGGCATAATCGAGGTCCAGGCCCTCCGCGATGGCGGCCAAGTGTTCGTCCTTCAATAGCTCGCGCGCCAGAAGCAAGCTGTGCGAGGTGTGGTTATCGACGATCACCCGGCCGTCGCGGTCGAGGATGCGCCCGCGCGGCGCCAGCACGGGCACGGATTTGATGCTGTTCTGCTGCGCCCGCTCGTCGTAAAACTCGGGATTCTGGACCTGAAGCTGCCAGAAGCCGGAGATCAGGAAGAGGAAAATTGCCACCGCGGCGTACTGGAAAACAGCGATCTTCGTGGCCGCGAAACGCGTGTCGTCGTGGAGTTGCCTCTCGGATATGCGTTGTTCGAGATTTGGGTCGGCAGGAGGCAGGATCACGGCAAAACGCGGTGTGCGTCTAACCCCATTTTATAGGATTCCCGGTACGAAGGCGCCGGGATCTTCAACGGCCCACGCGCGGCTCAGGAAGTCTCACGCAGTTTGTCCAGAAAATGGTAAATCGAAACGCCCACCACGGCATTGAGAACGCTCAGGACAAGGGTCTTTTGCAGCTCGAACGCGAGCGGCTGGTTGAGGAGCGCGCGCACCAGCAGCCAGTAAAAGAACTGGTGAAAGAGGGAGAAGAACAACGTCAGCAGCAGCCGCATCACGGTGTTGTCCACGTCCAGGCGGACGCCAACCGAGGAAGCGAAGTACCCAACCAGCGTCTTGACGATGCCAAACATGCCAAGGGGGTTCTTGGACAGCGAATCCTGAGCCAGGCCTACCAGCGCGCCCACCGCGAGGCCGCTCAGCTGGCTTCTGCGCATCAGAGCGAAGTAAATCACCACCAGAAGCGGCAGTTCCAGAAAGCTGAGGAAGGGGAAGAAGAGCGGCGCGTAGACCTGAAAGAGAATGGCCGCGAGCGGGGTGACGATCATGACCCACGGGCGGAAACGGGATACCTGTCCTTCGCCCTGGCTGCTGAGGAGGATGCGTCCGCCGGAATATGTCATTGGACGGCCGGACCTCCCGGTTGCCCGGCTGCGGGCGTAGCGGAGGGGGCGCGCTTAGGGGCGGTCTGCGGAGGGGAGGCGGCGCCCGGGGCTTTGGGCTGGGTGCCGGCTGCGGGTTGCTGCGCGCCCTGCGGCGCCGTCTTCACCGCGGGAGTGACGGGCGCGTTAGGCGCCGCTCCCTGTGCGGGAATGGCGCTCCCGGCCGGCAGCGCCGGCGGAGGCTGCTCCTGCCCCAACTTGGTGAAATCGGGCGGCTTCGAGCCCGGCAGCCCGGTTCCGAACTCGTGTTTCTGGGCATCGCCGGCCGCCTTGTACAAATTGCGCAGCTTGTCGGCTTCGGTGCCGGGGGCTGCGGGCGCCGGCTGGCCGGGCGGCACGGCGGTCTGGCCCGGGTCGACTGCGGGCTGAGACCCAGGCAGGGGCGGCGCGAGGTACACCGGCTGAGTGGAGGGCGGTTGATCCGGGATGTCCTGGTGGACGGCTTGTACCAGGATCAAAACGTCCTCCAACCCGCGCTGGAGCCCGCTTGGTTCCACGAAGACCTCCTTATAGGGCTGGGCGGAGCGAACGGCTTTGACGATGCCGATGGGGAAGCCACGGGGAAAAACGCGGTCGTCTCCGGAAGTGTAGAACCAATCCCCGGGCTCCACCTTTTCCTCAAACGGCACGTAATCCACCTTGCACATCGGCGTGCCCTGACCCTTCAGCGTGCCGCGCACCTGCCGCGCCTGGGAGATCGCCCCGGCGGCGAACTGGGCGTCGGTTACCAGCATCACTTCCGACGCCGTAGGGTAGGCGGCAATCACCTTGCCGACAATGCCATCGGGCGTCACCACAGCCATGCCGCGCATTACGCCCGAGCCGGTGCCCCGGTCCACGAAAACCACCTTGGACCCGGAATCGGCGCTGGTTCCGATGACCGTGGCGGCCACCGTCCTGGAGGGAGTGCTCTGCTGAAAGAGCTGGAGCGCCTTGGCGCGTTCGGCGGTGTTGAGTTGGTTGCGAAGGAAGAGATTGTCGAGTTTGAGCTTGTCGCGTTCCGCTTGCAGCCGGCGGTTTTCCGCGTCCGTGCTGCGCAACAGCACGTAGTTGTGAACCAGCCCCGCGCCGCCGCCGCGCACGGCTTCGATAAGCCGCGCGACCGGGGTGACCGCGGTGACAGTCCAAACGCGGATCATGGGAATATCGCTATCGCTTTTGACCTGCACGGCTATCAGCACGAGCTGGGCAAAGATCACCAATAAGAGAACGGTGATGTTCCGATAGCGGTTAAGAAACGACTCCATGCTTTGCCGGCGGAGCCCGCTTCTCCTAGTCTATCGAAATCTTGCGGAGTAGTCTGAAATCGCTGAGCATGCGGCCGGTGCCGAGCACGACCGACGCCAGCGGGTCATCGGCGATCGAAACGGGGAGGCCCGTTTCCTCGCGAATGCGCTTGTCCAGATTCTTCAGCATCGCGCCGCCGCCCGTGAGGACTATGCCGCGGTCGCTGATATCCGCGCTGAGTTCGGGAGGCGTGCGCTCCAGGGCGACGCGGATGGCGTTCACGATGGTGGCGACGCACTCGGAGAGGGCTTCGCGGATTTCGCCGTCTTCAATCGTGAGCGTCCGGGGCACGCCTTCGATCAGGTTGCGGCCCTTGATCTCCATAGTGAGGGGCTTATCCAGCGGGAATGCAGATCCGATTTCGATCTTGATAGCTTCGGCCGTGCGTTCTCCGATCAGAAGGTTGTACTTCCGCTTGAGATACTGCATGACGGCGTCGTCCATTTCGTTGCCGGCCACGCGCACGGAGCGGGAATAAACGATGCCCGAAAGAGAAATGACAGCCACATCCGTGGTTCCGCCGCCGATATCCACCACCATGTTGCCCGAGGGCTCGGTGATCGGAAGCCCCGCGCCGATGGCGGCCACCATGGCCTGCTCCACCAGATGCACTTCGCTGGCTTTGGCGCGATACGCCGAGTCCATGACAGCCCGCTTTTCCACCTGAGTGATCTCGCTGGGAACGCCGATGACGATGCGGGGATGCACCAGCATCTTGCGCCCGTGCGCCTTCTGAATGAAGTAGTTCAGCATGCGCTCGGTCACCTTGAAATCGGCGATCACGCCGTCTTTCATAGGCTTGATGGCAACGATATTGCCGGGGGTGCGCCCGAGCATCTCCTTGGCTTCTTTGCCGACCGCCTCCACTTCGCCGTTGGTCTTATTAATCGCGACGATGGACGGCTCGTTGACGACGATCCCCTTGCCTTTGGCGAAAACCAGGGTATTGGCCGTGCCGAGATCTATGGCAAGGTCTGACGAAAATAGGCTGAAAAGAGAGCGTAGATTCATTTCCGGTGATTCAATCGGGAAAGGATAGTACTAGAACCTGCATAGTAACACAATACCTACGGTTTGCAGCCTGCAAGGGGCGGGGCGTTATAGAGGATTCGGCGGGGCGCTCGCGCCCCCTTGTGGGGCAAGATTCAGAGGCTGCTGAAAGACGAGGCAAGAACGTTGGCCGCAGATCAACGCAGATCAACGCGGATTGAAAGAACATGACTTATCTGCGTCCATCAGCGTCCATCGGCGGCCAAACAGACTTTTTCAGCAGCCTCTTCATCGTGCCGAGCCGGCATTCGTGCCGGGTTTCTTTGCACAACTATCGCGTCGGACGCCTTGGGCGGTCGCTCTTGATGCGGACCACACCGGGAATGCCTTGGTTCGGCCGAGGCCGGCGCCACAGCCAGGGTCAGGCGATGGCCGTCTCGCGGCGCAGGTTTTCGATGCTCTCTTCGAAGGAGCGTAGGGATGCCAGGCAACTTGCGACGTCGCCGCGCGCGGCCAGGCTCTCAAGCCGTTCGAGCGCCGTGGCCGAGGCGTTGGCGCCCACGCTGGCGCAAGCGCCCTTCGAATAGTGCGCCAGGCGGCGGGTCAACTCCAGATCGTGGCGGGCTATGGCGGCTGCGAGCAGCGGCAATTGGAGGGCGGCGTCGTCGAGCAGGGCGGTGAGGACTTCCTGCGCTAGGCCTTCATCGCCCATGGTGGCCTCGCTCAGTTGATCGCGGTCGAGCGTCGCGCAGGGATCGCGAATCGTCATTGCCCCGATTTTGACGCCAAGGAAGGAAGTGCGCCATCGGAGAAAGACCTGAGCCTCGGCGCTGGAAGCACCGGGTTCGAAACCGAGTATGCCTGAATCAGCGGGGCCTCGCCCTACCGAACTGAAAGGCGGCGGTCGAAACCCGGCCGTCCGGCAAGACCACGGCGCTGGCCATGAATCCCGGGTCGAGCGGGGTCCCAAAGCGCATATCGATGGCCTCAACCAAGCGCGACTCACCGCCATCGGGCGCGGGAACTACCCGCCAAAGCGGGAATTGCGAGAAACCGAGGAAGACGCGGAAGGGTTCAGCGGCTGCGGCCGCCTGGAGCGATGGGTTCCAATCCGGCTTGTGAAAGACCGGGGCATCGGATGGGTCGAACTCGCGGCCGAGGCGAACGTCGGGAATGGCGTAGAACCCAGCGGTCTCCACCAGGCCACGCCAGCGAAACGGGTCAACCGGGTCGGGAAGCGCGGCCACCCGCCACGGCACGGCGCCGCCGTAGATGCGGGATTCGAGCGTGGCTACGGCGCGGGCGTGAAGAGCGCCGCGTCCGCAGTTGTAGAGCAGCAGAAATACGAGGGCGAAGATGGCCCAACCGCGGCCGTGATTCGGGCTGCGCCGGGCGCTGGAAGCGATCTCCGAACCCACCAGCCGGGAGAGGAACGGCGCGGCCACCGCAAGCAGGAACGCCGCCCATATCCAAATGTCCACGACGGAAGTGAGGTCGAGCCGGAACCAATCGGCGCGGAACGGCAGCAGGAGGCGAACGCCGTACATGTTCGTCAGATCGAGCGCCAGGTGGGACGCCACGCCGATCAGCGCGGCCAGGAATGCGCCCATCCATTGCACCGGCTTGCGCCCTACTGCAACCACCAGCCCCACGACGAGCAGCGCCAGCACCGGCATGGCGATGAGCGAGTGCGTCAGGTGGCGGTGATACTGAAGGTAATTCACCGCCCCCCCGGCCGCGGCCACGATGTCGATATCCGGGGCGTTCGCGGCCATTATGAGGATGGGCGTTGCGTGCGGCGTCCAGCGATTCAATCCGGCCCTGCCGAGAAAAAGCCCAACGGCGGTGTGAGTGAGCTGGTCCATGAGATAGTGGGCGGTGATCCGCTTCCACATTGTATAGGGCCTTGCCGGCGCAAGTAAGGCGCGGCCGCCGACCCGGGTGCTAGAATGCTGCTTTTCCAAGGGGCTCCCGAAGGCGCGTAGTGCTAATCATGATGGAACAGCCGAATAATCCGGGCGCGGCCGCGGCAGGCCGCCGGACGATCTCCGGCGCTCTGCGCGCAATTCCCGCGCTGGCTGGCTTGACGCTGCTATTGGTGGCAGTGCATGGCTTTCATTACGGGATCGAGGACGAGGGCATCTACCTTCCCGCAGTGAAACACATCCTCAACCCGGCCCTGTTCCCGCACGATGGGCGCCTGATTTCGGCGCAGGCCAGCATGACGCTGTTCCCCTGGTTCATGGCGACGCTGGCGAAAGTCACGGGGCTTCCGCTTCAGGCGCTATTCCTGGCCGGGTACTGCGCGGTGATGTTCCTATTCGTGACGGCGCTGTGGCTGGTGGCGCAATCCCTGTTCCCGGAGGGGCCCGTGCGTCGCCACGCCCTGCTGGCGGTGCTTCCCATGCTGACCATGCCGGTGGCGGGGACCGCGCTGTTCATGATGGACCAGCATCTGCATCCGCGGAATGTCGCGACGGCGCTGCTGTTGCTGGCGCTGGCTGCGGGGTTGCGGAACCGCTGGGGCGCCGCGTTCGCGCTGGGGGCTGCCGCGTTCGCTATACACCCTCTGGTGGCGCTGTTCGGGGGTGCGCTGCTGGTGACGCTCCGGTGGAAAGCGTGGCGCTTCTACTTCGGATGCTTGGCGGTGGCGCTTTTGGCGGCGGCCGTGTTCCTGCGGCCAGCGGAACCCGCCTGGCGCGAGGCCATGGGTAACCACGCCTACTACGCGGTGACCAACTGGGCGTGGTACGAGTGGCTGGGCGCTATAGGCCCGATGTTGATTCTGGCAGCGCTCGGCGTGTGGGCCCGTCTCCGCGGCTTGGGGCAACTGGGTGATCTTTGCCGCGGCCTGGCGCTCTATTCGGTTTTGTTCACTGCTGCGGCAATCGCCATAGGGGCCTTCCCAAGGCTGGAACGGCTGCTGCCGGCGCAGCCCATGCGGCATCTGCAATTTGTCTATATCCTGATGTTCTTCATGCTCGGCGGGCTCCTGGCCACGCAGTTCAGTCTTTTCCGCCGGCGCGGCTGGCCGGCATATGCCGCGCTTTCGGTGGTCTTCTTTCTGGCGCAGCGCGCGGAGTTTCCAGCAAGCCGCCACCTCGAATGGCCCGGGTTGGCTCCGTCTAACGGTTGGGCCGAGGCCTTTCAGTGGATCGCCGCCCATACCGCCGTGGACGCCTACTTCGCCCTGAATCCGCGCTACATGGAACTGCCTGGCGAGGATTTCCACGGCTTCCGCGCGCTCGCCGAGCGCTCCATGCTGGCCGACGATGTATCCGACAGGTCCGTGGCGACCATCAGCCCCGCGCAAGCCGGCGTCTGGCACGAGCAGTCCGCGGCCCGGAGAGACTGGGACCGAATTACAGCTGAAGGTTTGGAGGGGCTGCGCGGGCAGTTTGGAGTGGATTGGGTGGTGCTGGAGGCAGGCCATCCGCTGGCCGGCTCGGGATTGCCGTGCGCGTACCGCAACGCGGCCGTGACGGTATGCCGGATTCCCTGAGGGGCGGGCGATGGTTCCGAAAACCTAAGAAAGCCGGCTCAGAGGGCAGGGACCCCGAAGAGATCAGTTGCCTTGGAGCTTCCGCAGGAGTTTGGCGGCATCGGACTTGGGCGGATCGTCCGGAGTGAGCTGCAACAGCATGTACCGTTTGAGCAGGGTTCTGGCCACGTCGAGGTTCCGGCGCGCCTCGACGTAGGCGGCCGCTCTGCCGTAAATCACGTCGGGTGCGTCGGGGGCCAGCTTCTCGGCTTGGGCGAAGCTCTGCTCCGCCTCGTCATAGCGGCCCCGCTGGACGAGAAAACGGGCCAGATCCATCAATCGTCCGGCTTGTTGCGGGGCGGCTTCGGCAGCCCGCCTGAGGTGGTCTTCCGCCGAAATGTACTGCTTGAGGTGCTCGGCAAGACGGGCCTGGGCAAGGTGGCCT